>MDTP02000144.1 GCA_001714685.2 Methanosarcina sp. Ant1 | reverse complement strand
CCTGGTCATACTTACAACTCACACAGAGCCTCTAAAATTGATTGAAATTAGCTTCCTTACTATTTACCAAAGAAAGGCGCAAGCTTCACAGGATAGACGGGATGTGCCTGCATAATTCTGATTTGCAGCCCGTGTGTCATTACATAATGAAGGAAGTAACAAAAGCAATCTGTACAGGTGAACCCACGTCCAAACATTCACAATTAAATAATAGGTTTATGGTTAGGAACAACTTAACCTTAGTCCCTGATATTTCACTCCTTCTTCCAATATCCCTAAAACCATCAACTGTCCAAGTTAATTTATAAAACCAATCCTGATTGAACCTCCGTATTTAAGAAAAAAGTACCGAATAAGTAAGCCAGCGAAAAAACTATTATTCTTCTCTTTCCAAGCAAGTGACAGGAAAAGCAAGCATAGGCCTTTTAAAGAGAGAGAATAGACTGAACCATTTGGATCCTGTTAAGGTTTAAAAAGTCAAAAAGTGTCATTTTTATGCTATATATCTAACATTCAAGTAGGAAAACCGCTACACGGAGTATTCGAAATTGTGCATAAAATTCATTAACCGATGACAAATAGTTCTTTAATGCTTCCTTGTAGTCCTGTTATCCTTCTACTCTTGCCAGCAGGCAGGAGAATTCCCTAATTTTCGAGTCTTCCTACAGGGCTGAATTAATTATTTCAATTTCGCGTTTTTAAATTATTCTAAATTTTCAAGATGTTTCTTTTACTTTTTGTTTCTCGATATCTTAGCATTTTTACGCAAATCCTCATCATCTAACTCTAGCTGGGTAACTTATATCAAATTCAAGGATTTTTGTAAAGCCAAAATTCCAATAGATATGTTTAAATTTTTTGATGCTGTAATCATTATTGACATTCAACAGTTTTTTATTTTTATTATGTTTGTATATTGTCATACTGTCCGAAAACTAAAGATCGGAGGACACATTAATGAAAACTAAGAAAAAATCGTGTTCAATAGTTTTAGCTTTAACAGCTCTTGCTTTATTTTTGATTCTCGTTTCATCTGTGGCATCGGCATATGGTGTACAAAGTGTTTCACCTACAATCACTGAAGCTCAAATTACTGCTAACAGATCAGCATCTTGTCCTGCTATCAACGGTGATAAGATAGTGTATCAGGATTCTCGCAATGGAACTTCTGATATCTATATGCACGATCTCTTTACTTCTAAGGAGACTCAGATCACTACCAAAGGGTCAGTATGGGGGCATCCTTCTATCTATGGTGACAGAATAGTGTGGCAGGATACTCGCAATGGAAACTTCGATATCTACATGTACAATATACCCACTAAGAAGGAAATTCGGATCACTACCAATGAATCGGCACATAATCCTGCTATCTACGGTGACAGAATAGTCTGGGAGAATAGGCGCAATGAGAGCTCCGATGTCTACATGTACGATCTCTCTACTTCCAAGAAAACTCAGATCACTACTAGCGGATCAAATGAATTAGCATATAATCCCACTATCTTCGATGACAGGATAGTGTGGCAGAATTATCGTAACGGGAAATGGGATATCTACATATACGATCTCTCTACTTCCAAGAAAACTCAGATCACCAACAGTGGATCCGCAACATATCCTGCTATTTACAGTGACAGGGTAGTGTGGATAGATTCTCTCAATGAAACCACCGATATCTACATGTATAATCTTTTAACTTCCAAGAAAACTCAGATCACTACCAGTGGATCAGCATACAGTCCTGTTATCGACGGTGACAGGATAATATATCAAGATTCTCTAAATGGAAACCCCGATATATACATGTACAATCTCTCTACTAAGAAGGAAACTCAGGTCACCACCAGTGGATCGGCATATAGTCCAGTTATCGACGCTGACAGGATTGTATATCAGGATTATCGCAATGGAAACTCTGATATCTATATGAATATTATCTCAGAAGAGGAAACGAAAGTATCTATTGCTAATTTCAGCAGTAATGCCACCGAGGGTTATGCCCCCCATAATGTGCAGATTACAAACCTATCGCAAAATGCAACTGCACGGAACTCGGACTTTGACGATGGAGTTAATTCAACCGAGCAGAATCAAACGCAGATTTATTCCTCAACAGGAACTCCTACCGATATTCAGACAGTAAGCAATGCAAACGGTACAGATTCAAAGTTAGCTACAATAAATGTTTCAGAACAACCTGTACCATTACACCCCGTAGCAGACTTCGGCTCCAATCTTGTCAGCGGCTATGCTCCTCTTGATGTGCAGTTTACAGACCTATCGCAAAATGCAACTGCATGGAACTGGGACTTTGGAGACGGCGCTACTTCAACCGAGCAGAATCCAAACCATACTTATCTCTCAGCAGGAACCTATTTAGTCAATCTGATAGTAAGCAATGTAAACGAAACTGCCTCAAAAAATGCTATGATAACTGTGCTGGCAGACAGCAGTTCCAGCGGAGGGAGCAGTAGCGGAGGAAGCAGTGGAGTCGGTTCCCCTGAACCTGCTACAAATGTTGAAGTGAAAGAAATCTCACAGGCGTTCATCAAAAGCGGAAACTCCGTAAAGTTTGATTTCCCCAGGAACGCTACTTCTGTTGTATATGTGAGTTTCGATTCAAAGAAGACAGCTGGCAAGACAACGACCATAGTTGAGATGCTGAAAGAAAAATCCACCCTGGTTTCAGGGTTGCCTTCTGACGAGGTCTATAAGTCCTTGAACGTCTGGGTTGGAAACGGAGGGTATGCAACCTCAAATAATATCGAAAATGCGGTTGTATGTTTCAAAGTTGAAAAGTCCTGGATACAGGATCAAAAGATTGACAAGTCTTCTATAACCCTCAACAGATATAGTGATGGAAAATGGAATCCGCTTTCAACCAAGCCATCAGGGGAAGATGACGCGTACCTGTATTTCACAGCTAAAACCCAGGGATTCTCTCCCTTTGCAATAACAGGTAAGGCAAAAGAAAAAGAAGCTGTAACTGAATTACAGTCTAAACCTAACATTCAGGGTATTGAACAAAACAATATTGCAGCAAATGTTAAACAGGCGTCTGCGCAGAAAGGAAATACAAGCACGCCTGGATTCGAAATTATTTACGGGATAATCGGGCTACTTGGAGTGTTCCTCTATAGAGAGAGATAAGGATGGAAAGCCTCAAAGTTACGCTTGATAGGATAGAAGGCAGCATTAAAGTGCTGCTTATGAGGGGATGAAAAGACAGTTGAAATTAACATCCTCTCTTTTTACTTTCTGCAGGTGAACGTAAAAATTCATTATTACATCAGTGCGCGGAGGGTCATGAATACCCATCCTTTACAGGCTTTACGATAATACTTTCAGTAATAAAAGGATTCCTTCTTTTCAATTTAAAGGTCTTAAATGCTTTATTTTGGTCGTCATTTCACTTTAAAATTGAATAGCCGGATAAACTGTTTAGATTGGGGGTTGCCGCATGCAAGTGTTTATTTTGACAGTGCCAACTAACTCACACTTTAACATTCACAACATAATAATAGATATAAAGTTAATTAGAAGTCAACCTTATTTCGCGATGCTACTTCTTAACTTTTTATATCCAAAAAACGTCTAGCTTTTAAATTTAGTTTAGGGAAATAATGTTAACTCTTTTGGTACCTTATCTCTTCTAAGATTGCCCTCTGTGTCTCAGCGATTTCTTTTAGACTTGCGTTGATTTCCTTTAATATTTCTATCTGGTCTTGTGTCTTATTGATTTCTGCAACCTCTTTGAGGCACGTTACTGTTTGCTCTAATTCCTCTTCTTCTCTTTGTAGGTTTCTTATAATTTCTCCCATTACTCCAAAACCACAACTCTCACTATTATCTGCTTCTGCTTTATCTTCTTTACACACGATTCTAACCTCTGAATAAAATGTACTAAATCAATAGCGGGAACATATTAATAAATACTTGACGTTTTGATACCTGTGCTTGATTGAATCACAGGTAAAAATAGTACTTTTCCGGCCCTTACCTTTCCTTCCCTGCTCTGCTCTGCTCTGCTACTCTCGCCCGTCAGTTTTTACTTTCTTGATAATCAGTTTATTCACAGCCTTTTTTCCATCCCTTTCATTATCTACGTCTTCTATGCTTTCGGAAATTTCGATCCAGGTATGGAAATGATAGTCATTGCCAGCCCCAAGGTCTCTGATACGGATTTCAAGGGGGGTTTCTCTTGTAGTTTTCTTTTCTCCCTTAAATTTTTGATGAAATATTTTTGCTGCAGCCTTTTCCGGGGCAGGGGCAGAGACTACTCCGATCATTCCTCCGTGTTCATCCGTGGCAATGAAGGTTTTTTCCTTTTTTTCATCCTTTCTTGCCTGTTCTACTGAGGATTCCTGCTTTATGGTTTCCCGTCTGAGCTGCCTCCTGACCTTATTCAGAGCATCTTCTGTATCTCTTTTTTCAGGAGCCGGCCTTGAAGCTTTGATTTCGGAAAGGTGCTTTTCTTTTTTCTCAGGTGGGATATAGGGGACTTTTCCAAGGATTTCATGCAGTAGCATGATTGCAGCATGCTTGTCAAGGGGCTCGTTATTGTTTCCGCATTTTGGAGACTGTATGCAGCTCGGACAGCCGCTTTCACAGGGACAGCTCTCGATTGCCTTTAGGGTGCCGTCCAGTACCATTTCTATCAGGTCATAGCCTTTTTCTGCGTACCCAACTCCACCTTTGTGCCCGTCGTAAATGAATATTCCACTTTTGCCCTCAAGGTCAGAATGGGATGGAGTGGAAACCCCGCCTACATCGCTCCTGTCCACAAGCAGGTGAAGAGGATACATGGAAATCATTGCATGCTCAACTGCATGAATTCCACCTGCAAAATCCAGTTTATGCTCTCCTATTATCTCTTGCAGCCTGTCCGGAAGCTTCAGCCAGAGGGCCATTGTCTGAAGGGTTATCGGGGGCATTTCAAGGTTGTGTACACTCATTATATCGTTGCTGTGAGTCTGAATTTTTCTGTACCCGATAACTCTATCCGTTACCTCTACTTCTCCAAGCCCAACTTCAACTTCAGGGGCATGTAAAAGAATCTTCATCGCATAGGTTTCCTGCACCAATACTGAAGAATCGATCATGGGTTTCGTATAGTACGTGTCATGCGTTTTTACGGCATGAATCTCCTTTTTCTCATGGTCGATCATTTTTACGTAGTAGGGTTCTCCCCTGTGCATATAGACTGCACCCGGGTAGCACTCCCGAAAAGCCAGGGTTTCTTCTATGTCTTTTTCGATAGGGAAGCTCTTTTCCCTTTCAAAAGCAAGAAGGGAGTAAGTATTATTATCTATTCCCCGCAGGGAGACATGTTTGTACGGAAAAGGATCAGTAGAATACTTAAGTTCATTACCTGCAAGCAGGCCTTCGGCTTTAAGGAGTTCCACAACCCTTGGATATCCTTTTCCGAAATATTTCTCATCGGATGCCTTCAGAGGAATTTCTTTTGCTGCACAGAGCAGGTGCCCTGCAAGGATGTAAGGGTTTTTAGGGTTGAGTACTGCATTTTCACTGCTTCTTGCAAAAAAGTCAGCAGGATTTCTCATATAATACTGGTCAAGGGCGTTTGTGCCTGCAATCAAGACAACTAGGCTTTCATTTTCGCCCCTGCCTGCCCTTCCTGCCTGCTGCCTGGCGCTCATGACCGTTCCGGGGTAGCCGTCCAGAATACAGGCATCAAGACCTCCTATATTTATCCCTAGTTCGAGGGCATTTGTGGAAATGACTCCACGAAGTTCCCCTGAATTCATTTTCTTTTCGATTTCTTCCCTTTCCCTGTCAAAATAGCCACTCCTGTACGAACAGATAGCATTGGAGAGATTTCTGTCCCTCAAAAGTTCTCTGCATTTTTTGTACATCCGTTCAACTCCCTGTCTGGACCTGGTAAAGGCGAGAGTCTGTAGCCCAGACTGGACAGACCTGGTAAAAAGAGAGGAAGCTTCAGAAAAGCTGCTTCTTCTTAAGGTGCAGCCCCTGTTGCTCAGATAAAGAGGTGGGTTCCAGAACACAAATTTCTGGGGGCCATTTGAAGAGCCGTTATTCTCAACTACCTCTGCTTCTCGTCCAAGAAGGGTCTCTGTATGTTCTTTCGGGTTTCCGATTGTTGCAGAACAACAGATGAACTGCGGAGAAGCCCCATAGTATTCAGCCACACGTAAAAGCCGCCTGAGCAGGTTTGCCATATTGCTCCCTATAACTCCCCTATAATAATGGCTCTCATCAACTACTATGAATCTGAGGTTTGAGAAAAAGCGATTCCAGAGGTGGTGCCAGGCAAGAAAACTCATGTGAACCATTTCAGGATTTGTGAAAACAATATTAGACTTCTCGTCCCTTACTTTTCTTTTCTGGGCCTCGCTAAGGGCTCCTGTATAGCGAGCTATCCCTGCCCCCGATTTAAGGGTCTCTTCGAATTCCACAAAGGCCTTTAACTGGTCGTTTACAAGGGCGTTTAAAGGAGAAATATAAAGTGCAGTTACTTTCGGGTTGTCGAGGACGGTTTCAAAAATAGGGACCATGTAAGTGAGGGACTTTCCGCTTGCTGTGGTCGTGCAGAGCACGATGTCTTTTCCGTCCCGTATTTTCTCTATGGCCTCCACCTGGTGGGAGTACAGATCTTCGATCCCTACTCCTGAAAGAGCAGCTTTTACCTGCCTTTTTAATTCAAGGGATGCATAAAGAGCTTCCCTGGCAGGAATATCCTCGATATGAACTATCTGATTTTCATAGCGGTTGGAAGCTTTAATTTCGTTTAACAGGCGGGAAATATCCATTTTTCGGCTCCGTTTTATTTTCTTTACAATTTCTTCACAAATATTCCATTTTATTATACTCTTGAATTTATATACCCTCTAATATTTTATTCCGGACTGGTATTTATTTTTATTGAAATTTATTTTAATCGAGATTTATTTTTATCACACTTATCGTATTCTATTTATCCTCACTTGCTTGTTATTGCGCACTTCAGATAATTTGTTATTCCATGTTGAGATTTTAATGCAGGAAAAATTTTGGAGCACATTTTTCAACTAAAAATAGGAATTATTTCAAATGCGGCTAAATATTTGGTTTCAAATTAGCCGAAACTACAGAGTCCAGTCTGGCAAATTCCAACATGCCTAAAAGTTTCTTATCCTTAACGTTTCTTATCGTTAAAATTAAACGTGGTAAACCAGTTATTAAATTTAATTGGGTGTTGAAAAGCAATCCAGATCAAAATTCAATCCTTGGGACTTCCCTTTCTGCCTGTAGAGTCCTAAATAACTCTTTTTTCTGGAATCCAGTCAAAGCTGCAACAATATTTTACTCATCTTTTCACCCCAAATGTACTGATATTTTCAACCCAAATGTACTGATATTTTCCTTATTATGATACGAAAGTGCATACCCCTATAAGAATAATAAGAATTTATACTTAATAAAATATTATAAATCAAAAATACAGAATTCAAAAATACAGAATTCAAAAATACAGAATTCAAAAATAATATAGGTATTAAAATAAAGAATGAGATACCTGTTATAAGTATTAAGATTTAGCCCAAATTTTGCCAGCTTTAACCAATATTTACCAGCTTTAAGTTTTATGTTACCGTTATCAGTTTAACTTTTGAGTCTATATATTTCATGTTTCCTTTTAAATATAATTAAAACTTTATAAAAGTAGATTAAAAATAAATAATTTATTCGAGAACTATAGTATAAAGGCTTATAGTATAAAGGCTTATAAAAATTAAAGGCTTATAAAAATAAAAAGAGAATTTGAGGGGATGACTTAACTTCAATTTCCTAATGGTAACTGACTGGGCGGGCTAGCTGATTAATAAAGCTCTGTAGCTGGTGGTTCTGGCATATACTCAGCATCAATACATTAATGATATATATCCAGCAATAGATGAATGTTATGAGCACTGCGTGTTGGCTGACAAAACAACTCATGGAAGCATTCTACACGCCGCCTGGTTGTGACCATTCTAAGATTTAGCATTCTAAGATTTAGCATTCTAAGATTTAACAATGTCCTGTTGCAAGTAAAGGCCGCCTGAGTCTGCCTAATTGTTGTTACTAATATTGAGGTTACTGGTATTGGTTACTGGTATTGGTTACTGGTATTGGCCATCCTCGCTATGTTGTTCCTGTGCAGGCTTGCATATTGGCTGTTGCTAACTGCTTTTTGGCTTGGCACTAGACTCCTTCACAGAAGATACAAATTGCATCTTGAAGGTGAGAGAAAAAGGATTAAAGATGAATACCATGACAATTCAGACAGATCATATAATTCCTTATCAGCAGCCAGTTGATGAAGTATTGGCCGCGTTCGGCACAGATATGCGAAGCGGTTTAAGCGAAAAGGAGGCACAGGAACGGCTTAACAGGTACGGAAAGAATGAATTAATGGCAGAAAAGCCTGTGCCTGCATGGAGAAAATTCCTTGCGCAGTTCCAGGATGTACTTGTTATTCTGCTGCTTGTTGCAACCCTAATTTCGGCAGGTTTATGGCTGTATGAGCGCGATACGGCATTGCCCTACGAAGCGATCGCTATTTTCGCTGTCGTACTTCTTAATGCAGTCATGGGTTACATTCAGCAAGCACGGGCCGAGGATGCAATGGCAGCGCTCCGGCAGATGTCGGCGGCACACGCCAACGTCATTCGGGACGGCACACGGCAGAGTATCCCTGCAGCTGAAGTAGTGCCCGGAGACATTATTCTTATCGAAGAAGGCAACACTGTTCCAGCAGATGCGCGTGTGGTTCAGTCTACCGCAATGCAAACAGCTGAAGCGGCGCTGACAGGCGAGAGTTTGCCAGTCTTAAAGGATGCGCTTCCGATTGCAGAAGAGGTTGGGCTCGGCGACCGCGACAACATGGTCTTCAGTGGTACAGCGGCCGTTTACGGGCACGGACGTGCGGTAGTTACAGCAACTGGAATGCAGACCGAGATGGGGCGCATTGCCAGAATGCTCAAAGAAGAGCCAGAAGATATTACGCCGCTACAAAAAGAACTTCACCGCGTTGGCAAACTACTTGGGCTCGTTGTCGTTCTTATCGCCATTGTAATGATCACAACAATCCTCCTGGTTAGAGACGTAAACGGTTTTTCAGCTCTTTTTGACGTGCTCATTTTAGGTGTGGCGCTAGCGGTCGCGGCGGTGCCTGAGAGTTTGCCGGCGGTAGTTACAGTCGTGCTTTCTCTCGGGGTGCAGCGCATGGCACGGAAAAACGCAATTGTACGCCATCTCGTGGCGGTTGAAACTCTCGGTTCTGCAAATGTTATCGCCTCCGATAAAACAGGCACGCTCACGAAGAACGAGATGACTGTACTTGCGGTTGTTACCGCGAGCGGGCGCGTGAATTTAGAAGGTACGGGTTATGCCCCTGAAGGTGAAGTGCGCCGAGAAGATGGAGGAGAAATCGATGGCTCACTCCAGTTTGAGTTCGTACGTGCGCTTGCAGCCGCTGATCGCGCTAATAACGCAGTGTTGCATGAACGCAACGGGCGCTGGACGGTACTTGGGGACCCGACCGAAGGGGCGTTGATCGTTGCGGCCCGCAAAGCCGGGCTGGAAGGTGATGCACTCAATGCACGATTGGTACGTATTGCGGAAGTTCCTTTCTCCTCAGAGCGCAAATTGATGAGTACGGTTCACAGTGACTCCAAGCAAAAAGAACGTCTGCTCGCCTTCACAAAAGGCGCGCCAGATGTATTACTTGCGCGCTGCACGCAGGAGCTTGTGGGAGACGAGATCAAACCTTTGACTGTCGAACGGCGAACGGAGATTTTAACGAAGAATGAAGAACTGGCCGGTGAAGCGTTACGAACTCTTGCAGTCGCTTTCCGTGCACTACCCAAGGACGCGCTAAAACAGGAAGAATGGGATGATAATGTTGAACAGGATCTCGTCTTCCTGGGATTGATTGGCATGATTGATCCACCGCGCAGAGAGGCAAAAGATGCTGTCGCACGCGCTATGGGTGCAGGGATTCGTCCGATGATGATTACCGGGGATCACCCCAAAACTGCCTCAGTCATTGCTAGAGAACTTGGTATTCCCAATTACGGGAAGGTTGTCACAGGCCCTGAACTTCAGAAAATGCCGGAAGAAATACTTGATAAGACAGTCCAGGAAGTGTCAGTTTATGCGCGCGTCAACCCTGAACACAAACTCCGGATCGTGAATGCATTACAACGAGGAGGCGCGATTGTGGCGATGACGGGAGATGGAGTAAACGATGCGCCTGCTTTGAAGACTGCAGATATTGGTGTGGCAATGGGCATTACTGGAACGGACGTTTCCAAAGAGGCAGCTGACGTTGTGCTCGCAGATGACAACTTCGCAACCATTGTCGGGGCTGTTGAAGAAGGGCGGGCAATTTTCTCCAATATCCGGAAATTTTTGCGATACCTGCTTTCATCAAATATGGGGGAAGTGATGATAATGTTCTTCGGCATCCTGCTCGCGGACGTGATCGGGCTGATGACAGAAGGTGGCGGTGTAGGGTTACCGCTGCTGGCGACGCAAATCCTGTGGATCAATCTTATAACAGACGGCCCACCCGCGCTCGCACTCGGTGTTGATCCGGCAGAAGAGGGACTAATGAGAGAACCGCCGCGCCCACGGGAGGAAGGCGTAATTACCCGGAGTATGTGGGCTGGCAACCTTTTTACAGGTGCAATTATGGCAGTGGGAACGCTGTTTATATTGGATTCCAGCTTACCCGGGGGTCTGGTCGAAGGCTCAGGCAGCCTGCCTTATGCGCAGACAATGGCTTTTACTACGGTAGTCCTCTATTCGCTTTTCGTCGTTTTCAACGCGCGTTCGGATAAGCAGAGTGCGTTTGTCGGGATCTTCTCAAACAAGTGGCTGTGGGGAGCAGTTCTGCTGTCTTTTATGTTGCAGGTTGCAGTCGTTTATGTACCGTTTCTGCAACAGGCATTTTCGACCGTGAGTATAAGCCTTGATGATTGGCTGCTCTGTGCAGCAGTAGCAAGTTCAGTACTTTGGCTGCGCGAATTAAGCAAAATTGTCGTACGTGCGAGGGATGACAGAACAAAAAAAGATTCCACTTAATTATTACCTCGTGTTTCTTTAAAGAATAGATGAATGATAAAGAGTGGATGACTCTTATACCAGTGAATCTCTGCGACAACTCCTGGATAGATACGAGATTCATAGTGTAGGTCTTTCGACTGCGCTTAAGCCTAAATTGTATCCGGTACCAGAGTAAAAAATCCTGCCAGTTTGTTTTCGAAAACACAAACTGGCTTTGTTATTTATATTAGCCTAATCATCTAATTAGTGTATTAAAAAGTATATTTAGTTAGTACATTTAATTAGTAAATTCAATATTTAATTAGTAGAGCTTATGCCATTTTAGTTAATGTCCCTTATTTTGGAATAATGAATCCGACATTCCGCAAATGTCCCCAAAAATAAAAATTATTTTTTATTAAAGGGTCAACTGTCCAATAATAATTGACCTTTGTTAATGGCAAATTCGTTGATTCTTTAGCACAGCACTAAGGACTCGTCACAAAATAATTTAATTAATTCACCATATTCTTTGGTTTGAATGTATAATTCCATTCTCCGTGAAACTCATCGACTCAGTTCCAAAATCCAGTGATAAAAGTAAGTGTAACACCATTACATAAAATTTATAATTCTATACTTATGTAAT
>MDTP02000143.1 GCA_001714685.2 Methanosarcina sp. Ant1 | reverse complement strand
TCGGTTCCTTCTCCTTTATAGAGCTCTTCATGGATAAGGGACATTGAGAGTACCCGGCTTTGACTTTCCCTGAAAGCTTCGAGTACCTTTTTATCCCGGAACTTTTCAGCCTGAAGATCCAGCAAAGATGAGATTACCTGCAAGTTGTTCTTGATTCTATGATGTATTTCTTTTATCCGGATTCTATCCATTTCCGCCATAGCTATTTCTGCCCTTTTCCTCTGCAGAGCCTGCATCACCGCCGGCGCGACCGCTTCGAGATCTTCCTGCTGCTCGCAGCTGTATCCGCCTTCACGGTTTGCGACCGCAATTAAGCCTATCGTTTTCCCATTGGAGAGAAGTGGCACGCCGAGAAATGACATGAGCAGTTGATGGACGTGTGGCAGGCCGCTACTGTCGGGATGCAACGGCGGATCATTAGTAAAAAAGCTTTTTCCGCTGTCAACGACATGGCCATAAACACCATGCAGGGCAAAGTCACCCAGAGGACGTGGATTCCCGGCCTTGTCGTACATCAGGCTCCGAGCCCATTCCATGTTGCTGACTGCGATACCTTGCAGCGTCCTGCCGGCACCTACTTCACCAACGAAACCGATTTGGCTGCCGGTCACTTCCAGGGCTACAGATAGACACACATTTCCCAGTTCTTCTTCTGTTTCGGCCCTCACAACACTGCCGAAGATCCGGTTGATTCCTTCAAGAATGTTGTAGTATCTGCTTATCCTGTGCTCTCCTTGCTTGTGTGTGGTAATGTCGAGAACAAAGGCTGTGCCTTCAAGGCGCAAATGATCGAAGGTAGCTATTCCGAGAATGACAGGTACGCGAGAGCCATCTTTGCGGATGTATTCCTTCTCGTAAGGTTCTTTCACGCCGGTGGTTTTCAGTTCCGCGATGCATTGCTCTTCCAGGAGACGGTACTCCGGTGGGGTCATCTTGTCCCAGTTAACCCGTCCGGCCTGCAAGTCCTCCCGAGTGTAACCGACTATCTCCAGAAACTTGTCGTTGGCGTCGGTGATTGAGCCGTCAAGATTAAAGAAAAGCACGCCGAACATCCCCGATTCGTAAAACCGGCGCAGGCGCGCCTCGCTTTCCCGCAGAGCCTCTTCCGCCCGCTTACGCTCAGTAACATCTCTTACAATAGCTGAGAGAGCTACAAGTTCTCCAGATGCTTCAAAAATCGGAGAAAGAGTTACTGAAACGTTTATAAGATTGCCATCTTTTTTTAACCGTGAAGACTCGTAATGCTGGATCTTTTCTCCCCGTTTAATCTTTTCAGAAAACTGCTTAATTTCCCCTTTAACATTATCCGGTTCAAGTATTGATACGTTTTGTCCCAGAATTTCTTCAGCCGAATAACCATAAATCTGCTCAGCCGCCTTATTCCAGCTGGTAATAATACCGTCAAGAGACTCAGTTACAATAGCATCATTCGATGATTCTACAGCATTCGCCAGTCTCTGAATTTTCTCTTCTGCTTTCTTAAATTCAGTAATGTCCTGAATTGTCCCCGTCATTCGAATAGGGATATTTTTTTCGTCAAAAACAACTTCTCCTTCTTCATGGACTATACGTTCTTCTCCATCGGCTAAGACAATCCGAAAATCAATGCTATACGGCTTTCCTTTTAAAGCTTCCTTAGTGGTATTATCTACATAGTCTCTGTCATCGGGATGTATATAGCCTATAAATGTATCGTAAGTCACTTCAAATTCTTGAGGACTACGTCCAAAAATGCGATAAATTTCATCAGACCAGTATTTCTCATTAGTTACAATATTCCATTTCCAGTTTCCAATATGAGCCATTCTTTGGGCTTCAGCAAGACCTTTCTCACTTTCCTTCAGCGAGTTGTAAGCCTTCTCAAGCTCTGCTGTACGCTCTTTAACTTTTACTTCCAAATGGTTGTGTGCTTTTTTAAGGACATCTTCGGCACGTTTGCGCTCGGTAATATCCTTGGCGATCTCGAACCGCACATCCCGGCCGTCCGGCCATTTGATGATCCGGTCCACGATCATGAAATACCGGTCCACCATGGGGTTGTAATACTCCCAATGGTAGGGCTTGTCCCTCTCCTTTAAAATAATCTGATTGGTGCAGAAATCGCAAGGAGAGTCCTTCCGCTGGAACTCCCGGTAGCAAATCCCTCCCACGAGTTCACCGCCGAACTTCTCCTTCATCGCCTTATTCGCATACAGCACCTCGTATGTGTACGGATCAGTCACGTACACCACATCGTCGATGCCATCGAAAATGGACAGGAGCTGCGATCGCTCGAAAGCCAACGTCTCCTCGGCCCGTTTGAGCTCGGTGATATCACGTGCAGATGCAAAAACCCCAATAACCTCGCCATTCTCGTCTCTATAAACCGAAGCGTTGTACAAAACAGGAGTTATCTGGCCGTCCTTATGCTGAATCTCTAGAGGATAATCCCGAACTTCACCATATGTGAATACCTGCTGATAGCCTGCGAAGGCTTTCTCAGGCTCAGTGTAGTAATCTGAAAAATCAGTCCCAATCAAATCATTTCTGGAGTATCCGGTAACCTGTTCAGTAGCACCATTCACATCCATAATCTTACCATCACGCCCAATGGTTACGAAAGGATCCAGGCTGGCTTCAATTAGGCTGCGATTATAAACATTTGATAATCTGAGAGCTTCTTCTGCCTTTTTACGCTCGTTAATATCGCGGACGATACCTCCTCTGAAGAGAAGCCTTCCTTTCTGATCCTTGCTCACCGTGAAGTGATCGGCGAACCAGCGGTATTCACTGTCCTTGCATTTGAATCGGTACTGGAGGATTCCGAGTCCCAAATCGAATGCCTGGGCCAGTTCCGCGGCAACTAGCGGTCGGTCTTCGGGATGAATGCGATCAAGAACTTCATTGCTGCTCATCGCACTCATCTCTTGGGCAGAGAAGCCGGCGATCTGCTCTATCACCGGGCTCATGTAATCGTAGCGGTCGATCTGAAGGTTTCGCCGGTACACCGCATCGAGTGAGTTCTCAAGGACCGACCGGAACCGCTCCTCGTTCTCCCGCAGCGCGTCCACCAGTGCATTACGTTCCTCCAGCGACTGGGCCAGCTTTATATTGCTGTAGCCTAGCTGTGAGAGTATGTTGGCAAGCTTCATGAAGAAGACCATGATTGTATCCACGGCCTCCCTGCTTAACCGCGGAACTTTTTCAAGCGCTGCTATGTATTCCTCCTCATTGAAGCCATATTGTCTAGCCTGAGATCGGAAAAGCTCATAGTCCAGAGTCTCGCCCTCAAAAAAGAATTGCCCTGAGAAGATATTGCCGATGTGCTGGCCGTCCACAATTATGGGGGTCGCTATGTCCCACATATTGTTCTTGCACTTGTAGAGCTTAAACTCTCCCGGGAGAACGCCCGCGGATAGCTTTGTGTCACTTTCTACGCAGTGCTTGCAGGCTTCGGGGTGAACCCTGTGGAATCTGGTGCATATATCCTGCCATCCAACGCCTACAAGAACATTGCCTTTGAGATCAACTAGAGCCATGGTAATGTGAGCAAACTTATAGAAATCATCCATGAGGGACTGGATTGCCCGGGCGTCAACGATATCGGCAAGCTCCAGGTTCGCCATCTCCGGAGAAGGAGAGAGAATGTTTTCCAACTTCAGCCTGACGCGTTGCTCACTCTGGCGCAGCGCCTCCGCTTCTTGCTTGTTCTCAGTCATCTTTTTCAGCCCGGAATTTTCGATGCGCTCCCATTTTCCTTCCTTTTTGACCAAAGCAAATTGACGGTTGAAAGCTACGTCAATAATATCTGCTGCACTGCACATCTCGAGAAAATATGAGCATAGAGATATAATCTGGTGTTTGCCGATACTGGCATCTATTTTTTTCTCATAATCAGCAAAATCATCCCAATCCCATTTTTTCAACCAGGAAGTGTTTCCTGCCGTCCTAAGCCCTTCATAGCCACTTGCCAAAGCCCGATCTAATTTTTTAACCCAGCCATTTATGACTTTCTCTGAACCGAAAACACCCTCATTTACATATCCGTGAGTGTAGAGAATAATCTCGATTTGCCCTTTCTCAAGATAAATCTCAATATCAGGAACGGCCTTTCCAAGGACTTCTTTTGCCTCTTCTACTTCTAGAGGTTTTGATGTGATCCAGAGACAAAATTCGTTATTTTCCAGCCCTTCTTTGAAATAGGGGACAAGTATGTCTATCAAATCTTCTTTTGTCTGGTAGAATTGGCAGAAGTGGGTTCCCCAGGGTATATCCCCAACAATATCAATACCAGACTTTCTCAGCTGTCCTTTCATTCCACACCTTCTCCTACTTGAGGATGTATAAGGCAAAAGTTCCGTTGTCTCTTTGGTATGCGATTAGCCTTTCCTTGTTTCATAATTAGACTTTTCGCTTCTTAGGTTCCGGAAGTCAGTTGCTGAAACGTAGAACAAGAGTCTCTCTACTTTTCTCCTGAAAACGGATATGTTCGTTTTTCAGATTTGATCGATGACTACCCCAAGATCACGTTTTGTATGGCAATTGAATATATAATTCTTTAAATATAAAAATGCAGGACTTCTGCAGTTACAGGCTTATAAAATCGTTTTCTCATTGATTCTTTGATGTTATAATTTCTTTGATCTGCATCCTGATAGTTCAAATATGCTCATGCTGTTACTCTGGGTGTTTTTGTTTTAACTTCAACCCAAAATGTACCTTTTTTGATTCTTGATACTTTATTATTTTTCTGGGTTTTTGATTCGTTGCAGCCAATGAATGCGGAAAATTAATTTAAATTTTGGTGAATTCAGATAATATGGATAAGTACATGATTTTATGCAGCTCCAACGTTATAAGATTTATCTATGAGATCTTTATATAATCATTCCCTCAATTAAATACATTTTTAAAACTGCTATTTCAAGTCTGCTTTTTGATATTTTTCCGCCTTTAATATCACTCGCTTTTTTAAGATTTTATACGGTTACTCCCTTGAGTATATTTTTCTTAATATCAAAACAAAAGGCTTATATTCCAAAATATAATGGAACTTGTGTTTTTTTAATAATTTTCGAGCTTAACAGGTATAGTGCTTGTATTTCCCTAAATATTAAACAAAAAGCTCAAATCCCTCTTTTTTTAAAGTTAATTAGGAAATATAGAGAAAAGGCCTGTTTTTATAAATCAATAGATAAGGATAATCGTAAAATGAACCTCATTCCCTTTATTCCAGCAGGGTTCTGGGATTGATAAAGCCGCTCCTGAGCATATGGTCGGCAAGCACAAGGGCAACCATAGATTCTGCAACTGGAACCATACGTGGGGGGATGGTGGGGTCATGCCTTCCTTTGATTGTGATTTCAGCGTTTTTTAGGGATGTGAGGTCAACCGTTTGCTGAAGTTTTCCTATGGAAGGGGTAGGCTTTACTGCTACTCTGCAAACAATATCCAGACCCGTTGAAATTCCGCCAAGAATGCCCCCGGCATTATTGCCCGAACAGGTTATTTTTCCTTCCTCAATTCGGAAAGGATCGTTCATTTCACTTCCACGTAGGCGGGCAGCCTCAAATCCGGCTCCGATTTCAAAGCCTTTAACTGCAGGAATGCTCATAAGGGCCTTTGCAAGGTCAGCATCCAACCGATCAAATACAGGCTCTCCGAGGCCTGCAGGCACACCTCTTGCAATAACTTCGACAACGCCTCCAACGCTATCTCCTTCCTGCCGAATGTCTGCAACTTTCTCAAGCATTTTTTTGGCAGCCTCAAGATCGGCACAGCGCACAGGGGTCTTTTCCACATTTTCTACAATTTCTTCAAAAGAAAGAGTCTTTGCCCGGATTCCACCTAGTTCAAGCACATGTCCGGAAATCCGGATTCCGAATCTGGAAAGCAGGAGTTTTGCAAGAGCTCCGCCTGCAACCCTGCCTATAGTTTCGCGGGCTGAAGACCTGCCTCCGCCACGGTGGTCCCTCATCCCGTAACGGGCCAAATAGGTAAAATCAGCATGTCCAGGGCGAGGAGTGTTTTTAATAGCATCATAAGCCGAAGACTTTGCGTCCGAGTTCCAGACCAGCATGGAGATAGGAGTGCCTGTGCTCATTCCTTCGAAAAGTCCTGAAAGTATCTCCACCCTGTCAGCCTCGCTTCTGGGGGTGGAAACTTCACTCTGCCCAGGGCGCCTTCTGTCCAGCTCTTTCTGGATATCAGCGTCTGAGAAAGGGAGTCCTGCAGGTAATCCATCTACTACAACGCCTACAGCCCTGCCGTGGGATTCGCCCCATGTGGTGATTTGAAACCTCTGCCCGAAAACGTTTCCAGCCATGCATCTTAAGTGGTTTTTTTGCTATTTGATTCTTGGGGTTGTGGTAAGGAGGGCTCAAGATGTACAACTACGTCAGAAATATCCTTATATTCTTCCTTCAGCTTTTTGCTGACCCTATGAGAGATAAGGTGGGCGTCCCCAAGAGACATATCAGATTGAATAAGCAGGTGCATATCGACCCTGATATCTCCCATGCTTCCGCGAGTCCGGATCTTATGACAGCCCTTTACTCCTTCAACTCCCATAACCAGTCCACAAATTTCTTTCTCTTCAATCCTGGACATATCCAGAAGAGACCTGGAGCTCTCTTTTATAATTCGGAATCCGGCCCTGAAAATAATAAGAGCGATCGCTAAAGCAATCACTGTGTCTATGAGAGGAAAACCTAATTCTATGGCAACCAGGCTTACCATAACCGAGAGGGAGACATAAATATCGCTTTTTGTATGCATGGAATCCGCTATAAGCACCTGGCTCCTGAGAGATTGTCCCTGTCCATACTCATATCGCGTTACCAGGTAGTTAATACACATTGTCCCAAGCACTATGAGAAAACTCACAGCTGTAACTTCTGGCTTGCTCGGGACAAGGAAGCGGTTGAGAGCATTATGGAAAATTTCAACGCCCACAAAGATCAGCAGTAAGGCGATAAAAACAGAAGCTACAGTTTCGTATTTCTGGTGCCCGTAAGGGTGCTCCCTGTCCGGGGGGCGGGCTGCAATGAAACTTCCAGCCAGTCCTACAATGTTGGAGGCCCCATCAAAAAGAGAATGATAGCCGTCTGCAATCATGCTTAAAGTGCCGGTTAGATTTCCGTAAATGATTTTGGCAAACGCGACTACAAGGTTCAGAAATAGCACATATACAAGGACTCGCTGGATTTTTTTAAATCTTCGTAACACAAATCTGAACCCCCTGTCATGGAAACTGTACGAAATAAGGATGCGGAGCAGTGAATAAAAACGGCTTAACGCATTAGAAGTTATTAAAAAGTTATCAATTATGGAATAATTCGTTTTATATTATAAAATTCCACTTTTTGAAAAAGAAATAAAAAATCAAAAGTATGGAAAAGTAGAACGGGAAAAAGCGGGAGGAGAAATAAGAAAAAGTAAACTGTTATTCGGAACCTGTCCAGGTCATATAAGCTTCCACTATTTCCTGCCCTTCCAGAAATATAAGCCCGTGTTCTTTGCCGTATTCTTTTGCCTTTTCTTTAGAAAGGGCCTTACCATTGTCATCATCCAGCATCTCGCAGACTACCATTGACGGGGTGATCCCTGCCATGCGGGCAAGAGCAACTGAAAGTTCGGTCTGCCCCTTGCGCTCATCAAGAAGTCCTTCTGCAGCTCTCAGGAGTGCCACATGTCCAGGGGTCCTAAATTCATCCCCAAAATGGATTCCGTCTCCTGAAAGGTTTCTTTCTGTGATTTCCCCGATTTTTCGGATAGTAAGAGCTCTTTCATTATCCGGGATTCCGGTTCTGGTATCTCTGTGATTGACCCAGAGAGAAAAGGAAGAGTGAGAATCGTACTTAAGGTCCCCATCCTTTTCCACTACTTCGCCAAGAACGTCACTGGTTTTGCTGGCTTCACGGACTAGCTCTGCCATAAAAGGCAGCCTTAGTTGTTTTGATGCCACCGGGTCCACTGCCACGCAGATCAGACCGCCTGCATCTTTTCGCATCCATTTTACGTCTTTGTAGGTGACCGCTTTTGCAGGAATTACCAGATCGGTTTCTCCTTCCCTGGAATCCGAATCATAAATCTGGATCATTTTTCCGGCACGCAGGGCTTCTAGAGCCCGGTTGATATTCTCATTTCTGTATGTAAGACAATCGTATTCCGTACTTTCGCTCATTCTTGGCTCTCCATACCCTTTTTTTTTACCTGTATCACAACTCTGTCTCCGTCTTTTAAGCTCAGGGAATCTCTTAACTTAACCGGTGAAATGATCTCAATCAAATCTGAAGGGTAGTGTGTTCTTTCAGGGGCGACCACGGCAGCCTCAATACCGCCGACACTAACCGGATAGCATTTCCCGCCTCCGAAAGTGCGTTCTCCGTCATTGAAGCCTTCTATCTGGACAGCCGGCAGTTCGAGTAATCGATTTCGGAGAGCCGAACTGTTTTCGGAAAGCTTTACATTTAGAGTTCCAGGAAAAGGTGTAAAATGTAATTTTTCCTCAAACTGCTTCCTGTATCCAGGTATATTTACATAATACTGGCCTTCACCCAGGCCCCGAAGCACGTTTCCCTCAAGTTCCAAGATATTCGATTCTGGAGAAAAGATACTGCTGTACTCCAGATATTCACTCTTAAGAATCTCAATTCCTTTTTCTGTCATCCTTATCAACTGGCCGCCGGGAACAATCTTCCTTTCAATCAGCCCCTCTTCTTCCAGCTGCTTTAATTTTCTTGCTGCGGTTTTGGAGCTTGCCCCGGTATGCTTTTGAAACTCACTCGAAGAGACCTTAATGGTTTTACTTACTGCTCCAATAAGGGCAAGTTTCTTCAGGTGTTCGATATCAGGCACTGTCGGCACCTTTGTTATCTTAATTTTGAGACGCATCTCAATAATGAGATGTAGACTACGCATTTCATTATAATAAAACTTTTGATAGCAAGAATGACAGGAAAAAAGGATAGGGGTCAGGTGCCTACCTTCAGCGCTGGATGAGAAATTCGATAAAACTGGGCAAGGCCTCTTAACGAGATCACCTTTGGAATGAAAAAGAAAATAAGGCAAAAAATCCGGCATCCTCTGATGACATAGAGCCCGTTGATGACCTAAAGTCGTTAGGAATAATGAAACTATAATTTCAAGTATTTCTGTTACCGATATGTCTTTGATGCTTAGGAGAAATGGAATAATATAGCCATCCCCAAACTGAAAACTTGGAGTTATTTTTTAACCATTCCTTATTGTAATCTCTAGTCCTTCAAATGGCTTTAAAGTGGTGCAGGACAATTGATTCACAAAATAGTAGCTACAAGTAGTGTAAATTTTTACTTAAATTTTTACTTTGATTTTGATTTTTACTTCGATTTATACTTTCAATTTCCGAAACTTTTTTGCTCCAATTCTCACTGCAGAATGACTCCAGGAAAAACATCACCGGAGAAGTTAAGTATTTAGTATTTTGAATCCATCTACTGATTAGACTATGACGAGAGAAATTGAAGTTGAGTGTCCTTCATGTTCGCCCGAAGAAGAAGTGGGGCATGAAGTTATGAAAGAAGGTCAGAGCCCGCTAGTGCGCTGTCTGGAATGCGGACAGATACATGCAGCAAAGATAAAAACCCCGAAATTCGTTCTTTTGAGGGTTATAGTCAGCAAGAGGGATGTTTCGGATACTTACAAAACTGAACTGGATTCCGAGACTGCCCTTCAGGTAGAAGACGAGCTTGTTGTAGATGATGAGGAAACAGGCTTAGTATGTCCCATCCTGATTACTGCTCTTGAGGCAGGAGGAAAACGGGTCATATCGGCTAAGGCAGGAGAGATTGAAACAATATGGGGGAGAGCCATCGATGAGATGACTGTAAAGTTTTCTGCGCAGTCAGGAGTTGAAAAAACAGAGGTTTACGAAAAGCGCGTTCCTGGAGATTATGAGTTTGTTGTAGGAGCAGAAGAAAAAATTGGGAGCAAGAGCCTTTTCATTACCAAAATCAAAGTAAGAGATGGGGCATTCAGGTCCAGAAAAGGCGATGTTGTGCTTGCAAAATATGTAAAAAGGATTTTTGCCAGAAAGAGGAGGGATGGTTCAGGTCGTGATATCCGAAGAGGACCGTGGTGAAGAAATTAATATAAAGGAAAAAGAAGAGGCAGAAGGATTCGAAGAACTGTGCAAGCGACTAATAAAAGGGCTTGAGATTCATATATTCGAAGAAAAAGTCCGCGAAGCCATGCTGCGGGTCCCACGGCATAAGTTTGTCCCGGAATATGAGAAAAGGGCAGCTTATCTGGACATGCCTCTGGAGATTGGCTATGGGCAAACAATATCTGCTCCCCATATGGTTGCTATCATGTGTGAACTCCTGGAACTGGCCGAAGGGCATAAAGTCCTGGAAATAGGGGCAGGTTCCGGATATAATGCTGCAGTGATGGGAGAACTCGTAGGAAAAAGCGGACATGTGTATGCTGTGGAACGCCTCGAGCCTCTTGTGCATTTTGCAAGGAAGAACCTGAAAGAAACGGGCTACGACAATGTCACAGTGCTGCTTGGAGACGGATCAATGGGTTATTCCAAGTATGCCCCCTATGACCGGATAGCCGTAACATGCGCAGCTCCCTGCATCCCTGAGCCTCTGCTGGAGCAGTTGAAGCCTGGAGGCATAATGGTGATTCCTGTGGGAAATTATTCCCAGGAACTGATCCGGATTGAAAAAGACAGGGAGGACAATATACGCAAAGAGAAAAAAGGAGAAGTTATCTTCGTACCTCTGATTGGCAAATATGGCTTCTGAAAAACTTTCCTACCGCATAATTAACTGGTTTACATCTCTTTTTTGTTTCATCTTTGAATACTTTTTCTCATCTGAGGTTTTGCCATTTACTACCATATTCCGTGTTTTCCAATAATATTAGATAATAAAGCTTATTTTGCGAAAAATTTTTCTTAAAACAACTTAAAAGCAATTTAATGTAGTATTATGGTCAATAATTTTAAATGAAGAGAGTTTTAATCGCTTAAAAACGAAAACGCAAACCATGGAAAGCACGGAAAACACGGAAGTAAAGAAAACAAGGGCACAGTTTTTCAGTGCTTTCCGTGTTTTCCGTGGTTAATAGAGTCTTGATTGAGTTATTCATGCCCTTCAGTGTTTTCATGTCATTAATAGAGAGTTTAAGTGTAATTTTTTGGTAAAATAAGCATTTATTATCTCTCTTTTGTCTTTTAAAGCATTTTTGTCAATTTTGGCAAAACCTCATCTACATCTCTTTTATAACGGCTCTTCGTTGTTTTGTGTGGATATCCTCATAAAAACCAACGCGGTCTTGAATTGAAAATCATCTTATCCTAGAGATTGACGAAGAGCCTTTTATCCTATGTATCGGACATTGAAGCGTTTTCAACGCCGAAAACCGATTCAGAGATCCAGGATAGATTAGATTAACAGTCCTAATCCATGCTGTGTATCAATTCAACATCTTAAAATCAGTCTGCTTGAGCGAGCGAAGCGAGTGATACGGACCCTGATGCTGTTGCACTTGCAGTGCAACTAAAAGAAAAATCGTAACTATTCCAGTACTTCACCAACTGGATCGAGAAATCATTTAGCTTCATTCCGATTTCAAAATACTTTTCGTTGAATGTTTGAAATCGGAATGGGGACAGATGATTTTCGGATCCAGTTGGTGAAGTACTGTATTCAGATAGCCTTTCAAAGGCTACAATTTTTCCTCGTTTCGAGGAAAAATTGCATATAAATTGAATCCTATTTTGTTTCGTTATTATGCTTACACGTGAAGAGATTTTTGTTATCTATGAAGCTGGTCCTGAAGCTGTAATTTCTGTA
>MDTP02000142.1 GCA_001714685.2 Methanosarcina sp. Ant1 | reverse complement strand
ATCAAGCGCCGCTATTATTCTGAGAGTTGCAGCATTTATATTAAATTATAACTTTTTTCAGTAGGCTGAATAGTTACAATATGTTGTATCAAATAGTTGTATCACATTTAGAAAGTGACTCTAAATTACCCACTCGAAATAGCTAGGAGCCTCTTTTTGTTAATTTCCCTTTTATCCAATAGATTTTAAGGCAAAACAAAGCTTGTATTTTTTGTTCTTGAAAAATGGCAAAAAAGATAGTACAAATATTAAAAATCGTAAAAAAGCGATTAAACCAATTATTTAAAGTATTTAAAAATGGGGGATGGATAATCCAGAAAGTCCAGAGCATCCAATTTGTCCTTCGGGCCTTTTCAAACGCTTTTCTTACTTAGAAGCCATGTAACCGCCAGAAGTCCTATTACAAAGGAAAGAGAGTCGAATCCAGGTGTACTTCCATTCGTACTTTCATTCGTACTTTCATTTGTACTTCCATTGGTACCTCCGATCTGTACCAGGGCGGAGGAGTTATTTCCTTCCTGGTTAGATTTATTTGTCCCTTCTGTCTGAGTGTTGTTTCCTTCCTGAGAAGTCTGTGTTCCTACATGGACAACAGGAGCATCTGAATTGACTTCTCCTGAGTACTTATCAAGATCATAGAAACTTGCTTTGCAGGCAGGCAGCTGGATTTCCCCTTCTCTATTCATCTGCAGAGTGTAAGTGACGTTCTTTGAATCGCCCCCACTTTTAAGGATCTGCTTGAAACTCGTTTCTCCGCTTATAAGTTCAGCTCCAGGAGGTAAGGTATCATTTACTCTTACATTTGCATTAACGTTTCCAGTGTTCTGTGCCATAACTGTCACATTCAGAATATCTCCGGTATTTAACTGCTGCTTGTCAACGTTTTTTAGGACTGTGATGTTGGGCCCGTTAATTTTCACGGTTCCAGAATTATTGGAACTTACTTCTTTACTCTGTCCATTGGGCAGGGTGAAGGTAGCTGTGGCGGTTGGGAAGGTAAATTCGCCTGGACTTTCCGGAATGAGGGTGTATTTCAGAACCTTTTCAGTTGTTTCCCCGGCCTTTAGAGAAAATGTCTTATTAAGTGTAGTATCTTCCTGAAGGCGCATTCCGGAAACTATCGAGTCATTAAGTACAATGTTGTTTATGTCGCAGATCCCTTTGTTACGTACAATGACTGAGACATATACAAGCTCTCCCATATGGCAATTTTCAGAAAAGCTCTTTGAAGCAATAAGGTCCCATTTTTTTTCGACTTTGATCGTTTTGGAACCTTCATATTCATACTTTTTGCCCTTTATATCCAGGCATGTAAGTTTTGCAGTTATATTGAAGTCTGCGTCTTCCCATGGGGTGGGTGTTTTCAGTGTTAAATTAAAAGGCTTTAGAGCCTCATCTTTAAGGACCCTTGTATTTATATACTCTGTTTTTCCTTTAAGTAATTCCACCCCGGCTGTGTCGGTGGTCAGCACAATATCTTTAGCCTCTGCATCCCCATTATTTTTTACATTTATCGATACATCTATCTTGCTATCTCCTGCAGATTTAGAATCGTATGTATCTTTGTTAGTTTCGATCTTTATCTCAAAACTAGGTTCTCCTCTTACAGAAACATTCAATTCAGCATAAGGATTCCAATTTTTTGTCTTGAATTCCTTTCCGTTCTTAGTGATTGTTTCATAATTTGGATCTATTTTCTTGGCACAAACCTTTATCTTGTCATCATATACAACTTCCATTCCTTCAGACAGCGGAGAAGTCTTTAATTTTCCCCCCTCCTTTGAGATCGAAACAAACACCGTGTCATTGCTGAAATCTTCTGCCTTTATTACATAGTCTTCCACTGTTACGGAATCACCCCAATAGAGCTTTGCTGCTCCCTGTTTCTCTACCCACTCAACATCACTTGCCGCAAGAGCTGTCATTGAGAGGCAAAAGAAGATGAAAACAAAAAGTAATGCCGTCAGTGAAATTTTTTTATCCATAGTTACCTTCCTTGAATTTGACATATCTATACCGATCTGAGGATAGGAAAATGCATCTTGAGCTTCTGCGATGGTTGCAGCTTCTTTAATATTTATATATTGACAACACAAATTTTAATCAAATGATCTCTCTCATTCATATCTTATTTATTCGATGTGCTATTTTACTCAGCGTCTCTATCATAACTCATATTATCAAATTTCATTACTTGACTATAACTACTTTAACCTCATTTTTTTAGTCGTTATAATCTTCATAAGTGAGCTACAACTGTTTCTGTAACAACCTAATATTGCTTTCATATTTTGCAATTCATTAAGTTTCTATATTCAGTTTCAAGGTAATATTTGTAAATTATTTATTCTACATCTCTATAAAGTATCTTATATGAATCTATTTTAATTTTTTGTAATGTTTTGGCACAATATTCAATAAACTTGTAATATACTACAGTTATCATCTTGCCAGAAGCCATCTCTTTTTTATCTGGCCAGACTGGTGGAAAATGCTTCAAGCTCTAAGATTAGCCCATTTCTTCGCTGCAAAGCACTAGAAGGATTAGTTTTATGAGGATGCAGTTAATGGATCTTTACTAAGGTTTACAATTAACTCAGAACTGATATTAAATGCCGTAAACTCTTAATTTAGGCTTTAAACTTTGGAAAACTAAGTTCTTAAAGTAAATATTTAAACTAAGAAACTCGAGGTTCGCCTTTTTGGCTGAGATTATCGAAGAGATTTTGGCACTTGAGCATAGTTTCTTCCGGACTCCGGAGGTTTTTCCATGGAACTTGTAAAAATTGTAGAAATTCTTGAAGAAATTGCACCGCTTGAGCTTGCGGATGATTTTGACGAAGGCAGAATAGGGTTAATTCTTGATCAGGAAAATAACGTAGAAAGGATAGCAGTTGCCCTTGATGTCAATCCCTATGTCCTTAAAAAAGCCGCAGATATGAGAGCAGGTCTGCTGATCACTCATCACACTCTCATTTTCCATCCGATAAACAAAATTTCAAAATCTCTGGCAGCTTCTCTCAGGCTTGCCCTTGAGAATGGAATATCTCTTTACAGCATGCACACAAATTATGACAGGGCCATAGGAGGTATCAACGATGCTCTTGCGGCAAGGATTGGACTAAAGAATATCGAAACTCTGGAAATAGGCACGATAGGGGAAATTGAACCATGTTCTTCAGCTGAACTGGCATCTCACGTATCAGAGTGTCTGCAGACTCCTGTCGTATATGCGGGAGAAAGGGAGGGAATCAGGCGAGTGATGGTCATTGGAGGCAGCGGTTTCAGGAATGAATTTCTTGAAATTGCCAGAGCAAATATAGTGGATGCTTTTATATCTTCCGAGCTTAAACATGAGGTTCTCCGCACGAACTGGGATCTATGTCTGATTGACGCTACTCATTATGCCACGGAAAGCCCGGGAATGGAGGCTTTATGCTCCAGGTTGCGCGAACTTCTTGGCGTTGAGGTTGAATTTATTGAACAGCCTTCCGGACTTAAGGCAATTGATAGAACCTAAACTTTCTCTGTGGCTGTGACCAAAAAAACTCGACGAGCCACTTTCAAAATAGTGAAATAGTATATTAGCAAAACGATAAAGGAAATATCTCTAATAGAGACGAGTAAAAGATGATATGAATATGACAGAGGAAAAAGACCGCTGTGAACAAGAAGAGGTTAAAAACGACTCACTGGAATCAATTCTTGAAGAGCAGTCCAGAAAGCAGGTTCTTTCGGATTATCGGCGCAGTCTGGGTAATGAAAATCGCAGAAGATATATGGAGTAAATCTTTTTATTCTCCAGACAAAATCTTCTTCAAACTCACAATTTTCGTTCATTGAGAGCTATTTCAGCTGCGTTCAAACAACTTTCAAGATGTTTCTCTATGACATGGACTTCTTCAGCCTCTGGCATAGAGGAAATAATCGTACTCAAGTATTTGTGCTCTTTTAGAATTGCAAGAGTTGCCGGAAAATTGATGTCAAAAATCCAGCTCAGACGAAGGAGTTTTACATCATTCAGATTTTTGACGTCTCCCATTTTTGCCATCCTTTTATTCAGGATATCCGTAATTATAGATTCCGAGCATCCTGCCGTATCTGGCAGATAAAGTTCGAGGGCCGGATTCCTGCCTTTTTCCCCTTCCTTATAACTTTCACTCACAATTCTCAGAATATCCAGCTTATCTGCATCACGAATTAGTTTTGAGTAAAAAAACAGTTCTTTGAAGTTTTCTGTGCATTCGGGAATTTCCATAAGATTGTGATATTCTACAGCTTTTAAGATAAGATCTCTTTCTTTTCGGGAAATGGGGGAAAGAATTCCTTTTCTTTTTAGGATTTTTACTCCGAGAAGAGCATGGTTTTCCGATTCCGAATCTTTAAATGTTTTATATCTCATGAACTGCTCAAACCGACCCAGATCATGAAATAAAGCTATTGTTTCTGCGAGCCTGCAGCCTTCCCCCATTATTTTTTCAGCTTTTGCGAGCAGAAGGATATTTTCACAAACTTTCCCTGTATGTTCTATTTTCATTTTGATGTTATTCTGGATAAAAGAGTCAGAAGAAGAGAAATTGTCCACATAATCCAAAAACCATTTCCTGAAGAAATCCAGATCTTCTTTCTGCATGTTTTGCAATAGGGATTTCGATATCTAATACTTTGCGTATTTGAAGATTTAATTTGCGTATTTAAAGATTTAATTTGCGTATTTGAAGATTTACTATAAGTATTTTTGAAGATCTCATGATTTTTGATTCTAACTTAAACATTTCTAATCTTTGAGAATTGGATCAACATTATTAATTTTTGTTTTTAATTTACATAGTTATTTATCTAACAATGTTATTTATGTAATAATAGGACTTACACAGTTGAACTGAGAAGTCAACAGCATTAAACCTCTACTGTTCAAAGCATAACTTCAACCACAAAGTCTAAAGTACTTGATTTTGTGCCTGAAGTGAGTAAACCCTAAATTATTAGACATATGCTATTTAAAGTGGAAACATGTTAATTTCTTCGAACTAGATAAATTATATATGGATGGAACTACTTCAAATTAGATATTGTGTTTTGGGGAAAACACATTTCAACTGGGCAAATTATTCGAGGGGGGAGCAAAAGGAGTTTATATCGTTACTTTAATTCTCTGGATGTTCTACTTTACTTAGTTACACAATTATTAAGAAAGTAACTATAAATGATAGATAGTGAAAGGATCTCTATGATGACTTTCCGCAGGAACTCATTAGAATAAATCGGGGTATTTAATGAGCTCAATTAAAAAAACTACTTTAATTGTTAATTATTCCATTCTCTTCGCTTTCACATTATATTTCGTATCAGGTCTTTTACCTGTAGCGGGAGCTATTGCAAACCAGGAACCAATTATGGGAGATAATGGGACTGCTGACGTTCCTACTCTTAGTGAGGTACTGGCACAACATCCGGTTTCCGTAGAAGGCCTTATAGATAAAGGCAATAAGCTGTATTCCCTGAAAGAATATAGTATGTCTATAGGCTGCTATAACGATGCACTTGAGATTGATCATAATTCATCAGTGGCATGGTATGGGAAGGGATGTTCCCTAGCCAAATTGGAAAAACATAGAGAGGCGATTAGCTCTTACGATAAAGCTCTTGAGACCTTTCCAGTTTCTTCTGAGAATTGGTATAATAAAGGTAATGAGCTTTTTGAGCTAAAAAAATATGTCGAGGCTATTAATTGTTACGACAAAAGCCTTGAAGAAGACACTTATCTCTCCACAGTGTGGTTCCAAAAAGCTCTTGCCTCTGAGCAACTTAACCTCAGCCAGGAAACTTTGACTTCTTATGGAAAATCTATTGAATTCAGCTCTAATTCTTCCAGAGCTCTTCATATGAAGGGGATGACTTATACAGGCCTTCAGAAGTATGAAAGAGCAATGAGGTGTTTTGACAGAGCTCTTAACATCACTCCGGACGATTTTGAACTCTGGTATCAGAAAGGAGTGATTTTTGATAGTTACAAAGATCACAACGCTGCAATAGAGTGTTACGACAAGGCAATCTCCTTTAATCCTGACATGGTAGATGCCTGGTATAACAAAGGTGTGGATCTTCAGAGTATTGAAATGCATCAAGAGGCTCTGAAATGCTACGATTTTGTTCTTATCTCAGAACCTGAAAACCTTAGTGCTCTGCAGAGAAAAGGTTCATGTCTCGAAAAGCTTGGGAGAGATGAAGAAGCTCTCCAATGCTACGATCAGGTCCTGGCTTACAGTCCTAATGATTCTGAAACCTGGTATAGTAAAGGCTACCTGCTCAATAAGACTGGAAAGTACAATGAAGCAATAGCTTGCTATGACAATGCTCTTAATCCTTATGCAGGACTTGAATTGGTGGAGATCGGAAGTGACCTGCTCGGAAAGCTGAATGCTTACGAATCTGTGCTTCCCAGTTATTCTGAGGCTCCTGAGTTTAAGTCTCCTGTAGTCAAGATTTGGTATGATAAAGGGCTGGCTTTTGACAAGCTCGAAAATAGTGAAGCTGCCCTTGAATGCTATAACCGGGTTCTCGAAAATGAGTCTGGACATGCTGCTGTTTGGTATATGAAAGGGCTGGATCTCGACAAGCTTGGCAGGTATGCAGAGGCAGCGGACAGTTATGATAAAGCTCTGAATCTGAATCCTAAGTATGCTAAAGTTTGGTACAAGAAAGGTTTCGACTCTTCAAAAACTAAAGATTACAAAAGTGCAGTAGAAAGTTACGATAAAGCCCTCTCCATTGACGACAACTATACACTTGCATGGTGCGGCCGAGCTTTTGCTCTGGCAAAAATCGGAAAATACGAAGACTCTCTTAAGTGTTATGATAGGGTTCTTATCGTTGCCCCCGACAGCGCTGAGATCTGGTATAATAAAGGGCTTGTCCTTGATCAACTTGAGAGGCACAATGAAGCTTCAGACTGCTATAATCAGACTCTCCTATACAATCCGGCATATTCTGCAGCTAGTTTCAGATTAAACAAAAATATGAATCCTTCAACGGAAACTTCAGTTTCCAGACCAGTTTCAAATAGTAGCTTAAACATGAGCTCAGTCCAGACACTTTCTGGAGGTTTTTGGTCTTATATTCTGGATTATGATTCTGCTAACTCAGCGGAGAATTCAGACTTTTCCAAGAATCTAAACTCATTTAGTCGTGAATTCGGTTATGATGCGGCATGGTATGGGAAGGCTTCGACCTGCAGTAAACTTGGAATGTACGAGGACGCCCTAACCTCTTACAATATGGCTCTTACGATTAACCCTGCACGTACTGAGACCTGGTATGAAAAGGGCCTGGTTCTTGACAGGCTTGGAAGAAGCGAGGAAGCTCTTGAATGTTATAAAAAAGCCCTGGATTTGAACCCTCAGTTAAGTACTGCCTTGTACGGGATGGCCTCGACTGCAAGCGATCTTGGAAGGTCAGAAGAGGCAGTTAATTACTATGACAAGGTGCTTGCTCTTAATGCCACTAACTCAGATGCTCTATATGGGAAAGGTCTGGCACTCTCAAACCTTAGCAGGTATGAAGAGGCAGTCTCATGTTATAGCACGATCCTAAATTCGGAACCGGAAAATATTAAGGCTTTGGAAAGCCGAGCTTTTGCTCTGAGTAAATCCGGAAAATCAGAAGATGCGCTATCAGACTATGATAAAATCCTGAAGCTCCAGCCTGACAATTCACAAGTCCTGGCTGAGAAAGCATCTCTGCTTGAAACGCTTGGCAGATATGAAGAAGCTGTTGCAAGTTATGGAAGGATGCTTGAAATTTCGCCAGGTAATAGAGAGGTAATTTACAGGCAGGGAAAAGCTCTGGAAAAGCTGGGGGATTTCGAGGCAGCAATAGGCTGTTATGATAAGATTCTTGAGCTGGATCCGGGAAATGCCGATGCCTACAATAACAAAGGTTTTGCCCTCTTCAAGATGGAGAAATATCAGGAAGCTATTGATTGCTATAATAAAGCCCTGGAATATGAACCTGACAACACTGCATCTTTGTATTTCAAAGGATGTGCTTATTTCACAATAAGTAGCAACAAAGCTGCCCTTGAATGCTTAGACAGAGTAGTACAGCTTAAACCTGACTGCATAACGGCCTGGTACAACAAAGGGTATATCTATAACACGATGGGAAAAGTTAACGAGTCAATCACTTGTTATGATAGTGCTCTCTCAATCGATCCTAACTCGCCGTCTGCCCTTTATAACAAGCGTTTTGCTCTTTATCGAATAAAGGAGTTAGATGAGGCGGCAGTGTGCAATGCTAGACTTTATGCAGTCGATCCTGGATTTGTAGAAGCACTTCAGAATAAAGGGACTAAATTCTTCATTCCTGATACCTATAGAAGCGAAATGGATTATTCCCTCCCAGTAAGGTGGTATGGGGGAGAGGCAAATGCTTTGGAAAATATAAGCACAAACATGACTGAAGTTCCCCAGCAGCTTGAAACTAACCAGGAGCCTTCTGGTAACCAGGAAAACAATGATAGTGAGTACTCGTACATTCCCGAACAAGATGAGAATCAGGGAAACGAAAGCGGTGAGTATACCGACGGGGCTGATCAGAATCAGGGAAACGAAAGCGGTGAGTATACCGACGGAGCTGATCAGGATCAGGAAAACGAAAGCGGTGAGTATACCAACGGGGCTGATCAGGATCAGGGAAACGAAAGCGGTGAGTATACCGACGGAGCTGATCAGAGTCAGGGAACTGAAAGCGACGACAGTGAGTATATGGCTGATCAGTATCAGAAAAACGAAAGTAATGGAAATTAATATATTCCGGAACCCGATGCGGTTTAGCATTTTTGAAAAACCTGAAAACTAAAGGTATTCTCTGGTATGCATCCCGAGTGCATATCGGTCCAATTTTCTCAGTAATTCTCAAATTGAAAGAGGGTTGCCCGAATTTTACCACAATCTTTGTGGACTCTTCGTTTGTCTCGGTACCCGCGCTTGGACGACTGAAGGCTAGCCAGAAACCCTTTTAGTAGGCTTCTTAGTGGGCTTTTTTGTTGGTTTCTGATATCATGCTCTTTTCTACGGAATTTATGCTTCGATATCTGTCCTATGGGTTCTCGTTTCTATAGATTCTTTTTGCCAGACTCCTTAAAAATGACCACAAGCAGAACTATCCAGCCTGCGGAAAATAGTATCAGAAGCAGGCTATGAGTGGCAATTAATGCTACTATCTACTTTCTTGCAAGCCCTTTCAGAGTATTCATTGGTCTCTCTATCTCTGGCGTTGTTGTCTGGATTTGCTTGTGTCATCCTATATATTGCCGGATTTGTTATGTTGTTTGGTTTTTCGAGGACAAAAATTCCTTTTCCTGAAAGCTTTAAACCCCATGCCGCCTTTACAACTAGTATCCATGACAGGCAAATCCAATGATATAAATGTAAACCTCGAACCCGATGTTCATACCCTGAGGGAACGCAGCAGCACGCCAAAAGAAGATACAAAAAATTTGGATAGCCCTGGTTCCGGCCCCTCTAACTTCGAGACTGAAGTTCCGGGAGATGTAGTTATAGTCCGCTATGGAGAACTTGCACTTAAAAGTCCTGGAGTTCGGAACTGGTATGAGAAAATCCTTATGAAAAATATTGCGGCAATGCTCGATTCGAGAGGTATTCCATATTCTCAGATCCGACGGGAATGGGGCAGGATATTCATTGAGACCACTGACTCTCGTGCTGCCTCGGCAGCAGCTGACGTTTTTGGGATCGTCTCAACTTCACCTGCGTTGACAGCAGAGCCCAGCCTTGAGAATGCTGCCATTGTATGTGCTGCCCTTGCTCAGGACCTGGTTCTGGAGGGTGAGTCCTTTGCCATCAGAGCAAGAAGAAGTGGAAACCATCCTTTTTCTTCAGCAGATATCGGCAAAACCTGTGGAGATGCAGTATGGAATTCCCTGGAGAAAGAAGGGAAACATCCCAGAGTTAGCCTGAGCTCTCCTGATAAGGAGATCTATGTAGAAATGCGGCAAAAGCTGGCTTATATTTATCTGGAAACATTCAAAGGAGTTGGAGGACTTCCCCTTGGCACACAGGGCAGCATGGTAGTTCTAATGTCAGGAGGGCTTGATTCTCCTGTCGCAGCCTGGCTTATGATGAAGCGCGGAGTTACGATTATTCCAGTCTACTGCAATAACACTCCTTATGCTGAGAATGCGGCAAGAGAGCGTGCCTTTGATTGCATTCGCCAGCTCCAGAAGTGGGCTCCGGGACATCAGTTTACAACTTATGAGATTCCTCATGGCCCGAACCTGCAATCCTTTATCGAAATATGCAATCGGAAAAATACCTGTCTCCTCTGTAAACGTATGATGTACAGAGAAGCCTATGAGGTTATGAAAAAGGAACGTGCAAGTGGAATTGTCACCGGCTCTTCACTAGGACAGGTAGCTTCCCAGACTGCTGCCAATATGCATGCCGAGATTTATCAGCTTGCGATTCCAATCTACCACCCTTTGATTGCCTTTGACAAAACCGAGATAATGGATATTGCCCGCAAAATTGGAACTTACGATATCTCCAGTCGATCAGCAGGTAGCTGTGCTGCCGTCCCGGAGCGTCCCGAAATAGGGGCAAATTACGATCTTATTATGCTTGAAGAAAAGAAAATGGATGTCGAAACTATGGTTTCCAATGCTTTAAAAGCCGCAAAGGTTCTTAAGCTGTGAGAAGGATAAGCATTCTTTCTCTTAATTTTAATTTATAATTCTACTGAATATAGTACTAATTTTAATATATTCGAGATCCTATACAGTTAATAGGGAAGTTCCCATTCCCGCAACAACTACCCGATATTCGACCGAAATAACACATCGGTTTTCTTCTTTTCCCCCCTCTTTCTTTTAAGGGATTTTCATATCTGTTTTAGTTATCTATTAACATACTTTCAGCAGGTCGACATCAAATTTTGAGAATTTTTAAATTCCCTACGATTCTTCCTTTAATCCTCAGATCTACATTTTTAGGCACATAAATGTCTCATGATGTCGTATCATGTGCCTACTTAAGAACTGAGATACATGGTGGAATTTCTAAAGAGTAATCAGCTGACCTGACAGATTTGCGTAAAAACGTATATGCGCCTAAAAAGGTGGAAGGTCGGTTAATACACTTTGTAATAAGATTTAAGTGTTTCAACTCTGATATAGTGAATGTCACAGAATATAAAATCTGGAAAGGTCTTTTTTCATCCTGTCTCCCCCCACACTACCTTCAATAATTCACTTTTTATTATCTTTTTTATACAAGAATACGCCAAGCAGACAGAAGATAACAGAAGCTATTTCGAATCCAGGCGTTTTCGTGCTTCCTCTCTCAGAAGTGTTTGCGCTCCCTTTCTGCGCAGGCGTCTGTTCTATATTTGTTGCTGTACTTCCATTTTTTTGTTCAAAATCCTGAGTGTTAGGTTCAGGTTTTATTTCAGTGCCAGATTCTTTTACTGCTATTTTACCCGTTATTGCAAAGAACGAAAATCCCTGAGTTTTTGTTGTGAAATATAGATATTTGTCATCTTCCCCTGACAAGTTGGTTGAAAGTTGCTCCCATTTTTTATCACTGTATCTGTTAAGAGTGATGGAAGACTGGTCGATCTTGTTATCCTGTAGCCAGGACTTTTTAACCATGAAACATACGACCGGGTTTTCGATGTTCATTGAAGTTGCATATCCGCCATTTCCGACCCATACATTAAACGATTTGTAGACTTCACCTTCAGGCAGCTCTGAAACCAGCGTGGACTTTTCTTTCAGCATCTCAACTATAGTCGTTGTCTTACCAACATTCTTCTTTGCATCGAAGCCCACATATACAACACAGGTTGCATTCATTGGGAAATCAAACTTTACAGGTTTTCCGCTTGTAATGAAGGTCTGTGAAAGTTCCTTCACTTCAACGTTGCTTGCAGGCTCAGGAGAGCC
>MDTP02000141.1 GCA_001714685.2 Methanosarcina sp. Ant1 | reverse complement strand
GTTGAGACGGAAATATTCTCGGTTGATGAACGGATAACAATTATTAGTGGAATATTTGCAATTATGGGAAAAGAGGACAGAGAGAGCACGTGAGGAATAGAATCTTCACGTACTTTCATGCCAAATAGAAGGAATCAGGGAAATGATGAGAGAGCTCAGGGTAGACAATGATGTGAAAAAATAAGAATGTTAGTGCATAACATAAACAATAATCATAAGTTTATTAGGCTTAAACTGGGGATTTCTACTAAGCCAGAGAATTAAATAGGGAAATCGAGTATATGCCCACTTCTGGTTCTTAATTTCCTGAATATGAAATGTTTTAGGATTTAATTTCTGACCTATTAATCTTCCAAACATCTAGTTTTCCGAAAAAATCAATCCTTATGTTTTATATCCCTTAACATATAATTTTCTATTAATATATACCTGGATTTATCTGTTTAATTTTCGGCGTAGTAAAGATTTCGGCTTACATAAAACCTGGAATTCTTCTTATTCCGGAAAAAGTATTGCAGATGTAGGATATTTTCCTGGTATGTAAAGATTGTGAGGGGGTTAAATGAATCTAATTAGTAGGTTACTCTTGTTTTTGCTTGTCGTGGGCTTTCTTGGTACTTTAGGTTGCACATATTCCGCTAACGCTGATTCCTCTAATGCTGGTTCTGAGCTTCAAGAAACTGCAGGAATGGCTTCCAATGAAACAGGGAACAGGTTGTCAGTTTCAGGACAGACGATGGGTATTGAAACCGTAAATTGTGCAGTCCATATTAAAAACTCTACAGTCAACATTACAAGCGAAAACCGGACTTATAAAGTCTATACTGCAGCACCGGCTGCAAAGGGAAATTATCCGGCTATTGTGCTGATCCATTCTTTTAAAGGGTTCGAGCCCGGTTATAAGAAAATGGTGGACAGGATGGCAGCAGACGGATATGTTGTGATCGCTCCTTTCTGGCAGACTTATTCTAACTCTCCGTCTGATGCAGAGGTGGAAGCCCTTGTCAGAAACAGTATAGCTTACCTTGACAAAAGGGGAGACGTTAATTCTGATAAACTGGGTCTAACTGGTTTTTGTGCCGGCGGCAGGTATACGATGCTTTTCTTGCCCCAGATCAAGGAGTTCAAGACTGGAGTTGCTTGGTACGGTTTTCCTTACACCGGCGGATCTGAAATCCAGCCAGACAAGCCGGTCAACCTGATAGACCAGCTTGATGTTCCTATGCTTATGATGCACGGCACGCGAGACCAGGCAAGCAACATTTCCGACATTTACAGATACGCAGGTGAACTGGATGCATCTGACAAATACTTTGAACTGAAGGTTTACCAGGGCGAACCGCACGGCTTCATGATCACGAAAAGCGGAGAACTGTCTGAAAGTTTTGTTGCACAGGATGCGTATAAGGAGATGATAAGTTTCTTTGACAGGACATTGAACAATTCGTCAAGCAATTTGACAACTAAATTCCACTAATTTACTTTATTTTTTAGAAAAACGGCAACTTTTTTTATTTTTTAGATAAAATATATGTATATATATGTTTGTCTGTAACCCGGAATTCTTTTTTTAATGTTTTGTTTTTATTTTCCATTATTCTAAGAAATAAAAACAACTTTGAAACTTCCGAACACGATTTTTCAAAAAATCAATATAGCCTCAATTTCCATTTTTAATTATAAATTTGCGCCAGGAATGCAGGATTATGGTTAACACGCTTTCCCACTTCGGAGTAGGTTTCCTCATCGCTCTAGCTTTAGGCCTAAAAGGAAACAAGCTTAAAGCTGTGGCCCTTCTCTCTGCGCTCTCGGATGTGGATTTCATCCCATACTCTATATTCATCTCTGCCAGCAGCAGCCTGAGCTATGAGACCAGAAACCAGCTTTTCTATCTGTGCTGGCATAGGGAATTCACTCACTCGGTTCTTTTCATTTTTCTGGTTACCTTCCTTATTTGGTTTTTGACAAAGGACTGGCTCTTTACGGTCGGAGGCTTTGAATCTATTTTTTCCCACGTTTACCTGGACTATCTTACAACCTGGAAAATGCGTCCCCTTTACCCTTTCAGTACAGATACATCCATCATGGGAGCTGTTTACTTCTTCGATCCTCTGTTAAATTTGCTTCCTCTACTACCCCTTTTTATTGTAACTATGGAAAATTTGAAAAATAGAGGGAGATTGAAAGGAGAACTAAATCGTTTTTGGACTTCTATCTCAGGGATGGAGGATAAGCTATACGCTTTGCTTATTTTCGTGCTTCTCGTCTGGTTGACTCTTATGCCGGTTTCAAAAGCCTTCCTGATCAACCATATCTCCGGGGTGGAAGATGCTGAAATAAGTTACCAGAACACCTATCCGAAATCAATGAACGAGTTCCTCACCGCATACTCGTTTAACTCAACCCATTATAAAGTTCTGGAAATTAGCTATCTATCGGGGGTAGAGAAAAGTGAATACGTTGAAAAAATCTCGGTAAATGGAAATGTCCCTGATTCTCCTGCTTATACTGAAAAAGCTAAAAGACTGTACCAGGAAGGTGTACTTCAGGAAATTGACTATCCTGTTTATTCGGTTTCCGAAAAAAATGGCTCTGTGACGGTTACTTTGAGTGATGCCAGGAACCCGTATTTTGAAGGCTGGGCTTATTTTAAATCATTTTACAAGTTCGTTTTTGATCTGAAAAATGAAAATTATAAAGTCTATGCAAGTGTGCAGGGCAGGCGAGAAGAGGAGCTCAGTCGAAATTGGTTTGGGTGACTATTTAATCCCAAATTCAAGTTTTTACCTCTAGTTTCGAACTTAAATATTTACATTTAAATCACACTGGATTCTGTAGCCACGTAAAATACCAGCGAACATGGAAAATTTCACTTTAGACATTATAAACACAGAAAACACTGAAAGCACGGAAGCGTTGTACCCTTATTTCCTTTATTCCGCGTTTTCAGCGCTTTCAGCGGTTCGCCCCTTAATGTGACATTAGTCAAGGAATTTCGGTACTTAGTATTTAAGTCCTCGGCTATCGTTTTCTCTAGTTTCAGCAGAAATCCACAACAATTGTGGACAAATATCGTGCAATTTTGTTACGATTCGTGGGGTGGTTTCCATCCCCGCAGCAAGCTGCAGGGTATTCGACTGTAATAAAATAAGAGTTTGTTTCAATAAAATAAGAGTTTGTTTCAATAAAATAAGAGTTTGTTTCAATAAAATAAGAGTTTGTTTCAATAAAATAAGAGTTTGTTTCAATAAAATAAGAGTTTGTTTCAATAAAATAAGAGTTTGTTTCAATAAAATAAGAGTTTGTTTCAATAAAAGTAATATCATTTCCGATTACATCTTTTATATAAATAAAAACTGTAATCGGAATAACATAAATAGATTTAAAGAGCGACTTTATGATTATTTCTGAATCTTCTTAAAGTAATTGTCGATTTCTTCCCAGTTGATTATATTCCAGAATCCATCTATGAATTTTCCCCGATCATTCTTGTAATCAATATAATAAGCATGTTCCCATACATCAAGGGCCATTAGAAGCGGGAAATCCGGAACTATATTTACATTATGCTTTTCGATCTGTATAATCCCGAGTCTTTTGGTATCCTTACAAAAGGTTAGTGCTGCCCATCCGGAACCTTCAACACTTGATGCAACCTGGGTAAACTCCTTTTTAAACCTTTCAAAACTCCCGAAGTCTTCTTTGATCGCTTCAGACAATTCGCCAACAGGTTCTTTGCTTGCATTGCTTGCAGGAGTCATCTCCCACCAGAAATAGTCATGAAGGACATGCCCACCCAGATTAAAAGCTACAGCTTTTGCAGTTGCCTTATAATCAAAATCCGTTCCTTCTGCCCGTGCTTTGTCCATCATCTGTAAAAGTGAATTTACATTACTTACATAAGCCTGATGATGTTTATCATGGTGTATTCGCAACTGTTCTTCGGAAATATAAGGCTTTAAGTCTGCATATCCATATTTCAAAGCCGGTAATTTGTATAACTCTTTAGCCATGCTATTCTACCCTCTTTGTAATAATCAGTTTTACAAAATTTGGCAGGAACTCTATCTATATGGAGATCAATCTCTCGATTGTATGCTCCAGTTCAAGAAAATTCCATTACAAATCCCGCTAACCAATTTTCCCCTCAACTAGTCAACAGAAATCCATTTCTCTAACTTCTCTGTCTAAAGTCGCTTTATCTCAAGCTGCTCTATCTCAAGCTGCTGTATCTCAAGCTGCTCTATCTCAAGCTGCTCTATCTCAAGCTGCTCTATCTCAAGCTGTTCTATCTCAAATTATTCTGTTGTTTAATCTCTTCAAATACATATTAAATCGCCATCTGGCAATTTAAAATGCAGAATATAGTTATACGTCACATCTATTTAAAGGTAAAAGATACAAACTATGAGATATTTTTAGAGAAATTTATCCAGGATATTCACAAAAATATTCATGATTTATCAAAAGTAAAGATGAAAATTACTCAGGAATAAAACAAATGGTAAACACACTCTCCCACCTGGGAATCGGCGTTCTTATCGCCCTAGCTCTTGGTTTTAAAGGACAAAAGCGAGGTGTTCTGGCATTCCTGTCAATCCTCCCTGACCTTGATTTCATCCCATACATTCTGTTTGCTCTCGTCAGCGACAGCGTGAGTCATCAGGTCAGAACCCAGCTTTTTTACCTTTTTGGGCACAGGGAATTCATGCACTCTATCCTTTTTATTCTGCTTATCACGCTTCTTATCTGGCTTAAAACAAAAGATCGCCTATTTACAGCTGCCGGGTTTGCAGCCATATTCTCCCACAGTTACCTTGATTACGCTACCAGCTGGAAAATGCGTCCCCTCTACCCGTTCAGTACTGATGCATCCATTATGGGAGCTGTTTACTTTTTTGATCCACTGGCAAACATCCTTCCCCTGCTGCCCCTGTTTATTTTACTTGTGGGATATATGAAGAGCAGGGGAAAATGGAACGGAAAATTCGACAAGTTCTGTACTTTTGTCACGAATAACCGGAGCCGACTCTATACCGCCCTCGTAGTTGTGCTTCTGGTCTGGCTTACAGTGCTGCCAATAGCAAAAATCTTTCTCGTAGACCAGATTTCCGAAGTAGAAGGAGCAAAAATCAGCTACCAGGACACTTATCCCTCATCCTTTGGAAAGTTCCTGACCGCATATCCGTATAACTCCACCCATTATAAAGTTCTGGAAGTCAGCTACTGGTCAGGAATAGAAAAGAGTGAATATATCGAAAAAATTAACATAACCGGCAATATCCCCGATGCCTCTGCCTATGTTGAAAGAGCAGGGAGGCTATACAGTACAGCTGTTCCTCAGGAAATCGATTATCCTGTTTACAACGTTTCGGAGAAAAATGGCTCGGTAACGGTAGGGCTGAGCGATGCGAGAGACTCGTATGTCAAGTATTGGGCTTATTTCAAAACGATTTATAGGTTTGTTTTTGATACGGAGAGCAGGAAGTATGTAGCATATGCAAGTGCACAGGGAGGAAAAGAGAAGAGATTAGCTGAGAACTGGTTTGGGTAAGAAATTTAAATCATAAATGACGGAGTTGCAAATATACTGGACATGGATAAATCCCAGAAGAGAATCAGGGTAAAAAATCCTGGAAAATTGGAGAATACTACAATTATGGCTCTTCGCTATTCCTTATGGATAAGATGCTTTTTCAATTTACCCGCATTGGTTTTTGTGATGATATCCACACGAAACAGCGGAGAGCCACAATTATATGTAGGCCGACCAAGATACAACTCAAATTGATAATAATATAAAAGATGTTGTAGTAAAAGAGATATCAATAGCCTACAATCGCGTAAGCCCTAAGATTATTTGGGTTGTGAAGGTATAAATAAAATGGGACAGCTTTCGAAGCTAAATCATTTCAGGATAAAACATTGAAAGAGAAACAACCATCTATTTATAAAGAAAAGTCTATTCTATGTAGTTTCCCTGGAAGATCATAAAAACAAAAGATGTTTTATATGAACAGAGCTGCCCTACCTATCAATAACTGGAACTCTTATCACGGGATTCCTTTAATGCATATCTTATATCTCCTGCTCATTCTTATAGCTCCTTTTGTGGGGGTCAATCTCCTTTTTCTTCTGTCTGTCATACTCTTCCTGGGAACACGGTTTTCAGGAAATTATGTTTCCTGCTGCAGGGATGTTATCAGTCTTTATTTTTCCCTGTCTTTAATGCTATTTGTTTCCTTTATTTTGGGGAGTTCTTCATACGCCTATCCTCTTTACATAGTGCTTGCTGCGTTTGCAGTTGCTGCAGTGGGGAATCATAAATCTTCTTTTTCAGAAACGAACTCTGCCTCTGATTTTGAGTCAAGAAGAAGCAGGATAAAAAAGAAAAGTTTCTCAATGCTATGGAGTTCGGTTTTCCTTGGTATTCGTATTTCTGCGGCGTTTCTTGCCGCAAGCTGGGTCATCTACTGGCAGGAACTTTCGGTTTCATACAATCTGGTCTTCTTCATAGCTGTAATCGGAGCGGTTACAGGTTCTCTTTTTGAGTCAATTCCCTCCAGAATTGATAAAAATATCTCAGTACCATTGGGTGCAGGGATGACAATGTGGATTTTTGAGGAGTTCAGGTACTGGGTCCCTGCGGAAAAAACGCTAGTAGCTCTTTCCTTCTCTTTTCTCCTTGGCATGCTGGCTTACAGGGCGAAAATTGCCGACGTCTCGGCTCTTTTGAGTGCTGCCCTTCTTGGAGTATTGATAATTGTTTTCAGCGGGCTTCCCTGGTTCTTGCTTTTGCTTACGTTTTTTATTCTGGGAGGAGGGTTTACCAGATACAAGTATAAATACAAAAAATCCATAGGGATTGCACAGTCTAAAGAAGGAATCAGAAGTTACGAAAACGTATTTTCGAACAGTACTGCAGCTCTCGTCCTGGCAGTGGCATATGGAATTTTTACGGAACATAGTCTCCCGATCCTTTATGCATATCTTGGTACGGTTGCAACAGCTACCGGGGACACCCTGGCAAGCGAAATAGGAACAACAGCAAAAGGGAGACCAAGGATGATAACAACTCTTAAGCTCTCAGAACCTGGCGTTGATGGGGCTGTTTCCTTTCTTGGCGAACTTGCTTCACTTTTTGGTTCTGCGGCGATAGGACTGCTTGCCTATATGTTAGGGGTGTCGGACAATCTTCTGCTTTCTGTTTTTATTGCAACTGCAGGAGGTTTCTTTGGGACGAATGTGGACAGCCTTCTTGGGGCTACGCTTCAAAAGAACGGTATGCTTTCAAACAGTGGAGTCAATTTCCTGGCAACCTTTGCAGGTGCAGGATTTTCAGTAATCCTGTACTTCCTTATAACTGCAATTTGAGTCAGTTATGGATTTGCAAGTAATTTTTGTTTTCCGAAATAGCTCCCTGGATTTTTCAGGTTTTTTACTTTCCAAAAAAAGCATTCATTTATATTTTCAGGCGTATATCTTCATACGGTTATGACGCAGTAATAATAAACTGGGTTCAAGCAATAAACTGGGTTCAAGCTTAAAAAATCCTATGGGACAACAGAAGTCTTCATGAACTTGTAAAGAAAGCATACACCCCAAAAAAGTGGTTTCTGCAATTTGCGTTTCCCCACTAGTCCTGGCAAGAATAGATGTCTATAAGGGTAAAGAAAAGCACCGTTTTCGAAAGTCCTGATAGGATGAATGAACTTAAGGAACATGGGCTATATATCTGGATAGGGATTTAGTATTTTAGGGCAGGATATTTACAGGGTGAGATCCTAAAAGTGCCAATGCTTTTGGAAAAGCCGTTATTGCTGCCCTGAAAAGATAATAAGATCTGAATAATCTTCCTATCGGCTGAAAAAGCAATCTAATAATTTCACTTATTCGGTTATTGGCTGGTGCGTGTTATGAAAGCAGAACTTGAAACAATACTGGAGTATCACCAGGCAAGTAAGCACAACTTCAAAGCTTATGCTCCGGGTCCTCGTCACCTGGATATGCCAATCAAGCCAGATCCATTTCTAAATTATTATGGAACTCAACTTTTGGTTCTAGATAAATGGAGTGAAGAGCAAATAGAAGCTGAAGTTTTTCCCGCCTACGAACAGGCTTTCTCTCCTGAGGAACTCAAGCCTTCGGAGCTGAATAAGGAAAATATTTCCAGACTTTTTTTTGACAGCTTTGCTATATCGGCCTGGAAAAAAGCAGGTGGTACAAAATGGCCTCTTCGTGTCAACCCGTCGAGTGGAAACCTTCATCCTACTGAGGTTTACATTCTTTCCGGCCATGTCCAGGGACTCATGAAAAGTCCTTCTGTATGCCATTATGCTCCGTTACCTCACGCCCTCGAACTAAGAGCCGAATTTTCCCCCGAAACCTGGGAATTGTTAAGTTCCGGCTTTCCGGAAGGCACTTTTTTCGTGGGTCTGACCTCAATTTACTGGAGGGTTTCCTGGAAATACGGTCTTAGAGCTTTCAGATATGCAAATCACGACATAGGGCATGCAATTGCTGCCCTGACTTTTGCTGCTGCAGGACTCGGCTGGAAAACAAGCCTTCTTGCGGATATGAGTTCTGAGGAACTTGCAGAACTTCTTGGCATGTCCGGGAGGGAGGGGCCTGAAAAAGAAGAACCTGCCTGTCTTCTTGCTGTCTATCCGGCAGGAGAGACCTGTACTGCAGGCAAGGTTTCTTCTACTGCGGTTTCTGCTTTTAAAAACATTTCCTGGGAAGGAGTCCCTAATACTTTGAGTCCAAGACAAGTTGAATGGGTGGGCATTGAAAAGGCTGCCTCAGCAAGCAGAAAGGGAGAAACCGATTATTTGGAGAAAAAGCAGGAACTGAAACCTGGTATTCAGGCAGTTTCACATCTGACAGTTAAAGATTATAATGCCCTTTCAGACCTGGAAATGCCTCCCCTGCGTAGAGTGATTCGCGGGAGAAGAAGCGCCATTGAAATGGACAATAGCGCATATATGGAGAAAGAAACTTTTTATGAAATATTACAAAAAACCCTTCCTGAAAATAATCCCATTTTCAATACTCTTGCCTTTGGTTCCTTTACACACCTGCTTCTTTTTGTAAACCGGGTGAAAGATCTCCTTCCGGGCCTTTACATCTTTCTTCGCAAACCAGCGGAAAAAGAGAGATTTAAAGCTGCCATCAGGCCTGATTTTCTGTGGGATAAACCGGAAAATTGCCCACCCGGCCTTGAGTTTTACCTTCTTATGGAAGAGACATTTTATGATTTTGCAGCCCAGCTTTCCTGCGGCCAGCGAAAAGCTGCAGATGCCTGTTTTACGGTCTGTATGCTCTCGGAGTTCGAAGAACCTCTGAATAAATTCGGCTCCTGGATATACCCGTATCTTTTCTGGGAATGCGGAATTCTGGGACAGCTTCTATATCTTGAAGCCGAGGCAAATGGTCTCAAAGGCTGCGGAATAGGGTGCTTCTTCGATGAGCCTTTGCATGAGGCCATTGGGCTCAAAGGGCTTGAATACCAGGATCTCTACCACTTCGTTGTGGGCTCACCGCTTCAGGAAATCGGCGTTAGAACTCTTCCTGCATACGAAGAGTAAATTTTATAAATTAAGCTTAAAACCGCTGGTCTTTAACTAGTGGATATAAGCGTCAACTTAATTGTGTAGATTAGTACATGCTCAAAATATAAACACTCGAAAAGGCTCTCTGACGGAATCGAATCGCAATTGTCTGGATATGGGAAAGCAAATTATCTTATATTATCAATGATATCCGTCAGTGCAACAGGTTCATAGCCTGTCATTTCCACAGATACATTAATCGTTTTCATTTCAGTGTTCATGAAAGGATATTCTTCAGGGTGACTGTTGTGATGGTGTCCGTGGATTATCCAACCATCCCAATCCTGTGGGATATTCCTCGGATCGTGAACCAGATAAAATCTAATTCCGCTTGCTTTGAGTATTACATGATCTACGAATTCAATATCTCTAGAAGTATCGTGATTTCCGCGAATGAATGTGATATTACCATTAAGTTTGCTTGCCCAATAGCCAGCATCGGAGTTTCTGCCATAAGCCAGATCACCCAAGAAATAAACAATATCGTTAGGGGCTATAATATTATTCCAATTCCGGACTAGCGTATCATTCATCTCTTTTATATTGTCGAATGGTCTGTTACAATATTTTATGATATTTGTGTGCCCGAGATGCAGGTCTGAGATGACATAGGTCTTTGGTGTTTTCCTGTTGTTTAATTCTTGCCACATTTGATTTTCGACTATTTTACTGAGTGCATCATCTCTTGATAGTACTCGATTTAAAACAAAATCATATTCTCTTAAGATTCTTCTATTTTTTACCAGAGTTGCCCGCAACATTATATGATTATAAGTTTGTGAATATTTTACACTCTGTTGAATTGTAAGGAGCTTTGCAGGATACACATTGTTTATGATGGTTGAATGAAACACAAAGGGTTCTGCAAAGTCCCATTCATTAAGGTCACAATAACCTCGTAGCTGATCTCGCAGAGCCCGCCTGAAGGCAATGAGTTCTTCGCTTGGTGTTACATCCAGATAAACAACATTTGTACCGGTGAATATCTCAATGCCATCAATGACATATTTAATCAAGCCAACATCACGACAAACAGATGTAAAGTCAGCTATTAATCTTGCTTCTTGTCTGGTATCAAAACCGCCAACTAATGTGATGTGCGGTACGGGTCTTCCATTAGGGATATGAAACTGTCTACTGACTCTAGATATCAATTCTCTGATTTCATGCTTCGCGCTACCAAATAACCTTATTTCGATCAGATATGAAATTGTTTATCACCTAATTGTAATATCTGTTTATTCTTTTTTTTGTTCTTTGCTTTCTTTTCTGTTCTCTCTTCTCAAAGTTGTCCTTCTGAGAATATCGGGCCTTGAGGGCGAAGCAGGTCTCTCACATTCTGATCCCATTTCGCACTCCACTACAATTCCACGGAGCAGGCGGCCCAGAATATCCGAACCCGTTAAAATCCTTTTTTCCTCATTCCAGTAGAGAATCAGATCCTGATCAATTACATCGTCTTCCGGATCCTGTGGATACACCTTAAACTGCCGGATTACTCTTTCAAGCCTTGTCTTTGGAGATTTCACCACGACCGGGAAATGGCAATAAGATAATGGAATAAATGGCCCTTTCTTGTAGACTGCATCCCGAAGGAAATGATCTGCATCAAGTACCATAACAGGTTCGCCGGTGGGGCTGGTGATAACCACCCATTTCTTCCCCGATGCTTCTATCTTCTGCAGGAAGGGATCAGATGGTTCCCTGTTGAAAGGAGGAAAAACCGGACGGTTGTTTTCTGCAGGTAGAGATATTATGCTCCTTGGGTCTATTATCGAGCCTTCATCAGAAATATTAACGTCGTCTATGGAAAGAAAGTTCAGGGCTCCTATCCCTTCAAAGGCTCCGATATCGGATTTTCCTGATTCTATATGCTTTTCGAGCATAATCCTGATAGCCTGCTCCTTGAAGAGTTCAAGTTTTTCCTTTCCAAGCCACCAGTCAAGAATAAGAGCTGTAGGTTTGGCTACAGGATAGAGAACAAACTGGTAGATGTGAATGAGAGGGGTTAGTTTTGCTCCAAGTGAGAGGGCGTTTCGGGAAAAATATGCCTGAGGCGCAATTTCTCCGAAACAGGTGATCACAAAGGTTGAGAAGAGGAAAGCTGAGGCTCCTGTCAGTACAGAATCCGTAAGTAGAGCAATCAGGACATTTATGCCTACATTTCCCCAGAGCATTGTAGTAAGCAGGAAATTTGAGTCCCTTCGGATCTGCAGGATTTTTATTGCTTCTTTATTGTCTGCCTCGGCCTCTATCTCAAGCTTGAGTCTCCCAAGGCCAAAAATTCCGATTGTCAGCCCGGCAAAAATGGCGGACTGAATTAGGCAAAGTACAATCAATATCCAGGTAAATATTTCATTCATTGTGAGTCTATAGCCTCTATAATAGTCATCTAAGCCTAATCAAATGTCTTAAGCCTATTATAATGCCTTAATCTATTATATTTCATATAAATTTAATCTCATCGCCATAATTTTTGTAAATTTAATCTTATATTTACTGCATTTAAGCCATTAA
>MDTP02000140.1 GCA_001714685.2 Methanosarcina sp. Ant1 | reverse complement strand
ATGAAAGTGTTAACCGTATATAAGTGATTTGATTTGGGATAGAAAAGAAACGAAAAGTGCAACATTCTATTATAAATTTAACAGTTCTGTACTTTTACGACGCTCTCAAGTACATTCGGAAAAACTGTATCAAAGAAGGACATCCTGAATTATCAAAGATAAGCCAAGGAACAATTTCAAAAATCTTGAATGAGAGTAAAATAAAACCTCATAAGATCAGATCTTACACCGCCAAAGTGGATCCAGATTTTGATAAAAAGGCAGCGAAAGTTTTAGGCACATATAAAGAAGCTAAAAAACTAAAAAAATTAAAAAAAAAGACTTAGATAGAATTATCTTCTCATGTGATGAAAAAACGGGCATTCAGGCAATTGGAAACAAGTATCCAGACTTAATGCCAGTAGAGGGGAAATATTCTACAATTGCAAGAGATTCTGAGTATATTAGACATGGAAATCTTTCATTATTTGCTTGTACTAATCTGATTACTGGGAAAGTTTATCACAAAGTTTTTGAAAGAAATAGAAGCAGTGAGTTCATTGAGATTTTGAAAGAAATAGTGTCAGATTCTCAGGATAAAAAAATGGTAGTAATTCTTGATAACTACGTAATACACACATCAGAAGAAACTAATAAATATCTAAGTACTTTGAAAAAGGGGAAGTTAAAGCGCGTATTCACACCAAAACATGCATCATGGCTAAATATTATTGAAAGTTTCTTCAGCAAAATGACTAGAAACTTTTTAAGGGCAATAAGAGTAGAATCATTAGAGGAATTGAAGAACAGGATCGATCAATACATAAAATTACTCAATGAGGAGCCTGTGATATTTATGTGGAAGTATAGAGTTGAAGAAAAAGATAAGATTCCCGGCGGAATTATAATATAAAAATATGCAATTAATTTGGAATCGATACACTAGTGTCGTGTCAATCCTCAAAGATTAAATGGCTAGGCATAATGATATTCTATTTTATACGACATTTTTCTGTTGACTAGACACTAGCGTCATTCTTCAGAATACTCAAAGCACTGAATGCAGTCTCAGGCTCAAATGCTAATTAAAGTTCCTTCCTTGTTCCTTTTTCACTTGCTATTACCGGTACAGAAAGTGCCCAAGGTTTGGATTTAAGTATCTGTAACAATCTCGCAGGTCTCAGTTTTGAAACTGTTCATTCCAGATTAGGGACTGAGAAAGAAGGGAGAAAGAGGTTAAGGCAGTCTGAATATAAATTGTAATGGATGTAAGTGTTCTATTATTTATTTCTTTTTTTAACCAGATACTCATTAATTTTGCCATAATTTAGAAATATTCATATATGAGCATCTTTTTTGTGAGTATCTGGTTATATTTATTATTTTCGTTTTTATATCATCAAAAATATTTCTTTTTATTATTATGATGGAGATTTCGAGTCAAGTTCTAATTATATTTATACATTGATCTTTTTTTAAAAATATTTATAAAAGTGGATATTAATTAAATCTAAAAATTTTTCTTAATTCTTTTTTCATTTTAAAAGCTGTTGATATCGATATTACATTCACCTTATTAATGAACTGTTTTAACTATATTTTACTCTATGTGTTAATATACATCCAACAGTTAACTATCAAATAGTAAAGTGGGACTTTGGAGAAAATACGTGACTTTTTATTATTTCATGGGTTTTTACTTGATTGCAGTCGCTGAATGTGGAAAACAAAACAAATTTTGACTGCCCCATAAGATATGAAAAAGTATCTAAGGTCCTTAATAGGTGGTGCACAATGAAAAACTTGAAAGTTATAACTATGTTACCCCTTAGCTTCTTACTGCTTACGCTATTGTCGTTGCCAGCAATGGCATACACTATTGATGGTAGTCTTTCCGACTGGGGTGTGGACCTCAATAAAGCCTATAGTGGGGCCAGTGATGCCGGTAGCGGATGGATACCACATGGTCATAACAACGTTGACTGGATAGTTGAGAACAACATAGACCCTGTTTACAACACCGCCAGTGAACATTCATATCCTGACTGGACTGGCTACCGTTCCACCGGCTTTCACATGAAAGGAACTGGAGAAACTTCTATTGGTCTAGGATCAGAATTAAAACTTAGTCATCCTGACTCGTGGTCAAATTCAAATAGTCGCGGCGGTTTCTACCTGCAACCTGCGGGTGGAGAACCTTACGATATCGAAGCATTGTACTTTGATGATGATGCCCAAAATATGTACATCGCCATCGTAACCTCTCTATCTCAATATGGCCACTCAGGCGTTGAAGCAGGAGATATCGCCATTGACCTGGACAGAGATGGGGTGTATGAATATGGTATCAAAACAACTGGTGACGCGCAAACAATGGGCTTGATACGAAAAAATCCGACATGGTCAGGACCAACAGACTTCAGCAGTAGTACACCAAATACATTTAACATAAATTCTGGCAGCCCTGCAGGCAAAGCCTCTCTTAGATACGAATTGGTATCAAATGCTGATGAATTGGTGAATTATGGTAGTTCTCAACAAAAGTATCCAAACTACATTATTGAAGCAGGCATACCAAAAAGTTCAATTGGAAACCCAACAGTTGGGCAGACGAGCAACATCCACGTAACCATCGGATGCGGAAATGATTTGATTGAACTCATCCCTGTAACCTTTAAAACAAATATCCCGGAGTTCCCCTCAATGGCCCTGCCAGTTGCTGCAATACTGGGAGTGATGTTCATTTTTGGTAACAAAAAGAAAGAGTAAGCAAGTAAATATTATTGTCTGAATTCCTGTTGGGATTCAAACATTTTTTACATTTTTGGAAAATTTGCCTGAACCTTTCATTTCCTGCTTTTTCTAGTTTTTCTCTTTCTGCTTCAGCTCGTTTCATTTTTGTTGGCTTTTTTGCACTAAACTTGATAGGAAAACACTTTTGTGAGTGCTAAAAATGAAGCAAGTAAAAAACTAGCGTCATCCTTCAGAATACTCAAAGCACTGAATGCAGTCTCAGGCTCAAATGACAAGTAAAGTTCTCTACTGATTTTTTTATATATTATCGATGCCTTCTTATACAATTCAAATCCTAATATCTTTCACAACTTAGAGCCTATCCGGAAAGTGTGTGACCTACGATTAATTTCACAATAGGCCGTATGCACAACCGGAACAGGTACTCGGATATTATAAACCTATTGTAACTTTTCAACATGCGCTGCTGACTTTTCGGATAGGATCTTAATTAAATCTTAAACGGCTAAAGCTGACGATTATATTATTTTTTTTAGAATTATACAGTCTGAAGTATATTTAAATAAACAAGTTTATTTGGTTGTAGTTACATATAGAAAACGTTCCATCAGTTTCTTTAAAAGAGGTCCGAAAAAATGAAAGCTGTATCTATTGTTGGAGTTCTGGTGTTTTTGCTGATTACGGTTGGCTCTGCGAGTGCAGATGTTGTTTTAACTCGAGCCAATGAAGCATACCCGGGCAGCCTACAAATTGATGTGACCTATGATAATTCAGGTAATGGCACAATAACTTTTTTAGATCAGAGTACAGGGGTCAGTAATCCTGGAATTGCTGGAGTTGGATATAATCTTGACATTGATGCGCAGCAGATAACAGGCTATAAAATGAATTCGAATACGGAGCAAATACTCTATAATGCAGATTCAAAAATGCAGAATGAGAATAAATGGATGCAAAAGAATAATTTTGGCGCTGAAGGTGAATTTGGCACTTTTCCTCGATTATATAGTGGAGACCAGGAAGATAGTGACAGATTTTATAAAGTTGTAGTGAAATTTTCGAGTTTCGACGGAAAAGTACCTGCTAACGAAAAAGGGAATCAAGTAGGGGCCAATTTTGTTTGTGATGAGTTTAGCTGTTTTCTTGCAGGACCAGGAAATGGTGGTACAACCAATGAGAATCCGGCTCTGAGTCTTGAAAAGACAGCTTTGTCAGCAAAATATGACACTGTAGGACAAAAGATCACGTACAACTACGTAGTGAAAAACACAGGAAATGTGCCAATTACAGGACTCACGGTTACAGACGACAAGATCGGTATAGTGTCTAGATTTACTTCTACCCTTGAACCCGGTAGTATAATTACAGTGATAGCTATGTACACGATAACTCAGGCTGATCTCGATGCAGGTTCAGTGACCAATCTTGCCGATGCAACAGGTATATACAAAGGTAATGAAATCAAATCGAATACTGGCGCTGTAACAGTAACAGCAGATAAGTCGGCTTTGGACTTTGGAAGACCAGCATCGCAGACGACTTACTTAGCTACATACAATAACATGCAAGTTGTATCGAATGATGCAACAGGAACGTCTACAGCCGATAACCCGGTTCTGACGTTAGTAAAATCAGCATCGCCGACAAATTACTCTACTGTGGGACAGATGATCGCGTACAACTACGTAGTGAAAAATACAGGAAATGTACCAATTGACGAACTCACGGTTACGGACGACAAACTCGGTACAGTGTCTAGATCAAGTACTCCCCTTGCACCTGATCAAATTGTTACAGTGGCAGCTACCTATACGATAACCCAGGCTGACCTCGATGTAGGTTCAGTGACCAGTCTGGCCAATGCAACAGGTACATGCAACGGTATGGAAGTCAAATCAAACACTGGTAATGTAACAATAAAAGCAGATACCGAAATTCCAGAGTTTCCGTCAATAATTTTGCCAGTTGCTGCAGTAATGGGCATAATGCTCATTTTGGGAAGAAGAAGACAGAATGACTAACCTTGATTTTACGAATCCATTTTCTCCTCCCTTTTTGCTTTTTATTTAACTTTTTGACTGATTTTAGTTGCCTATTCTCTATTTTGATGTTTCATCCTGAAATTATTTCGCTTTTTGAGTTTCTTATATAACAGTCATTTATCATGTACATCTGACCCACTATTTACTGCAATTCCAAGTTGGCTTCATTATTTGCAGTGATCCTTGTGAAAACCACTCACGTTTAAGGATTTTATAACATCAATCATGTAATAATGGACTACCGGAAGATCATTAAGAGTAGCTGTTCTCGGTTAATGAGCGGATCATGATAATTAGTGAATTATAGCTGCTATAGTAAAAAAGGAACCTGAAAGTATGTTATAAACCGGATTCATCACGTACTTCCATGTCAAAAAAGAGGTTAAAGAAAAATAGAAAAAGCTTTGAATAAAAGAGGTTAAGGAATGGTTAAAAAACAACTTCAAGTTTTTACTTTGGGAATAGCTCTATAATTCCATTCCCTCAAATAACCATCAAAGACAATATCGGTAACAGAAACATTGAAATTATATTTTCGTCGTTCCTAAAGAAAAATAGAAAAAGCTCTGAATAAAAGAGGTTAAAGAAAAATAGAAAAAGCTTTGAACAAAACTGGAAAAGAAATGGAAAACCAGTTCTATAATTTTCCGTGTCTATAATATAATTTAGGCCAGTGAAGCCTGACTTTTTGTCCGAGGATTAAAGGTTCAGGGCAGGGGAAATACAAAGTTTCACAGACAAGGTTTCTACTCAGACTCTTTCGTCTTTATCTTCAGGACTCATGATTTCTGTAAAGCATGAGCTGCATACGTATTTATCGTCAAGACGCGTTTCTTTAAAGTCCATTCTGGGACCACCTGGTTTTGTGGTTGCTTCCCTGAACACATAGAACTTCTCGTTAAATTCGATCGGCTGCCCGCATCTCGAACATACGAAGGGTGGATTCTCAATCGAATCAATCGCACACTCAATGCATATCAGATCGGACTTATCTCCGTGTACATCTTTGAACTTTATTGGTTTCATGTCCAGACTGGTATCCACGACCAGAACGTCTTCCAGCAGCTCCAGACCACAAATATTGCAATGTTCCTTCATTGTGTCGCTTCCTTTCTCCAGAGGATTCTTCACATTACCCTGTACTGAGCCTGCAAAAGATCTCAATGTTTCTGTGTTTGCACTCATTTTTATTCCCCATTTTCAGCTTATTTTTATACTCATACTGAACCGGGATATTCTTGTTTGTCTTCCGGTTCAGTATCTTCACACCATTGAGCTTTGTTTTCACTCTGCTGACAAGTTATTACCAGCACTTCAGTCTTGAGAAGATTGGTACAGAGCTCGAAAAGCGAAAATGCATATAAAAACATTTTAATTTTTTTCTTTATGTGTTCTAAGAAATGCCTTCAGAATTCGAATAGAAACAACATTAGAAAACACTTTATGAAATAAGTTTTAAACCGCTTTCTTGGCTCTGGTTTTAACTTCCCTATATAAGTATACGTTTTAAAACTATAAACAGTTATTGATTTTGATCAAGAGTGAGTGAATAATACATAATAATTACACTCGAATAAAAAATGAAAAAAGACGAGGTAAAACTGGAAAAGGAGCATAAAAAACGTACAAATCCTGACGGTTTTAAATGTGTATAAAACGTAATTATAAATAGTGTGGAATTCTGGGTTTCAATGAACAGAACAGCCAGAAATACGGCCAGAAATACAACCAGGAAAGTCTGGAATAGGATTTGCACCGGACCAGGCGCTTTATTTCGCAATTCAGTGATTAGAGCAGCTACTTAAGTTCGTGAATACGTAAGTATTCGTTGTACTGGAAACTGAATCAAAAGACATCAACCGTATAAGAGGATGACTAATGATTTAAGTATTTATATACTTAAATCAAGATACATGCAAGCAATTGAGGTATCTCATCTCATCAAAAAATTTGGCCCTCTCACCGCGCTCAATGATATTAGTTTCTCAGTTGGTGAAGGAGAGACCTTTGGGTTTTTGGATCCCAATGGAGCCGGCAAGACCACTACCATTCGTATTTTGACCGGGATTTCGAGACCGACCTCAGGAAAGGCAACCATTTTTGGCCATGATATTGAGCACGACACCAGTGCCGCACGGCAGTCAATGGGCATGTGTCCGAGAATTCTAACGTGTACGATGACCTGACTGCATGGCAGAACATGATGTTTCCGCTGAACTTTATCATGTGGGACGGAAAGAGCGAGAAAAAAAGGCAGATGAATTGCTCAAGAAGTTCGAGTTATATGAACGGCGCAATGACAAAGCGCACGGTTTTTCAAAAGGAATGAAAAGGCGACTGACGCTCGGAATGGGGCTGGTCAACAGCCCGCGCCTTCTGTTCCTGGACGAACCAACCTCAGGGCTCGACGTACAGAGCAACCTCATTATCAGGGATGTGGTCACGGATCTCGTCCTTGAGGGTGTCACTGTTTTTTTAACGACGCACAATATTGAGGAGGCAAATATTATGTGTGACAGGGTGGCGATAATCAATAAAGGAAATATCGTTGCAATCGATGCACCGGAATCCCTGAAAAAGATGATCCGGAGTGTGCAGTCTATCGAAGTCTCGTTTAACCATAATTCTGCAGATCAGCTGGACGAGCTCCACCGCCTCCCCATGGTGAATGATGCACACAAAGAGGGTGACAAGTTTAAGCTCTATACTGAAGATCCATCCGAAGTTATCGATGCCGTAGTGGCTTATGCCCACACTCACAACCTTAAAGTAATCAGTATTACAACTCTTGGGCCGGTCTCGAGGATGTATTCATACGGTTGACCGATCTGCAGCGGGCAGGTAATGGAGTCCATGCCATCCACTGATCATGAGGGATGGGCAAAACGTCTTTCCCGCGAGATGTCCGCTGCATGGGCGATCGCCAGAAAGGACATGCGGATTTACTACCTTAAACCCAATATCATCGTTTCAGGAATCTTCTTCCCGCTCTTTATGTTCCTGGCCTTTGCCATCGGGAAGAATACCCCTCCAGGCTCCCCGATTCCGGGGCTGATCTCTATCACCCTTCTGTTTTCGGCTTCATCAATAGAGCCGGTCTTGATACCTATCGACGGCGGGTAAAGACCTTTGAACGCCTGCTATCGGCACCGATCTCCCTGCATTCACTGGTATCGGGTGAGAGCCTGAGCGGATTTCTCTACAGTCTCGGCATCGCGTGTCTCCCGCTTGCTGTCGGTGTCATCGTGTTCAGTACGCCTATTGTACATGCACCTGCTCTTGTGGTTTCCATGATACTCACAGCGTTCTGTTTTGCGACTCTTGGGACACTGTTCGCTGCGTACCCCACCGAGAACGTGGGGGAAGTTATGTCGATACTTAGGAATGGTTAAAAAATAACTCCAAGTTTTTACTTTGGGAATGGCTCTATAATTCCATTTCCCAAAATAAACATCAAAGACAATATCGGTAACAGAAATACTTGAAATTATAGTTTCATCATTCCTTAACACGGTAGGACTGCGCTTATCTTTATCTCTGGTGTTTTTATCCCGATATCTGCTATGCCTCAGATCGGTCAGAAGATCGCACTGATATCCCCACTTACCTACGGAAATGATATGATCGAGTACGCGTATACCGGCAAATCGCTTTTTTCACCGCTGCTGGATATCGGGGTGCTGGTGATCTTCATCCTGGTCTTACAGATAACTGCAAACTACCTGTCAAGAAGTTTAACGAATGAATGGGACATGTTAAAGAGCATCGGGTATACTAATCTGATTTCTTGGCCTGACCTGATTTTTTGGCTTTTGTTTTTAGAGATAAACAAAAAAGATGGTCTATCATAATAATTTGATATTTTTCCAGAACGTTCACATATTTAATTTCCGGCTCTTCGTCATTCTCTATGAATAAGATGATTTTCAATTCAAGACCGAGTTGGTTTTTATGAAGATATCCACACAAAACAACGAAGAGCCAAGTTTCCTATTTCCTTTTCCTCGCTGTGTATATTTTTGTTTTTTGTCTGCAGGTAAGTTTAGTAAAATGGCAAAATAATAAATAGAGCCAGAGTGCGTGTATACAACTCAATAGAACGAAAAAAGGAGTAATCATGTGTGGAATAGCAGGAGCAACCGGAACTCCTGACGTAGATATAATAGTGAAAAAAATGCTTGCGGCCCTGGGACACAGGGGGCCTGATTCTTGCGGAACCTATCAGGCAGAAAACCTGAGCATAGGGAATACCCTGCTTAAAATCACAGGAGATATGCCCCAGCCTTTGATAGGAAAAGGGGCTCTCGTACTCAATGGAGAAGTATTCAATTTCAGGGAGCTTGCATCTGAATCAGGGATAGAATATGAATCAAGGATAAAAACCAATTCTGATACAGAAGTACTTTTTTCCCTTATAGAAACTCGAATTAAGAAAGGAGATACGCCTATAAATGCTGTCTTTTCCGTACTTTCCTCAGTAAACGGGGATTATGCCCTCGCATATGCCTTCGATAGCGAGCTCGTGCTTGCCAGAGATCCTGCAGGAGTCAAGCCCCTTTTTTACTTCTCAGAAAAAGGAGCAGAAAAACCGAAAATTGTCTTTGCCTCCGAAAAAAAGGCCCTTTTTGATGCGGAAAGAGATATTCAACGCTTCCCTCCAGGCAATGTCATGAGTTTAAATCTCCAAAATGGAAAGCTTGAGGAAAGATCCCTTAAAATAAAGCCGCCACAAGAAAGGATTTCAGAAGAACATGAAGCTGCTTTCCGACTGAAGACAGTTCTTGGAAGGGCTGTGGAACTTCGGCTCACATCAGCTTCAGGAATTGCATTTTCCGGAGGTATTGACAGTACTTTTTTAGCAGCCCTTGCAAAAAAAATTAATCCGGCTATCTCGCTTTATGCAGTCGGACTTCCTGATTCCCATGATATTATTCAGGCTGAGAGTGCTGCTGAAGCTATTGGCATGAAGGATTCTCTGAAAGTACATCTCCTTTCGCTCGAAGAAATAGAAGCTGCAGTCCCTCACGTAATCTATGCGACCGAATCTGTTGACCCTATGAGAATCGCAATCGGACTTCCTCTATACTTTGTTGCAAAAACTGCACGGGAAGATGGAAAGAGGGTACTTCTGACAGGGCAAGGTGCAGACGAACTTTTCGGTGGGTACAAAAGGCACGAAGGATTCCTTGAGCAGGGTCCTGAAGTGCTTGATAGAGAGATTTATTCTGACCTTATAAATATTTCAGTAATCAACCTTGAAAGAGACGATATGGTTACCATGGCTAACTCAGTAGAGCTCAGGGTGCCTTTTCTGGATAAAGAAGTAATAAAAACAGGGCTTTCAATCAGCCCAGAACTTAAAGTCCTGAAAAAAGACGGCTTCTATACAAGGAAGTATATTCTTAGAAAAGCAGCAGAAGATTTGCTCCCACCGGAACTTCTCTGGAAGGAAAAGAAAGCAATGCAGTACGGCACAGGAGTTCAGAAGATACTCGATAAGCTTGCCAGAGACTCAGGATTTTCGAAAAGGGATGGAAACCACATAGAAAAATACCTAACACGGGTTGCTTCAGAAAAGGGATTTGAGTTTATTTGAGTTTATAATACTGAGAGCAGATAACTGATGGGAACCGGATTAACATAGGAAGATACAGAAACACTATTTATGCGTCCCTTTCAGGGACTACAGAGCTCCTTTGACAATGAATGATTAATTTCTCCGTTTAGGACATTTCCGAAAGCTCTCTTGCACTCGGGATAATTAATTGAAATTTTCAAATTAGATTGGAGATTTTGAGATCAACTTGAATCTTAGAAGTAGAAGACGAGCACAAATGAATAAGTATAAACAGTTTGATGGTTATATCCATGCTTAAAACCCAGTACAGTTGATCTGAATTAATTTTCAGGGGGAATTCTCATAAAAATAGCAATTACCGGAAAAGGTGGCGTTGGAAAGACAACTCTCTCAGGCACTCTGGCCAGACTGCTTGCAAGGGACGGATACGAGGTCCTGGCAATAGATGCGGACCCGGACATGAATCTTGCCTCTTCTCTTGGGGTAGATAACCCCCCAAAGCCTCTGACAGATTTTAAAGACCTTATTCAGGAAAGAGCGGGTACAGAAGGCGGAGCTTTTATCTATAACCCGAAAGTGGATGATATTGCGAGTAAATACGGCGTTATAGGGCCTGATGGAGTAAGAATGCTTGTCATGGGCACGGTGGACAAGGGAGGCAGTGGATGCATGTGTCCGGCCTCGGCTTTCCTCAGGGCTCTCCTGAGGCACCTCATGCTCAAGGAAAAGAGTGCAGTGATCCTGGACATGGAAGCAGGGATCGAGCATCTTGGACGAGGCACTACCAGAGGAATGGATCTCATGATTGTGGTAGTAGAACCAGGATCCAGATCGCTGGAGACAGCTGAGAGGATTAAAAGGCTATCCTCCGAAATAGGGATAAAACATCTTGCTGCCGTTATTAATAAAGGCGGTTCCGAAATAGTCAATAAGAGGCTTGAAGAGTTAGGTATCCAGGTTCTTGGAGAAATTCCCTTTGACCCCAAACTGACGCAGGCAGACCTTGAAAAACGGGCTCCAATTGAGGTAGGCGGCAAAGCTGTGGAAGCTATCGTGAAAATCAAGGAAAAACTTATGGAAATTGTCGAAGATATCAGGAAAGAAAACGAAGAGAGCAAAAAGTAAAGGCCGGAAACCGGCCCTATTATTTTTTTGACGATATATGCAATTATTTTTTGATATCTCCTGTGATTCTTTTAGGCGATACATTCAACTTTTTTAACAGTGTCTCCCAATCCCTTTTGATTATATTATACAAAGCCCATTTCTGATCACAGAATTCTTTTTCAGACATATAAGTTCAATTAAAGCCGCTGTCTGGAGAGTCCGTTAAAGTTCCTTTTTTATAAATTAGCCCCAGTAATCTCATTTTATTCTCTCTGATAAGAGCATCAGTCGGATCGATCTCAAGAGCTTTATCATAACACTTCATGGCTTCCCCATATCTGCCAAGACTTTCCATGGCTGATCCTTTCTTATACCAGGAAAACACATCCTCAGGATTTACCTTCAGGACTTCGTCATAACACTCTATAGATTTTTCAAAATCCTTTAAGTTATTGAAGGCAACCCCTTTGAGGCACCTGAGCCCAAGATTTTCAGGATCAAGTTCGAGAGCTCTATCATAACAGGCAAGGGCATCTACTGACATTCCTATTCTGTCCAGGGCAAAACCTTTCTGGATCCATGCATCGAGATACAGGGGGTCCAGAGTTAAGGCTTCATCATAAAGCCTGAGTTTGTCCTCGTAATTTTCAGTCTCTCTAGCCTTTATAAGGAACTGTCTGGGACTCCCTGTTTCTTCGGTTTTTTCTGCCGATTCCAGCTCCTTTTGCTTTGTCTTATTCATTTTTATATTTTCATTTTTCTCTGTCATTTCGGAATCCTCGCTTTTCCTGTGTAAAATTTATTCCGGACCCTTTTCAATCTTTTGCCACACTGTCCCTTTTCTAATTTTGTGTAGCGAATCAGAGTCAAAATTGGTATGGATTAGAATTAAACTGGTATTAATCTGAATTATTGTTTCTAACATAAATATCTAGATCTAA
>MDTP02000139.1 GCA_001714685.2 Methanosarcina sp. Ant1 | reverse complement strand
AATTTTTCACGAAAATATAGAATTAAGTGCTTTTATTTGGAATTTAAAGCATTTTAAATGATTTTGGCATAAGCTCAGCTAACAAGGTAATGCAAAATCTTTTCTGGATAAAAAATGAAAAGCAAAACCTTAAAGATTTATAACCTGACAGGCAAAAGTATACTGAATGAGTTTTCGAAGTAGAGTGAGCTTGCAAGATGAAATGAGAGGAATAATTGAAGAACCCCTTCTTCATCTAGTGCCAAAAAGTTTTGATTATGTTGGAGATGTGGCAGTAATCTCTATTCCCCCTGAACTTGCGGCTTACAGAGGGGCTATTGCCACAAAGTTATTCTCTATGAGAGGCAACACGCGAGCTGTTCTTGATAAAGTGAGTAAACTTGAAGGAGATCACAGAGTTGCTGACTTCGAGCTTCTTCTTGGAGAGTCCACAGAAACCATTCACAGGGAAAACGGTTACACCTATAAACTGGATTTAAAAAAAGTCTTTTTTAATCCCCGCCTGTACTCGGAAAGAGAAAGGGTAGCCGCAAAAATTACCCCTGGAGAATGCATTTTAATTCCTTTCGCAGGTGTGGGCCCTTTTGTGCTCCCTGCTGCAGGAAAAGGGGCAAAAGTGTATGCTGTCGAAATAAATCCCGATGCATGCGCCTGCCTACAGGAAAATATTCGGATTAACAAGCTTGAAAGGCAAGTGACAGTTATTCAAGGAGATTTTGAGGACATCGCGGAGGCAAAAGATCTTCAGCTTCCTGAAAGCGGGTTTGACAGGGCTATTGTGCCGACACCTTACGGCATGGACCATTTCCTTGGCCGAGTCTCAAAGTTTGTTAAGAAAGGCGGGTACATTCATTTTTACACTTTCAAAGCCGAGTCCCAAATTCCAGGACTAATTGAGGAGTATGAAAAAATGGGACTTGAAGTGGAATTATACAGACGGAGCGGAAATATTGCTCCAGGCATCAGCAGGTGGGTCTTTGATCTGATTAATAAATAAAAGATGGTGAAGTATTGAAAAAGAAATAATTTTCTCGGAACATTTGCTTGTTCACGATTTTAAAACCCGGTCCCTATCTCCGGTCGCGTAGCGAACGGCTTTTTCAGAACGCAAATTCGAAAAACAATATCTGCATACCAGATCATATGAACGCCATTGATAACAAACTGTGAAGTAAATTTCACTTTTTCTCCATTTTAGCCTTAAGAGCCTTAATATTTTGTCCAGTTGTCTTGAAATTCGGATGAGCAGAACCAAATTTTATTTCAAGTATTTTAAGGGAGCGTTCAAACAAAGGTGAAGCTTCTTCATTTCTTCCAATGTGGTAGTAAAGACTTGCTAGATTGTTTAGGGTTGTTGCAACATCTGGGTGTTGCGGACCCAGCACCTTTTCACGAATGTCAAGTGCCCTTTGATAAAGTGAAAGCGCTTTTTCGTAATCTCCTATCTGAGTATAGAGTAGTGCGAGATTGTTTAGGATTATCGCAACATCGGGGTGTTCTGAACTCAGAACCTTTTCATGAATTTCAAGTGCCCTTTGGAAAAGTAGGAGTGCTTTTTCGTAATCTCCCATCTGACGATAGAGTGCAGCGAGATTGTTTAGGGTTATTGCAATTTCGGGGTGTTCTGAACTCAAAACCTTTTCACGAATGTCAAGTGCCCTTTGATAAAGTGGGAGTGCTTTTTCGTAATCTCCCACCATATAAGAGAGTCTTCCGAGATTGTTTAGATTTATTGCAACTTCTGGGTGTTGCGGACCCAGAACCTTTTCATTAATGTCAAATGCCCTTTGAGAAAGTGGGAGTGCTTTTTTGTAATCTCCTAGCTTATAATAGAGTACTGCAAAATCGTTTAGGGTTAATGCAACATCTGGGTGTTGTGGACCCAGAACCTTTTCACGAATATCAAGTGCCCTTTGAAAAAGTAGGAGTGCTTTTTTGTAATCTCCCATCTGACGACAGAGTCCGGCAAAATTGTTTAGGGTTGTTGCAACTTCTGGGTGTTGTGGACCCAGAACCTTTTCATAAATGTCAAGTGCCCTTTGAGAAAGTAGGAGTGCTTTTTCATAATCTCCCATCTGACGATAGAGTCTGACGAGATTGTTTAGGATTATCGCAACATCGGGGTGTTCAGGTCCAAGTTTTGATTCCAGAATTTGCAGCATTTCTTCATACATAGGGACAATTAATTGCCAGAATGCTGCTCTGTCGAATGGATCTGAAGCAACAACAAACCAATGGAGCAAATCTTCTGCTTCTAGTGATTCTTTTGCGTGGTAGAAGGATTCGGCTAAGGCGGTTTCATGTTCTCGAGTGATTGCCTTAATGTCTATGTTATTGAGTTTATTGCCGTAATACTCATTTATGGCTTTATGAATTCTTTTTACTGAATCTGGCCTTTTCTTTACCTGAGTTTTTTGAAGACAGTCCTGCATTAACTGATGCATTTTCTGCTTATTGCTTTCGCCTTTTCCAATAAAAGAAAAACTGCAGAAGTCTTCATAATTACATGTGGGATATCCTGTATTGAATTCTTTAACCAGGTATTTAAAAAGGTCATAGTCCCAAAAATGAGGGATGGAAAGAACTTTTAATGAATCCTTTTCTTCAGTACTTAAAAATCTGAAGAATCTGCGCGCAATATCTTGATGATTATTCCCAAAATCCTCAGGTTTTGGCTTCTCACCTGTTTTTGTAATTTTTCCATAAGTATCTGCCGATAATTCCAAATAATAAGGAACGCCTTTACTCCCACAAAATATGGCTTCCTGTATTTCTTTATAAGTAATTCCCCTATACTCAAGGTATTCGATGCAGTATTTTTTAAAGAGTTTCTCTACCTCATACTGGGTTAGATATTTGTCCCATTCATTGTCTATCTCTTTCCATTGAAGTGCTTCTCTACCGCAAATAACCCACAGTACATTCTTTGACAAGCGAGTAATTAGCTCTTCTCTAATCCACTCATCACGGAAATTGATTTCATCCCTATGATTTACCCACAGAGCTTCATATGTGTCTATAAACAATACTGCAATTTTTGAAGAATTTTTCAGATAATTATTGAGGTCTTGTGCCCAGAAATAAGGAAGCATTTCTTCTATTTCCAAAGGTTCTTTTTCTGGAAGCTGTTTGAGTTCTTCTTCTCCTCTTTTTGTCCACCATTTTCTAAGATGATCAGGGAGACTATTGAGTAGAAATCTTCCAACATAAGGCACTATACCGAAGTAAGGTATTTGACTTACAACTTCAAAAAGATCATCAGAAGCATTGTTACCTTCAAAAAGCAGGTAGTTGTCTTTCCTAAGGGGAATTTCCGGATTTGTCTTTTTCCAGTAAACAGCATGTGCGATTTCAAAAGCAGGAAAGTCTATTTTAAATTTCTCTTGTAAATCGTATTTTAAGGTTACCAAAAAAGTATTTTTTTCTCTGTATTTGTCCAATTGCAGGTCTATTGAAGTCCAGATTATTTCCTGCTGTAGAATTGAAGACAAGGTGACGTCTTGATTTTTATTTTTTTGGTTATATGCTTCTAAGTACTTAATAAATTCTTTTCTTAAACTTGTCTTTCCAATACCGGCAACTCCATGATAAACCAGGACACTGAATTCTTTTTGCCCAATATTATTTACAGCTTCTTTGAAGGTTTGAATATGATCTTCTCTATCAACAAAAGGATATTGTTTAAAATGATTTTTTGGGGTAATTACCATGCAATTCCTCTAAAAAATAGTCGCGAAATCAAAGATATTCGGTTTGTTAACGTATTTTCAACTTGTTCTATATTACTCTGCTGAAATCTTTCAATTTCAAAAATCAGACAAATTCTTCCCACAAATAAGTTAAACTAACCAAAAAATTTTTAACCTTTCCGGGATGGATATATAATATACTCAAAAAATTGTACGTTTTTGGGGGTGGTTAATACGGATAGTGCTAACATTACCCGTGATGGAGGTAATTGTTTTGAATTCGCGGATGACCTGAATACAGTTAAAGAATCTAAGTTAAGTGAAATATGGAAAAGATGTGCAAATTATATTCTTGAAGGCAAAAGGATCTGTTTAGAGAGGGCATCTCTTGAGTATTTTGAAAGAAAAATATCACGCCTTGTTCTGGCATTTGTGGATGTGGTTGCTAACAAAGTGGTCAAAGCTAACGAATATACTGTGGGATTGTGCTTCCTCATACCCGTTGTAACATTTATTTCGGTCCTCTTCATATATATTCTGCATTTCCTGCGGGGCATTCACTATGTACTGGCAGATAAGATTTTTGTGGAAGGCACTGCAGCAGATAAGGAGTAATTCTCCCATTTTTCTTATTATCAGTAAATATATTTCATTTTCAGACGTTTTTCTATATGCTGGATCGTCTGAAATTCAGCTCCGCCAGCTTCTTTACATTTCTCGTAAAGGCCAATTAAATTAGTTCTTGTGATATTGAAATTGGGGTTTTCGGGGTCGTATTCTTTTTCGATTATATCCAGAGTTTTTTCGTAGAGCCTGGTTGCGGTTTCTGTACGCAGGCAAGCCTGGGAAACAGGTTCATTTGGGCGGGGAGTATTCAAATATGAAATACCAACCGGCTAATGGAGCACGACCAATCAATCCTGAGGACCATGAATTTCTGAATTTGACATTCGTTTTGGAATCGAAACACCAGGATTTGAACTTCAGAGTAATTGAATATCTGGATTTTAAGTCAATATTGCCATTATCGATTGTAAAATTAATGCAGTTTTAAAACCGCCTACTCCAATCATTTTTAATATATCTTCTCAATTAATACAAATATATGATAATCCTGCATGCAGGAAGGGTCGGAAAACAATTTTTCTTATGGGGTGAAAGCCCAGCCGAGAAGGAAATTCCTGCTGTTCGGCGTGGGAGAAAACCAAAAAACCAGGTTGCAAAGCCTTACCCTTACGATTCCGACTCTGATAACCTGTCTTCTACACTTGACTTGTTTCCATTAGGTACTGAGCGGAGAGAGACGGAGAATATTAACGTTTGGATGCCAACAATAGGCGGGAATCCGGTTCCTTCCAGCTCTCTAGTTGCTGAAATCCCGACTTCGAAAGCAGAACTTACACTGACTCCCTGGACTGTTCATGCATACCCTCTGGATGCTGAAGAAGCCATGATTCTTCTATGCGCCTGCATGGGGAAACGGGTTCTGGCTCCCGGTATAATCTCAGGAAATGACCTTATCTGGTGGGCAGAAGCCCTGAAATTTGCAGGTTCTCTGGTAGCCGGACAGAAATATCTGCCTGGCTTTAGGGGTGAAGACGGCGAATACAGAGCTTTATGGGAGCCCGTATTTGCCGGAGAAGATGCAGGAGAGCTGGCAAAGCTGGCAAAGCAAATGCCTCCTGCTGCAAGGGCTCTTACTCCTGAGGTTTCGACCAGGCCGCCGGAAATGCCTGCGATTTTAGTGGCAAGGCAATTTATCGAAGACTATCTTGACCGGATAGTCCGCTCTGAGCTAGGGAAAAAAGGACTTCCAAAAGAGATACGTAAAAAAGCATCCTTTTCCAGCGTCCACGATGCCTGGGTTTCCGCTCTGCAAAGTCCGGAAGGGCTGATCTATGGAGATGAAAAAGAACTTCTGCAGCTTGCGGCCCGAACCCGTGAGTGGCAGCGCCCCCTCACCATCCTTACCACTTCCCCTTTCAGATTCTGCTTCCGTCTGGAAGAACCCATTGAGGAAGAAGAAACTGAAGAGAATGAACGGACAGGAATTGAAGAGAATGAACGAGCAGGAATTGTAGAGAATGAACGGGCAGGAATTGTAGAGAATGAACGGGCAGGAATTGTAGAGAATGAACGGGTAGGAACAGTTGATAGGAGAAAGGAAAACAAAAGAAGCAGGGGAGGAATAGCTGACGTAGAAATTTACGGGGATATGTGGTATGTCCGATACCTGCTCCAATCCTATGAAGACCCAAGCCTCCTGATCCCTGTGAAAGATGCCTGGAAACCAAAAAAGGGCAGCCCGTTAAAAAGGTATGACGTGAAAAATATTCGCCAATTTCTTCTCTCTTCCCTCGGACAAGCTGCCAGTATCAGCGCAGGAATTGCTTCAAGCCTTGAATCTCCCGATCCGTCGGGATATTCCCTGGATACGAGAGAGGCATACAGCTTCCTGACTGAAAGTGCAGTTGATTTAAGCCAGGCAGGTTTCGGGTTACTTCTACCGGGTTGGTGGACCCGTAAAGGTACAAAAACCCACTTAAAAGCCCAGGCTAAGGTAAAGGGCAAGAAATTACAGATCGGAAGCGGGCTGACCCTCGAAAAAATTATCAGTTTTGACTGGGAAATTGCCCTCGGAGACAGGGTGCTGACAGTCAAAGAGCTGCAAGCCCTTGCAAAGCTCAAAGCTCCGCTTGTGAAAATCCGCGGGCAGTGGGTCGAGGTAAATGATGCGGAAATCCGGGCTGCTCTTGAGTTCTGGAAGAAGAACCCACATGGAGAAGCAAGTCTGCGAGATGTTATAAAGCTGGCAGTTGGGGCTTCTGAAAAAGCCGGAGGTTTGGACTTTGAAGGGCTTAATGCAAGCGGCTGGATCGGAGAATTAATCAGCCACTTAAAGGACAAAGCCGGATTTGAAGAACTTCCGGCTCCCAATGGTTTTTCAGGAACCCTTCGACCCTACCAGTTCCGTGGTTACTCCTGGCTTGCTTTCCTGAAGCAGTGGGGCATAGGAGCCTGCCTTGCAGACGACATGGGACTTGGCAAAACCATTCAGACTCTTGCTCTTATCCAGCATGATTTAGAACAGGTTGAGGGACTTGAAGCCCCAAAACCAGTTCTTCTGGTCTGTCCGACTTCTGTTATCAATAACTGGAAAAAAGAGGCTTCTCGCTTTACCCCGAAACTTTCTGTAATGGTCCACCACGGAATCAGCCGGAAAAAGGAAGAGGAATTCAAAAAAGAAGCAATGAATCATGCTATTGTTATCTCAAGCTATGGGCTTTTGCAGCGGGATGCCAAGTTTTTGCAAGGCGTTCCCTGGGCCGGAGTGGTACTTGATGAATCCCAGAACATCAAAAATCCGGAAACTAAACAGGCAAAGGCAGCCCGGGCTCTGAAAGCTGACTACCGTATAGCTCTTACAGGGACTCCGGTTGAGAATAATGTAGGAGACCTCTGGTCCATCATGGAGTTTTTAAACCCCGGGTTCCTCGGCAGCCAGGCAGGTTTCAAGCGGAATTTCTTTATTCCCATCCAGGCCGAAAGAGATCAGGAGGCTGCAAGGAGGCTAAAAGAAATTACCGGCCCCTTCATCCTGCGCCGCTTGAAGACCGACAGTTCGATTATCTCCGACCTTCCGGAAAAAATGGAGATGAAAACCTATTGCACGCTGACAAAAGAGCAGGCTTCTCTCTATGCTGCAGTCCTCGAAGACATCGAAGAAGCAATGGAAGAAGCTGAAGAAGGCATCCAGAGAAGAGGTATAGTTCTATCCGCCCTTTCCAGGCTCAAGCAAGTCTGCAACCACCCTGCACAGTTTTTGAAGGACAACTCCGGCATCCCTGGCAGGTCAGGAAAACTTGCAATGCTTACCGAAATGATGGATATGGTCCTGGAAAACGAGGAAAAAGCCCTTGTTTTTACCCAGTTTGCGGAGATGGGCAGAATGCTAAAAGAGCACCTGCAGGCAAGCTTCGGCTGTGAAGTCCTTTTCCTGCACGGCGGGGTTCCCAGAAAGCAGCGGGACCGGATGATTGAGCGCTTTCAGGAAGGAAAAGAATACCTCCCTATATTTGTCCTTTCCCTCAAAGCCGGAGGTACGGGGCTTAACCTGACAGGAGCCAACCACGTTTTCCACTTTGACCGCTGGTGGAACCCGGCTGTAGAAAACCAGGCAACTGACAGGGCATTCCGTATAGGACAGACAAAAAACGTTGAGGTGCACAAGTTCATCTGCGCAGGCACGCTTGAAGAAAAAATCGATGAGATTATCGAGCGTAAAGTGCAAGTCGCAGAGAACGTTGTCGGGACAGGCGAAGCTTGGCTGACAGAACTTTCCAACGAGGAATTGAAGGACGTTTTTGCTCTTCGAGAAGAAGCGGTAGGTGAATAAAATGGCAGCTTACTGGGACGGTTATGGTCATTATGAACCCTCAAAACCAATTGGGGTCAAAGGGGGAATCAAGGCACAATCCAAACGTGGGAGCTTTGCCCAGAGCTGGTGGGCAAAACGCTGGATTAAAACCCTTGAAAACTTTAATATGGGAGCCAGATTGGGCCGCGGAAAGAGCTATGCCCGCAAAGGTCAGGTAACCTCCATAAAAATAGAGGCCGGGCTTGTAAGGGCAAAAGTCCAGGGTTCAAAACCCAAGCCCTATGAAGTAACAATAAAAGTACGGACCCTGACCGGTTCGGAATGGGAACTCCTTGCAGAAAAACTTGCCTTGAAACCTATTTTTGCAGCAAAGCTCCTCGCAGGCGAGATGCCTGAAGATATCGACACCGCATTTAAGGAAATCGGGCTCTCCCTCTTTCCTGAAACGCTCGATGACCTTGAAACCGACTGCTCCTGCCCGGACTGGTCAAACCCCTGTAAACACATTGCAGCCGTCTACTACCTGCTCGGTGAAGAATTTGACAGGGACCCTTTCCTTATCTTTAAACTGAGGGGTGTGGACATGGACGATTTTATGTCCATTCTCGGTAAGAGCTCAGGCCCGGAAAATCTGAGCCAGGTGGCAGAAGCCAGGGTCTTTTTAGAAGGGCCTGATGGTGAGAAAGGAACCGAAGCTGAGGCTGAAATAACTCCTTTTTCCCCTGAGCAACTGCCCCTTGATCCGGAAGCCTTCTGGGGCAGGCCCACCGAAAACCCCGAAGAGGAAAAAACCTCTTCTCTTGAGGCTCACATCCCTCCGGTTCCAGCCGCCCTTCCAAAAAGGCTTGGGAAATTTCCATTCTGGAGCGGCGAAGAGGATTTGCTTGATGCGCTGGAGGAAATCTACAAAAAGGCTTCTCCTGCAGGGATGATGATCTTCCTTGGAGAACGCAAATAAATTCTTTTGCACTTTTTTTGTTGGGGCAATTTGCTGGTCTCTGAAGGGAAAGATCTCCAGAAAACACTCTGATTATCGTGGTTCTTTAAGAGGCTGTCTTAAAATTAAATTTGATTCTATAATTGGGATAAAATACTATCCTATATGGTCAATGTGTACCTGAATTTCGGAAAAAATTAATATCGGAATTTAAAGTTAAATTCCTCATTATCCCTTCACCAGTGTTCTTTTACATATTCTTCATTACATAGCCTGTAACTGCATTCCCAACTTCTATTGTACTTGCCGTACCTCCCAGGTCAGGAGTGATTATCTTTTTCTGAAGCACATCGGCTATTGCCTTATCGATTACCTGAGAGCGCGGTTCACCCATCCATTCCAGGAGCATCTTTACGCAAAGAATTGCAGCAAGCGGATTTGAAATACCCCTTCCTGCAATATCGGGTGCACTTCCATGTACTGGTTCGAAAAAAGCATATTTTTCCCCTATGTTGGCACTTGGGACAAGGCCAAGGCTTCCTACAAGAGCTGCACACATATCACTCAAAATATCTCCGAAGAGGTTCGTTGTAACCACAACATCGTATTTTTCAGGGTGCATCATAAGGCTGTAAGCCATTGAATCGACCAGCATATCGCCATACTCCACGCCATGAGCACTGGCAGTCTGCCTGCAAACATCAAGGAAAAGCTTATCGGATTTCAGGACATTGGATTTGTGGACAATAGTAATTTTGTTCTTTCTTTTTTTCGCGAGTTTGCATGCGTATTCTGCAATCCTTTCAGAGCCTTTCCGGGTGATGATTCTTTTTGTCCAGGAGAGATCATACCCTATTTCCTCAATCCCCGAGTACAGCCCTTCAGTGTTTTCCCTAACAATAATAAAATCAAAATCGCTTCTCCCGATAACGCCAACTACGCCTGGGAGGGGTTTTACAGGCCTTACATTGGCATAAAGGTCCAGTTCCTTTCGAATGGTCAGAAGCACGCTTTTGTAATTGGGATCCGGCACAGTTGTGACTGCTCCGAAAAGGACCGCATCACATCCTTTTATGGTTTCGAGATCCTCATTCGACATCGAAGTCCCTGTTCTCTCCCACCTGGCATAGCCCAGTTCAATAGGTACTTTCTCAATCTCAAGTCCAAAAGCATCAAGAACTTTGACAGCTTCGGGGATCACTTCTCTGCCGATCCCATCACCTTCGATTACAGCCAGTTTCATGCTAACTGCATCTATAGCTTGAGGTATATGAATCTGGCGTAACTTTTTCAGATCTGGAAGTGCTTTTTCAGATCCAGAGAAGGTGTTCGGCAAGGATTTTTGCGCCAAGCCCTATAAGGATCAGGCCGCCTAGAATTTCTACTTCGTTCTCAAAGAAGTGACCTATCCTATACCCGAGGATCGCTCCGCAAAAAGACATAAAAAAGGTTACACAGCCTATAATAATCGCAGGTTCAAGAATAGGCGTCTTGAGAAATGCAAAACTAATTCCTACAGCAAGTGCGTCTATACTTGTTGCAACTGCGAGCACAAAAAGCACCGAATAACTGAGGGTACCTACCTTTCCTTCCGAGCTTCCGTAAAGAGCTTCGTAAATCATTTTGATCCCGATAAAAGCAAGAAGTCCAAAGGCAATCCAGGGAGCATAGGCCGCAACAAAGCCGCTTACTGTGTTTCCTCCAAGCCAGCCCAGTACAGGCATGAGAGCCTGAAAGCCTCCGAAAAAAAAAGCCAGCTTAAGAGCATCATTGACCCGAAAAGGCCGTATCGTGGTACCGCTAGACATTGAAACTGCAAAAGCGTCCATTGAAAGCCCTAAAGCTAAAAGAAAATCAGTTAGAAAAGACATAGAGTAATACTCCACATTCGTTTTACAATAAGATTTTTTGTGACAGATCACTTAGGAATAGCTAGAAAATAACTTCGAGTTTTCACTTTGGGAATAGCTCTATAATTCCATTTCCCTAAATAATCATCAAAGACAATATCGGTAACCAAATACATGAAATTATATTTTTGTCATTCCTTAGCATATGAGGCCATATGAGAACCTAAACCTTAACGCTCTCATTTACCGTGACCCTGGTATAACATATCACATAACATGTATATTGGATTTAAAAGTATGGGCTGCTTGTGATCACATACTGAAGAGAATAGTGCGAAATTGCGAGAAGATGGATCGGTGGGTTAGTCACAGTTTAAAGAACGAAATGGTTTCAATTTTGGAATAAAAAAGAGATAAAGGGAGGCTCTAAAGCTTTAAAGTTCAGTCCCTATTTTCAAGTTTCTGGAAGCCCTTCTGCCTGTCTCTTGAACCATCTCAGCCCTAAGTATCTCGAGATAAGCCCTTGATTCTGAAAGGACCCTAATGCTATTGTTTAGCTTGGCTAAATGTCTTATCTGAGTTTCAAGCTCTTCGCTATCACCCTCTTCAGGGACTTCTTCGATTGGCAACGATTCGCCGTGTAATTCAATAGCGAAAAGCACATTGTTTATCATCAGATCGAATTTTGATATGCTTTTGTCAAGCACCACACTATGGTGAGTTTCTCTGTCTTCGAAGCTCAGAAATTCTCCTGAGAAGTCGTTTATTCCTGCTTCGGTTGTATTATGAATTGATTTTTTGAGTTGTTCGAGTATCTCAGTCATATTGTACACTCCTTTTCAAAAATCAAAAGGTGCAGATTTGGGAGTCTGATTCTTCTTATCCTTATGAAATTCGATACAAGATCTTTCACGCCTGGACAAAAGTTCAGATTTGGGGGTCTGCTATTTCTTATCCTTCTGAAATTCAATACAAGAATATTTCACAAATGGATAAAAGTTCAAATATTGGGGTCTGACTCTTATTATCCTTTTTGAAATTCAATATAAGAATATTTCACAACCGTATAAAACTTAAAGAAATTAAGTTCCTTATTTAAGTTGAATGACTCGTAGCTTGCTACAGGAAGGAAACTTCCCCAAGAACCGCTGGTTAATTAACTAATTTATATTTTTAGCTGAGGTTTTGCCAAAATTGACAAAAATACTCTAAAAACTGAGAAATTGACTATAAATACTTATTTTGCCAAAATATTACATTTAAACCCTCTATTCACAACATGAAAACACCGAAGGACACGGAAATACTTGATCAAGATTTATTAACCACGGAAAACACAGAAAGCACGGAAAAACTGTGCCCGTGTTTCCTTTATTTCCGTGTTTTTCCGTGCTTTCCGTGGTTTATTTTTTCGTTTTTAAACGATTAAAAATCTCTTCATTTAGAATTATTGACATAATGCTGCGCTAAATTGTTTTTAAGTTGTTTAAACGAAAATTTTTTCCAAAATAAGCTATACTACTAAATATTATTGGAAAATAAGGAATATTGTGGAAAATGGCAAAACCTCAGCTACCTTTGTACTGTCAATGGAACTAAGGCATGCAAACCACTGCATCTATAAAATAAGATATCACATAGTTTTTT
>MDTP02000138.1 GCA_001714685.2 Methanosarcina sp. Ant1 | reverse complement strand
CGCAATTATGGAGTATTATTTCAAAAGCACCATCATCAAAAATTGTCAAAAGATAATGTCGACCTGCCGAAAGTAGGTTATTAAGGATCAATTTATCCTATTTGTAGAATCAAATAGACTTTTACGACGCTCTCTAAATAAGGAAGAAATATTGAAGAAACTTAAAGAGGGCCTGGCTAAAAAACAGGAGCAGCTTAATAGGTTGGCAGAAAATATTAAAAAATTAGAAAAAGAGTAAGCTTTCAAGCAGTAACTTGTTTATCTCACTGACTACCCAATTAATCTTTTATTGTTGTTAACTTCATGGAATTATATGTTTTCTCCATGAATTTTTGAAAGAGTTGTATACTAATTTTCGGGGTAATAATAAATGCCATTCTTTTGTCTATGTTACCCCGGCTTTTTTTCTGTTATTATTCAGAAGAAGAGCGGGGCAGCAGATCAAAACGAGATTAATCAACAACTTCAACAGGTAGATATAATTCACTTTCCAGCAGGAACCTACACACTTACTGATTCTATTATCCTTCAGTTTAATGTGGGGTCGTGGGCGTGAGCAATTGAAAACCGTAAGCACAAGAATCTCTATACATTTTCCTCAAATATGGAGGATGTACTCGCTTTTGTGGAATTGATCAATAACTCAAGGACACGACCCGGGAACTCCGGTACAATCAATGTATACAATACCCTTATCAGTTGTCTGAATTTCGTTAAAAGCATGTCCTTCGCCTTGGGTGAATTCGCATCCAACCCATGTGCATTTTATTCCTGCTTTTTCTGCGTTGTTATGGAGATCCTGGGAGAAACCTGAGCAAACATAACTAGACGTGTATGCTTTCTCATCTGTTTTATCGGCTTTTACAAAGGTAAGAACTTGGTTATATGTGGGATTAGTTGCGTTTTCATAATTAGTCAATGTGATTTTTTGACCTGTAGTTAATACCTCTTATATGTTCCCGTCGCAAGGATGATAGGAAGTTATCCCATTGCCTCAAGTTGTTGTGAGGGCTGGATTCGTAGGAGTAGGAATGATTGGATCCGGAGTTACAGGAGCGGAATCGCTGTTTCTGCCGTGATGTGGATAGTATTTACGGTGATAGCGTGATGGAACGCTTACTTTAGGGCACTTTCCACGGTTACTATCTATACAGTGTTGCATAGTTGTTTCCTGTACATGTTCCACAGTTGTTTCCCGTACATGAATTGCCGGAAGAGCACGACGAAGAGCCGGTACAAACTGCGGAAGCTGTTTGAATGCTTACACACAGCATAATAAGAGGAGTTAAGAAAAGTATATGAGGTTTCATTCATTATTTACCTCAAATGTCATGAGGTAAAATTATATAAATAGTTAATTTAAAATTTTATAAAGTTAAAAAGGAGTTAATTTTATTTTCTCTTTTTTCTCGTTTTCCGATTATATATAAATATTTATTATTGTTAATGCCGCTAATACTGTAACGCGGTTTACCTGAAAATCAATAGGCTTTAAATCTTTAGTTGGTTAAAATAGAACTCTAACCATAGTGTATGTTATACTTGATTTTGGGCTCCAAATGTGGAAGTCCTATAAATTTAGAGTAAGTTGCCCTGAATGACAACAAAAACCTGTATCAATTTTGTGTTTTTACGCAAACACTTTTATTAAATTTGTAGCTTCCCTCATGAATTTTGATGCACAACGATAGTAACGTCCTTGCCAGAAGGAAGATCAAGTAAGAGTAAACGCCAGAGTACCTAAAAGTCTGTAATAGGAAACCGAAAAAAATACGCTGAAATAGACAAACTAAGAACTGATCTAGATAAACGCCTCTCATGCAGTGAGTTGGATGTACTTCAAGTGAAGACCAAAGGTCTTCAAGCACTGCAAGAGAGGGGTGCCAGAATCCAGCCTTAAACCGAAAGGCTGAAAACTACAATATATGCGCCCAATACTTCAAATCGAAAGCACTAAAACTCTTGACCTCGATAGTCCCGAAATATCAAAATCTCGTAAATGGTGGAAATTCTGGTAAAGTACCATATAATATAAGATTAACTCAATATTTTTATTTAAGTCTTAACAAATTTTTACCTTGTTTGCATAATTTAGAACATTGTTCTTTTAATTTTTCTTTACTGAAAGGTTTATCCTGTGATGCGGTTTCTATTTTACCACGTTTTATTTGATCAGGCTTTTTATTTGGTTTTTCTTTACTGAAAGGTTTATCCTGTGACGCAGTTTCTATTTTACCACGTTTTATCTGGTCATGCTCTTTACGGGATTTCTGTTTAGAAGTTTTTTTAGACATTGTCAAACACCTGAAAAATTTAATCAGTTCTTTTGTTTTGCACCCTTATTATTAATAAACGTTACCATTTGGCTTCTTGTAGAGTTATTTAGATTGAAGTCAATGATGCCATATTAAAACTAATTATATAATATAATCTATTACTAAAATCAATATCAATACCCTGAAAATCACGCTCCCCTGGAACTAAATATTTTTAATTTCTTAGACTGAAGTTAGACAGTTGGACCTGAATGGACTCTGCAATTTTTTCTAGTTTTGGCGATCTTGTACCGTGTTTAATTAACGCTTCGATTTCCTGCGGATTTAATGTTTCCTCGAGTGCTAATTCTAATATCCTGTCCACATATATTGTTTAAGGGGTCTATTGTTATGGATTTAACGGCTTAATAAGTTCAACCGAGTACTTATCTGTTCTTTAATCAGGTCAAGGTTTTTTTCTGGCTTCCTTTTCCCTTGCCTGTTTTTCTTCCAACTCCCTAATTTCATCATTAAGGCTATTTCACTGGCTTTAGATAAGGCTTGCATAAATATATTGCTGTAATTGTAGGTCGAGGCAGCATACCTCCACTCTGGTTTCCCTATTCTTTATGCTGCATCTTTTTAATCGAAGATGCGGGATAAGTCAAACAAAATCAGGTATTTCCAGCTATTTCGACTTCAAGCCCTTTTCTTCTACCCTAATCCCTTTCAAAACTTCCTTAACAACTGTCGCCATCATCAAGTCCTCATAGCGGAGCAAAATTACAAACATAAATAGTCCTCTTGAGCGAAGCGAAAAGGACCTCGTGCTGTTGCACTTGCAGTGCAACTAAAAGAAAAATCATAGATTTTTCTGGTCCCGAAGCGAAACTCGGGCGAGGCGCAATTCGGGCAAGGTGCAATTCGGGCGGCACAGGAAAACTTATACGAAAAGCCTCTATTATATCCTCTTTATGAAACAGGATATGTCAAGTGCCGACGTTGCTGCAGTTGTTGCCGAGCTGTCAGCGGGTCCGAAGTCCATTATTGATGCGAAGATCGGGAAAATCTATCAGCCAGCTAGTGAGGAGATTCGCATCAACCTTTACGTTTATCATCATGGCAGGGACAACCTGATTATTGAGGCTGGGAAGCGCATTCATCTAAGTAAACACTTCAGGGCAAGTCCTGATCTTCCCCAGTCTTTTCCAATGCTACTTAGAAAATACCTGGCAGGGGGCAGGATCGTCTCTATAGAGCAGCATGATTTTGATAGAGTTGTGAAAATAGGGGTTGAGAGGGCAGGAGTAAGAAGTACTCTTATTGTGGAGCTTTTTGCGCGGGGGAACGTGCTTATTGTTGATTCGGAAAACAAAATTATCCTGCCTATGAATCCTATAACCCTTAAGGACAGACGGCTCAGGAGCGGAGAGACTTACGAACTTCCTGAGGCACAGCTGAGCCCTATAGAAGCTAAGGTTTCGGACCTTATGCAGGCTTTTTCAAGTTCTACGGCTGATATTGTCCGGACAATTGCTACAAGGTTCAATCTCGGAGGAGTTCTGGCAGAAGAAGTCTGTTCCAGGGCAGGAATTGATAAATTTAAGCTTTCAAAAGAAGCATCTGAAGAAGATGCCTCTAAGATATCCGATGCAATGCATGATCTATTTTCTCCACTCTTCAGGGTAAAGGTTGCATGTAAGAGAGAATCTGGAATTGAAACCGAGGTTGGAGTCGAAAGTGAACTTAAACCTGAAGCTGAAGTTAAAACCGAAACTTGGACTGAAACAGGAACCGAAACTGAAACTGAAACTGAAACGGGAACTGAAACTGCAATAGGAACCGGAGCTGAAACCGGAACTGAAACCGGAATTGAAGCTGAAGCTCCTAAACTCAAACCTCAGCATGTGAAAAAAGAAATTAACGGAAAAATGGAAACCTTCGATGTGCTGCCTTTTGATCTTACCCGCTATTCCGAGTACGAAAAAGAGTATTTTGATTCCTTTAATACGGCACTTGATGAGTTCTTCGGGAAAAAGTCGCTGGAACAGGTCGCAGAGATAAAAGAGGCCGAGAAGAAGGAGAAAAACCTTGGCGTTTACGAAAGACGGCTTCTCCAGCAGGAAGAGAGCCTTGCGAAGTTCGAAAAAGAAATTGAGAAGAATAATGCAATTGCAGAGATAGTCTATGCCAATTACCAGATTATCGAAGAACTGTTTTCCGTGCTCAATGGTGCAAGGGCAAAGGGTTATTCCTGGGATGAGATCCGCTCTATTCTGAAACAGGCAAAAAAGACAGTACCTGCTGCGCAAAAGATCACTAATATTGACCAGAAAACCGGAACTGTAACTGTGGATCTTGATGGCAGGAGCGTTAACCTTGATATCCGGAAGACAGTGCCGCAGAACGCTCAGGAATACTATGAGAAGGTCAAAAAATTTAGCAGAAAGAGAGAAGGGGCTCTCAAAGCTATCGAGGATACCAGAAAGGCCATGCTGAAAAAGGCTGCTTCAAAAGCTGCAAAGGCAGGGAGGAAACTTCAAGCATCCAAGAAAAAGCATTGGTACGACCGTTTCAGGTGGTTTGTATCTTCGGATGGTTTTCTGATTGTAGGAGGCAGGGATGCCGATACCAATGAGGAAGTTTTCAAAAAGTACATGGAAAAAAGAGATGTCGTCTTCCACACTCAAACTCCAGGCGCTCCCCTGACTGTTGTCAAGACCGGGGGAGAAGAGGTTCCGGAGTCTACACTGAGGGAAGCTGCACAGTTTGCAGTATCTTATTCCAGCCTCTGGAAAGCAGGCCATTCAAGCGGAGACTGCTACTGGGTCAAAGCCGAGCAGGTCACAAAGACTCCGGAATCGGGAGAGTATGTGAGAAAAGGCGCTTTTATCATTCGCGGGGAGCGCAATTACTTCAGAGATGTGCCTCTGGGCATTGCAGTCGGGCTTGAACTCAGAGGGGAGACCAGAGTGATAGGCGGGCCTGCTTCTGCTGTCCGGGCGCATAGTGATTATATTCTGGAAGTAACTCCTGGCACTTTCAACCAGAACGATATTTCAAAAAAGATATACAGGATCTATGCGGATGAACTCGGCGATCCTCGTTTCGTAAAGCAGATTGCATCTCCTGACCAGGTTGCCATGATGGTTCCTCCCGGAGAATCGGATTTAAAGAGCCAGAGGCCCGAAAGGAAAGGTCAGGGAACTGAGCCTGAAGGGAGAATATACGAAACATCGCAAGTAGAAAACGAACCGGAGGGTAGCGAGGAGGAAGCTGAAGAAGAATTCGGAGACGAAGCCGGAGAAGACATTGAAGGAGAATTTGAGGGAGAGTTTGGAGGGGAATTTGAGGGAGAGTTTGAAGGGGAAATTGAAAAGAAAGCCAGAGAGGAAATTGAAGGGGAGATTGAAATGAATGGAGCGAAGAAGGAATGAGAGTCACAAATCGTTCCCTTAAAGGAAGGGAAGGGGAGATTGCAGTAACAGTTGAAACTCTCGATGACCTCTGGCATCTGAAGTATATAATTGAAAAAGGGGACCTGGTTTTTGCGCTTACCAAAAGGAAAGCTGATACAGCAAGTGACAAAATCCGTCCGGAAAAGGTTGAGAAAGTAAAGGTGAGGCTCGGAATCAGGGTTGAAGAAATGGAATTTCACAAGTTTGCGAACAGGCTGAGAATACACGGGCCTATAGAGCAGGGAATGGATACTGGCTCCTACCATACACTCAACGTCGAGATAGGGACTAACATTTCTGTTATCAAGGAGCGCTGGAAAAATGACCAGTTTCAGCGAATTCAAGATGCTGAAGAAGCTTCGAAGCGTCCGAAGGTCGTTATGGTTGCAGTAGAAGAAGGAGACGCAGATATCGGTTTTGTGCATCACTACGGAATCGAGATTTATTCCCATATTAGGCAGTCTTCGGGAAAAAGGGAGACAAGTCTGAGGAATGAGTTTTTCAGGGAAATCGTTGAACAGCTAAGAAATGCAGTTCCTGAGGATGCCTCTATAGTTATTGCAGGGCCTGGGTTTACCAAAGACGATTTCTTGAAATATTTTCATGAAACCGAGCCCTCTATGGCTTCAAGGGCACTGACTGAAGACACCTCTATGATTGGAATGTCCGGCTTTCAGGAAGTACTCCGAAGAGGAGCAGTCGACAGGATCATGCAGGAATCCAGGATAGCCCGTGAATCAGCGTTGATGGAAGATCTTATTCGGGAAATCTCAATGAACGGCAAAGCAGCCTATGGTTTTGCAGATGTTAAAAACGCTCTTGGTTACGGGGCTGTCGAAACCCTGCTCATTGCTGACGAAACCCTAAGGGAAGGGCGGGAAAAAGGAGAGGATATTGACAAACTCCTCATGGAAGTCGAAAAGGCCCAGGGAAAAGTAGTTGTTTTCAGCACTACCTTTGAGCCCGGGGAAAAGCTTCATAAACTGGGAGGAATTTCAGCTCTGCTCCGCTTTAGGGTAAAGGGCTAAGTTATTTTTAGTATCGCCCAGATTTTTTATTCATATACTGAATCTATTTGTTAAATCAAAAGAAGGGCAATAAACCCGCTTAAAAATATCCCATCAAAGGTCCCTGCTCCTCCTATGCTTGCAACCGGAGCTCCCAGATTTTTAATTTTCCCGAGGTTGAGAATATCGGCTCCTAAAAGTGTTCCGAGTACTCCTCCTGTGTAAGCAGTGACAACGCGGCACTGGTCAATTGGGCATCCCGGAATATGGATAAATGAACTCAAAAGGATCGCAGCAAGGGCAGCTGTTAGCGGTGGAATCAGGGCAGGAGTTGCAATGCCTATCCCGCGAATTGGCCTTGCTACGGAATAAGTTATTATCGCAACTATTAAGATGCCTGCACCTGCCATGGGAGCAGAGGAAGGGAATTGTGTAAGAAGATAAGCGGAAATCAGGATCGGAATTATTGCTCCTCCTACATTGACAGCCAGTATAGTTTCATTTCTTGTCAAATGCCGGATTGGAACCCTGTAAGAAACGCCAAAGAAACGGACGTAACTATCCCTAACTGCCGGAATCTCGGATTTGAGTTTTGCCAGAGGGATATTTATGCTGCTTCCGACGAGAGATAGCAGCAGGATTAAGAGTGCGTCCCCCGCAGAGAAGCCAATTTTCATAAAGGCGGAGAGGATAAATCCAAGAAAGAGAGCACCAAGTCCGAAGATTAGAATAAGGATTAAAAGAAAAAGGAATGTTAAGCTAAAAGGAATATAAAAAAGCTGTTTTTTCATGAAATCACTCTTTTTCATTTTCCGCGTATAAAGAAATATATTTCTTTATTTATAATATCCGTGATTATTTTATCTGCTTTATTGTTTGTATGAACGTATCCGTTCTTTGCAAATATGCAGCTAAACTTTATTAATTTTTAGGCTTAGATATGTCCCATTGCAGGTTTCAAGGATTCCATGCAGATAGCTTCTTTTGCATCTTTGTATATCCTGATAACTCCGCCTGATTCAGATACCGTAACCGCAATAGCAACTGTGTCTCTACTGATTGCGGCTGCTGAGACATGCCTTCCCCCCAACCCTTTTTCGATATCCACGTTTTTCCCGTCAACATCAAGGTAGCGACCTGCAGCATGGATAATGCCTGTCTCATCTATCACAAAAACTCCATCAAGCTGAGCAAATTCTTTTACGGACTCCCAGTTTTTCTTGTCAAGGATATTTCGGTGAGCTTCGTCGTGGCCTGCATACGGATTAAGAATTATCTGGTGAGAGCGCTTCATGACTTCTTCGGAATCGCCTAAGATAAAAGCAGCTCCTACTCTCTTTCCTTCCCTCCCTGTCAGGGCAATGTCAAAGGAGATACTCATGACTGCACTCATTACTTCAGACTTTATCCTCTCTTGACATTCCTTTACTGCTTTTACAAGGGGGTTTTCATCGAGGTTATGCACAATTATCGAACTGGAGCTGCGGGTCTCGACTATACCTACCACGGTTCCGCCTTTCAGTTCCCCAAGCACGTATTCTATTGCCGCGGCCTGCTGCAGGTGATCAGCGTTGCTTGAAGCTTCCCGGTTTATCTGGTCGCCAAGATCCTTTAAAGTGCATTTTCCATCTTTGCCCGTAGCGACCAGCTGATCTATTATGCTTTTCGAGCGTATGGGAATATAATAGACAGGGATTCCCCCAGTTTCGATCCCTTCAAAACTCAGCTCCCCAGAGACCATGATTGCGGCAGCATTGAGTTCCCTAGAAATCCGGGCTGCCGTTTCTGCAATTATACGTGCTTTATCCATTTAATCCACTGCTTTTTATTTTCGTGCAATCTATTTGCAGTTCTGCTTTTTATCTTTGAGGTTAATATTATTTCTTTAGACTATTTTCTTTAGACTATTTCTTTAGACTATTTTCTTTAGACTATTTCTTTAGACTAACACTATTTTCTTAACTTACTATTGAGAATTAGGTAAACCTCTGATTTCAATGAATTTTTTATGTATCCTTTATATGCAACCGGCCAACGTTGGGGTTTTTCTAAACCTTATATTATTATTTTTTTCTTATATTAGTGTTGTTTTTCTGGTTGACATTATTTAATTTAGGTTAACATTAGTGGTAACTTTATAAATAGTTAAGCTTATTATTCCAATCTAGTGTCATATCTTATATATTATAATTGCTCTGTAATCTCTCCAATTTCGCCTTCTTTTTTCCTTCCTGTCTTTTTGCGCCATTTTCTTCGCATTTCTTTTTCCAAAAGTATATTCATCCAGGTTTACAATTCTTAGAAAAACTTTATCTGGCTTAATTTCTCTAAAAAGAAACGTATAGGAAGGTTTTTCTGGTTATTTTTATTATTTACATTGGTGAAAGCTTTGATCAGGACATTCATAGCAGTGGAGTTAGATCCAGGTTTTAGGGAGAAGATCCGGGAAATTCAGGGCAGATTCTCTGATTTTAATCTGAAGTTTGTTGACCCTGAACTAGTTCACATAACTTTGAAGTTTCTGGGGGATGTGGAAGAATCAAGGATTCCATTAATTTCCGCAGCTCTTGATTCCATTTTGTGTGAGCCTTTCGAAACGAGAGTAGGAGGACTGGGGACTTTTCCTAAGCCTTCAAATCCTAAAGTTCTCTGGTTGGGTGCAGCCGGAAATTTCAGGGCTTTACATGAAGACATAGAGAATTTACTGGAACCTTTCAAATTCGAAAAAGATAATAGAGAATTTACCGCCCATGCCACTCTTGCCAGGGTGAAATTCCTTAAAAAGGATCAGATAAACGCTTTCATAAATACCCTGAAAGAGTTAAAAGATGTAGAATTCGGCAGCATGTGGGTAAATAAAGTGCTTTTAAAGAAAAGCACACTGACTCCAGAAGGTCCTATCTATGAGACACTGCATACGGTTTATCTGGATTAAGGTCTCTGAATTAAGGTCTCTGGATTAAGCTTTCTTCAGTGCCTTAACTCTGAAAAAGTTAAATCTCCTCTGGAATTGACTCGTAAAGTTTTCTTCGTTTCGGGGGCATGGACTTAATATACTCTTTTGCTTCTTCCGGAGAAACAGATCTGCGGGTTCCGTCAGGTTCCTCTATGACCACGCCGCTTTCTGTGAGCATCGTGTATTGGGCTTTTCTGACTTCCTTATCCGGGTGGCAGACGAAATGGCAGTTTGAACAGGTATATTCCAGCCTGTAAGTTAGGGAAAAATCATTCCAGAGTATGCTGGATAACACCTTTTTTGGCAGCCCTGTAGGACTTCTCTGCAAGTTCCGCACTTCCCTTTACTTCCACAATTTCCATGTCGAAAGTGCGGGCAAAATCCCGGACATTTTTATGGAAATCAGGGTCGTATGAAAGGCCGGTATCGAGTTTGACAACTCGTGAGTATCTCGGATCCTTCAGGAAATTGTCGTTGAAATTCCGGGATTTCTTCCTTTCTTCTCCCATCTGTTTCCAGCTCGAAGCCCACATGGGTGTGAAGTAGAGGGCGCCAGTCCCCCTGCAGGCATACATGATTTCATCGTAGGCGGCGTTTACCCCGAGGGCGGCGCTTATGCAGTCTGCCACGACTTCCCCATTTCCGTCTTTCAGGCAGTAAAGGGGGCAGTCCAATTCCGAAAAGTTCTCTTCCAGACTCTCAAAGGCTTCTCCGCAGCTGCAGTAAAAGAGGAGGATTCCGTCCGAAAACGAGGCCATCTCCTTGATATTTTCGTAGACTTCAGACTTAAGGAGATCGAGATCGTCATGAAGCCCCAGCCTGAGGAGGTTTACGACCACCGTCACCCTGTAAGCCGCTTTGAGCTTCATCTTCTCGTGAATTTTCCTGAAAAAAGGAAGCGAAAGCAGGGGTTTTGCAATCGTCATGAAGCCAGAGCCGTGCCCGTTTCCCAGGAGAAAAGGAACCCTTTCCAGGGGCGCTGTTACTGGCAGGCAGTTATCGGACTTGAGTTTCCGGAGCAGCACGAAACTATCCTTGCCTTCCACCACAATCAACTGCTCCAGTTCCCTATCACTCGAAATGATATGGGCAAGCTCGTCCTCAAACATCCTGCAGGCGATAATACTCAGTACGGGCATGTGAAAACCTCTTTCCGGCTGTTTTTTAATTCCTGCTTCAATTTTCGGTCTTGTCTGTGAGTTATTGATCAATTCCGAAAAAGCGAGTACATCCTTCTTATTTGAGATAAATAATGGAGGGGTCTTATGCATACGTTTTTCAATAACTCACGCCCATTACTCAATTATTCCGCTAAGTTATTCTTCTGAAACCGATTCGTACAGTTTTCTCCTTTCAGAGGGCATGGATTTGAGATATTCTTTTGCTTCTTCTGGAGAAACTGCCCGGCGGGTCCCATCGGGCTCCTGTATGACCACGCCGCTTTCTTTGAGCATCCTGTACCGTGCTTTTCGGACTTCCCTGTCAGGGTGGCAGACGAAATGGCAGTTGGAACAGGTGTATTCCATCCTTGCCCCCGGAATCAGGCAGATATAAAATCCGCCTTCGAACTTCGGCCTTTTGGCGTACGCTTCTATGGTAGCGGGTAACGCAGCTATAAAGTCTTCATCTTTTTTGGGGATTTCAAAGCGCGCCGGAGACCAGGTGGACCACTTTCCCGAGGCGTTCAGACCTGTAAGTCCCCCGCATACAAGGAAGCAGCGGCTATTGCTTCTTCTTTTCCCGTAGCTAAACTCCTTTCCTCCGAGGGTTATAGTAACCTTTTCAACTGGATCTACGTATCCTGAGGAACAGACTGAAAGACAGAGCTTGCATTCGTCACAATAGTTTTCTTCTTCCGGCAGGGGGTCTGTCGGGACAAGTTCCGCGTCCGTAACGACCGAAGCCAGGACAATCGCGGATCCATATTCCTTTGTAATAATATTCCCTGAATATCCGAAATGCCCTATCCCGGAGCGGACAGCCAGGTACCTGTGGGAAATAGGGGGGTGCATATCCAGCATCCAATTCTCCGTATCCATCCGGTAAACGAAATTTGCTGACTGGGGGACAGCTTTGTATCCATACTGCTGCAAAAACCCTGCCATTTCAAGGGCTATCCCATTTGCAAGAGTAGTGGTCCGCACCTTATTAGTTTCGAGGGATTCATGGTCCTCTTTTTTAAAATAAGGGTCTATAAGGCTCTGGTCAAAAGCCAGGGCAAAACAGACAGCCGATTTTGCCTCAGGAAGCACATAGGTCAGGTCGGCAGAAGGAGGGCCCCCTGAAAGAGTTTCGGTTGTTGCAATGCCAACTTTGAAGGCACCGAGGGTCAGAGCCATCTCTTTCAGGTCTTCGGTTAGCTTTTCCATTTTCGATTTTTCGGTTAGTTCTTCCATTTTCTATTCCTCAGGAAAATTAGAGAGATATATAAAATACAATGTAATTTATATGAGGTAACTTATATATATTTGATGGGCATTCAAATGCCCTAACTCGCCGGAAGTATATTCGAATAACCTTGTGTACTTTCCTCCTCTAATTTTATTTTTAGAAATAATTAAATAAGTACAGCCCATAACCTGATTCTGCTGAATGATATTGATCTTTTCAACATTAAGAAGAGTTGGAACGACTACGGGAGTAGACAATCTTGACAGTAGTGTCACTTGACCAATGTATGGCTTAAGGACATTCTGGACCAATTAAAGTGGCAGAGCAAGAGCAGGGCATATCAGGCGCTTCGAGGCACACTGCACGCACTTAGAGCGTGTCTTAAAATTAAACTTGATCACACAATTGGGATAGGATTCATTTACTTGAACCGCAGAACTGTAGCATT
>MDTP02000137.1 GCA_001714685.2 Methanosarcina sp. Ant1 | reverse complement strand
GTGGAAAAGTGTCAGGCAAGGAAGAAGGAGTCGCAGAGAGCGCATATAATGTTTTCATTAAGAGCTTTTCTAAGGCTAGAAGTACAAAGGATAAAAATGGGATATCTTGGTTTGAAAGTAAAATGAAAATTCACAGAGTAGCAGCAATAGGATATTTAAACCGACCAAGATACAAATTAAATAGATTGTGATATTTAAAGAGTAGGGGGAAAACAATATGCAGAGCCTGCTACTGCGTAAGTCCTATTTTATTTAACGTCAACAGAATAATATATTTAACAAGAATCTATTATAGGATAATCTGTAATAAAATGGGCTTTATAAGGCCCTAAAAATATGTCGTTCTACAGTATTTAGCGTTAATGAACTTTTCAGATATTTTAAACTCTAAAGAGTAGGTAAAGGATAAAAATGGCTCTTGATTTAGGAGTTACAATTGGATTTTTAATAATATTCCTGGTCGTATTGCTCGGTCCTTTTAAAGTCCGAATTATTGAGCACAATCTAGAAGTATTTCTTTTTATATGCGGAGTACTGGCAATGACAATCTCTGGTCTCGTTGAAATTCCAGGTGTAGAGACAGGCTGGAGATTGGAGATAATCGAAGAAGCATTGACTGCACCACTACATGTTGGGGAGATATACGGTGTTCCGATAGGTATAGCGCAGATAGTGCTGGTTGTCGGATTGATTATCTACAAATGGCATCCTCCTATCCATAACGCAATTAGAAGAATGACAAATGCGCTTTCTCTTAAGGTTATGGCTTTTATCCTCATCTCTGTCCTTGGTTTGGTTTCCAGTGTAATTTCAGCTATTCTTGCAGCAATAATTCTCGTTGAAATTGTCAATGCAATGCCTCTCTCACGAGAATCCAAGATAGATCTCACAGTTATCGCATGCTTTTCAATAGGACTTGGCGCTGCGCTTACTCCTCTTGGAGAACCTCTCTCAACAATCGCTGTCTCAAAGCTATCTGGCCCACCTTATTATGCCGGATTCGATTATCTATTTAAAATGCTCGGCATCTACATCCTTCCAGGTATTCTTGCGTACGGTATTCTTGGAATGTTCTTCCTGGGAAAAGCTGATCCAAAACACCATGAAATAGAAGGAGAAGACTATAGTGAGACTTTTAAGGATGTCATAATGAGGGCTGTTAAAGTCTATGTATTTATTGCAGCACTTGTATTACTTGGCGATGGTTTCAAGCCGATTATATTCGAATATTTTATAAAAGTGCCGTCGATGGCACTCTATTGGATTAATATAGTTTCAGCTGTCCTGGATAACGCTACTTTAGCTGCTGCTGAAATAGGACCCGTCCTTAGTGAGTTCCAAATAAAGAGTTTACTTATGGGGCTTTTAATAGCAGGCGGCATGCTGATCCCAGGGAATATCCCTAACATTATTTCTGCGAGCAAATTGGGTATAACAAGCAAGGAATGGACAAGGCTTGGAGTACCTCTCGGACTTGTCTCAATGGTTATCTATTTCATCGTTCTGTTTGTGATTGAGCCGATCCTATAACTCAGAATTACTTTTTTGAATTTCGGCTTTTGAATTTGGAGAAAAACCCGAAAAATTAAAAGACTCGAAAAAAGGATTAAAAACTCACGCTCCTCTTTATCCTTAATTTGACAGAAGCATAAATATTGTAATGAATAAATGGGCCTCATGCTTCTGCTTTCTTCATACATATAAAATTGTTATACGACGTTCTTTGATTTTTGATATTTTCATTTTTCCGAAAAAATCTATGTCGATGCAATGTGTTTTTCTTAAGAAAATACTGTGCCAATTAATGAAATCTGTCAAATTCGGGCTTTATAGAAGCAAGAATTTTAAGATTCTGAATAAACCTTTGTGAATTCTACACCAATTGTAATCATAATTGAGGAATAAAAAATTAGAAGGAATAACCCTATAATGGATCCTATTGCTCCATAAACGCTTAGAGGATTACTATATGCTAAAAAAAGTCTAACAGCGTATTTGCCTATTGTTATAAGAATTACTGTTACAAGTGACCCTACAAAAATAGACTTGAAATCAAGACTTGAATTTGGGAGTATTTGATATGCAAGCATGAAAAACAGCACAAGAATAAGGAAACTGGCTATGGAGCTTGCATAATCAGCAATGACAGGTGAAAAAGGTAAAAGTCCATGGAGCAAATTTGAACCCAAATAAACAACACCCTCGGTAATTATGCTCATTACGAGCAGCCCTCCAAAAGATATAACTATGACATAGGATACGATCACATCCCTTATAAATTCTTTAATATTATTGGATTCGACAGGTTTAATATCCCAGGCTCTCTCAAGGAAATTTTTCAATTGCCTGAAAATATTGCTCGCACTCCAGAGAATAAGTACAAAACCTATTAATGCACTTATCGAAAGAGAATTTATCTTCGGAATATGTTCGAAAAGTGAAATTATCATATCGATGATACTCTCATCAACGACTCCTTGCAGGTTATTTAATATCGTATCCTGGATATTTTTTGACTTCAAAAAAATACTTCCTGCGGATACCGAAAATAACAGGAGAGATGGAAGACTTAATAAAAAATAAAATGCAAGCGCAGCGCTATAAGTTATTGAATCATCTTCCAGCCATTCCTTTATTGTTCTGGTAACCAGATTTCTTATGTATGCCCAGCTCATATAAATCCTCAGAATTCAATCAACGCTTCTAAATCCTAGTCTTGTCCGTTAGTTTTGATCAATTCTGAAAAAACGAGTACTAGCCATGCATTTGAGGAAAAACGCAGAGAGCTCCTTGTGCTCAAGGTTTTCACTAACTCACGGTCACGGGCAAGACCCGAATTTTAAATACGTTTGTTTAGGGAGTTGGAAATATGGGGGATCCACACTTTTTGTCAGCAATTACGCTAGTAGATTTCAAAAAACAGATTTGTGGCTGCTGGGGAGGTAGATGCCTGCAGCCCTATAGTCGTATTCTCGGAGGTAAAAGTCTATCAATTGAATCGCCTGGATCGAAAAAGCACATTAAAGATTAGAAGAAAATCAAAAGAATTAATTCATTCTCTCAATTCCGAATAACTTCTGAAAAATTGGTTCGGAAGACGACCAAATCCCTCACTAACTGATTTGGAACATGACCAACATCTTCCGGGCAATCTCTACTGCTCTTGTTGATCTGCTCGCTCTAAGTTACAATATACTATTGTCCATGCAGTTATATCTAATTAATTATATGAAAAATTGTTTATGAACAAAAATCATTTCCACACAATAAATAATAAAACCGAACAACAATTTAATATTAATTATGTTTGGCTCTCCGCTGTTTCGTGTGGATATCATCACAAAAACCAATGCGGGTAAATTGAAAAAGCATCTTATCCATAAGGAATAGCGAAGAGCCTTATGTTTTTTATCCATATATCATATTCAGATCCCTTTATCACTTCCTAGTAAAAAGAGCCCATCTTTGGAAGCAATTTGCAGCAGTTTTCGTTATAAATATTTCAATATTTGTTGTACTGATCCCATCGTATTTTCTTCGGAGTATAATTATTGATGAAGTCCAGCAGCTTTTACTTGACCAGGCAGCTATTGTTGCATCTATTCAGTCCGGAGGCCAATTTCTCACTCATTATCTTTCAATGCTGGACATCCCTACCGGCGCTCTCCAAACGAGAATACAGGAAAAGGCTATGGATGTTGGTTCTCAAGCCGTCAATTACACAAGCATGTTCATTCTGGATTCTATCCAGAACCTGAGCCAGCAGCCCATAGGCCTCTTGATGATGTATTTTTTGCTTTATTATCTTTTAACATAAGAGGATTCGGCTTTCGCACGCAAAGTTTATGTGGCAGTCCCATTCAATGAAGAAAATACAGCCACTCTCATGGATGAGTTCAGCAAAATTTTCCGAACAACTATTACATCCAGTGCAGCAATTCCCGTTTTGAACAAAAACATATGCGATAGACGGTTAAATTTCTTAATATTTCGTGATAATTTATTACACTGTAAACATGTACAGAATACGAATCATAAGGCACATTTTAAATATTAACTGCAAAGAATGAAAGGAATTATAATGTAAAATTCTTTAAAAAGTTATTTAACAGATGAAAAAATTTACCTGAAATGTCTCTTATTTTATCCTCACAATCCAGAAGGTTCGAAATTATAAGGCCAGTGTTTGTTAGTTTTTTTGTAAATGAGAGCGTCGGAAAGGTCAGGAATCTATAATTAACCTCGCACGGTCATTAACTCAACTACATAAATCGGCATCATGTAAAATTATTAAATTTATTAACGATGAAAAAATGAGTCAAATTTGGATAATCGTGTACTTTTCCGACGCTCCCCAAATAGAAGAAATCAGTATAAATAAAATTATTACGATATATTAAAAAATTTAACCGTCTCTCGCATGCGTTTATTATTATAACGGGAATAGCTACATCCAGTGGAGCTGTAGCCCTTGCCCAGGGTACAATTCTGACCATCACCTTCCTCATCTTAAAAATTCAGGTAGCTTTTCTCTGAAGTTTTATCGCAACAATTCTTGCTTTTGTGCCAGTTTTCGGATCAACTTTAGTCTGGGTTCCTGCAGCCATAATCCAGCTCCTCGAGGGTGATGCAGGGATTGTTATCCTTGCCGCAGGGCTCTTTGTAAGCGTCGTGGACAATTTTCTCAGGCCCATTATCCAGAAAAAGATGGGGAAATTCATCCTTTTCTATCCCTGATCGGGATTGTCATAGGGGTATCCCTTTTCGGATTGATAGGAATTGTTATAGGCCCCCTTCTCCTCTCCTACTTCCTTCTGACCGTAAAAATGTTTTCAAAGGAATACCTTTCTGAGAAGTGAAAACATGGTTGTGCGGGAGGGTTACCGAAACCCCCAAGGGCTCGTAATGAAATAACTTAAGGAATATATTCTTATTTTTGAACAAAACCGATGAAGCAGCCTATGAAAATGTGTAAGTACAGTGTAAAAATATGCTCAAGTTATTTCGCAGTGAGTACTAAGCACAAAAATATATATAGATTCTTCCAAAAATGGTAATGTTTCGTTTTTCAAAATTGATCAACGACTCACGGACACGACAACTTTTTGAGTTTTTCTTCTTAAGGGATCATTTATATATAGAAAATATAGATTATTTATGTATCATTTACTCTCTTCCATGCATATAGTCTAAATCGAATAACTATATATTGTGTTCGGCGAATTCTAATCCCGAGAAGACAGAAGAGTGAACAAGTAGCACAGAGGAATTAGCTATTATAAGAATGGTACATCTTTCAGACATTCATTTCTCAGAGGCATACTATATGCCTGAGATTGCAGATTCAATGATTGAAAACATAAACCAGAACTCTCCGGATATTGTAGTAATCACCGGTGACCTGACGGAAAACGGGCTTGCAGCCGAGTATAATGGGGCAAAAAATTTCATTGACAGGATCGAATGCAAAAATAAGGTAATAGTTCCAGGAAACCATGACTCCAGGAATGCCGGTTATCTTTTCTTCGAGGACATTTTCAAGGCCAGATCTTCCTTTGGGCACTTTGGCGAGCTTACGGTAGTAGGGCTTGATTCTTCCCAGCCGGAACTTGAAGAAGGACACATAGGAAGGGAAAATTATGGCTGGATAGAGAGTACTTTCTCAGTAAGCGGTTTCAAGGTTTTTGCCCTGCACCACCACCTCATTTCAATTCCCAGGACTGGCAGAGGAAACAATGTGCTTGTAGACGCAGGTGACGTTCTGGAACTTCTGGACCGTTCAGGTGTGAACCTTGTACTCTGCGGACACTGGCATATCCCCTGGGTCTGGAGATTGAACGACATGCTTGTCGTTAGTGCGGGAACAGTTTGCTCTTCCAAAATTCGTGGGAAATTCTCTCAGTGTTACAACCTGATCGAGATTGATGCTCCAGAGTCCGATTGCACTCGCTGGCACTTACGGATTTATAGAATTTTCTCTGGAGGAGAAAAAGAGAGGGTTGTTGATAGTATATTATAATGTACACTTAAAACAGATTGAATCCTGAAGGACGAAGAACCTACTTATGAAAATTTATCTATTCAAAACACAGTATCTGCTTTGAAGAGAGTATATATTCATGTCAGAAATTCTGGTTTCCACAGGAATACCTTTCTTATTACTTACCTTTTTTCTTATTACTTCTCTTTTCTTTTTTTCATTTCAGTTTTAAATTTACTGCATTCAGTAAACAAGTTTTTATTTATGTTCAGTTACTTCCTTCAATCAGGACTATTATTCTATCTAACATATTCCATTATAGGAATGACCTATTCGGTAAGGAGTAAAGACAATGCGCAGGGATTATATAGACACAGGCTACAGCCCGAAGGATACGGATCTGATCTGTGAATTCCACATCGAACCGTCAGCAGGAGTGAATTTTGAGGAAGCTGCTACCCACATGGCAGGGGAAAGCTCTATAGATTCCTGGACTGAAATTGCCACACTGAGTCCCGAACTTGCAGCGAGACTTAAGCCCCATGTATTTTACGTGGATGAGGAAGCACAGACTGTGAGGGTGGCTTATTCTGAAGAACTCTTTGAACTGGGTTCTGTCCCGCAGGTTCTCAGTGCTGTTGCAGGTAATATCCTTAGCATGAAAATCGTTGACAATCTCAGGCTGCAGGACATTGCCTTCCCGAAATCGATGCTTAGCGAGTTTAAAGGCCCGAAATTTGGGCTGTCAGGCATCAGGGCACTTGTGGGCGTGCAGGATAGGCCTCTTATAGGCACTATTGTCAAGCCGAAAGTAGGGTTAAATCCTCAAAAACATGCTATAGTCGCTTACAATTCCTTTGCAGGAGGCTGCGACCTCGTTAAGGATGATGAGAACCTTACGGACCAGAAATTTAACGGCTTTGAAAAGAGAGCTGAACTCACTCTGAAGCTTGCAGAAAAGGCAGAGTCTGAAACAGGAGAGCGCAAAATGTACCTTTGTAACATTACAGCCGCTACCTGTAAGGAAATGATCCGCCGCTTGAATATTCTTAAAGATCTGGGTGCCAGCTACGCAATGATCGATGTCGTGCCTGTAGGCTGGACTGCCCTCCAGACTTTGAGGGAGGAATCTGAAGATGCAGGCCTGGTTCTTCATGCCCACCGCTGTATGCATTCAGCCTATACCCGAAACCCTCGCCACGGGATAAGCATGGTTGTTGTTGCCAAACTCTGCAGATTGATCGGACTTGACCAGCTTCATATAGGCACGGTTGTAGGGAAGATGCATGGAGAAAAGCACGAGGTTCTGACTCTTCGGGACGAGTGTGTACTTGACAAAGTGCCTGCAGATGAAAGCCAGCATGTCCTGTCCCAAGACTGGGGTGGGCTGAAGCCTATGTTTCCAGTCGCATCCGGGGGGCTTGCCCCTACAATGATTCCTGATCTGTACTCTATTTTCGGGAAAGACGTTATTATGCAGTTTGGCGGCGGAATCCATGCACACCCTATGGGCACGGCAGCCGGAGCTACTGCTTGCAGGCAGGCACTTGAAGCAAGCCTTGAGGGAGTTAATCTGCAAGAGTACGCAAAAAGCCATAAAGAACTTGAAGTTGCCCTCGGTAAGTGGCTGAAAAAATAAGCCGAAAAAATAAGCCGAAAAAATAAGGAAAAATAAATTAGAAATAATAGCGGAACAGAACCAGAAGGAGTTTACCTTTGGTGCATGTCGAAAACGGAAATACGATAAAGACTCGGTTTCTCCGGGTTTCCGAAGAAAATTTTGATTCCATACTTGACGAGACGGCAGCGATAATCCGGAGTGGGGGAACCGTGGCTTTCCCCACAGAAACGGTTTACGGGCTTGGAGCCGACGGCCTCAACCCCACAGCAGTTCGAAAAATCTTCGAGGCAAAAAGGCGTCCTCCAGGAAATCCTCTGAGCTTGCTTGTGCATTCCAGTGAAGATCTTGAGAAGGTTGCAAGGAATATCCCCGAGAAAGCCTTCAGACTCATGGACGCTTTCTGGCCAGGCCCTCTTACCATTGTTCTGGAAAAAAACGATACCGTCCCTGGAATTACCTCCGGAAACCTCCAATCAATAGGAGTACGCATGCCTGATCACATAATTCCTCTGGAACTTATCAAAAGGTCAGGCACGCCTCTTGCGGCTCCGAGTGCAAACCTTTCTGGAAAACCCAGCCCCAGCCTGGCAGCTCACGTTGTGGCTGATCTCGCTGGCAGGATTGATGCAATTATTGACGGAGGGGAGGCAGCCATAGGGCTTGAGTCAACTGTAATTGATATGACTGTCAAACCTCCTGTTGTCCTCAGGCCTGGAGCCGTGGGAATAGAAGAGCTTGAAAAAGTCATAGGGAAAGTAAGGTCCGGATACAAAAATGACAATGTCGGGACTGATGCAGCACCGCTGGAAAAGCAGGCCGGTCAGAAATACGGACACTATACTCCTTATACTAAGGTAGTGCTTGTTGAAGGGGAAAGTAAATTCGTTTCGAAACAAATTGCCAAACTCCTTGAAAACTACATGAGTCGAGAAGAGAAAGTAGGACTCTTGCTCAGCGAAGAAATTGCAGATCTTTTTGATGCAAAAGGGCTAGGCGCAGACGAATGTTTTTTGCTGGGGTCTCAGGAAGAGCCAGAAGTAGCTGCCAGAAAACTTTTTGAAGGGCTCAGGAATCTGGACAGCAAGAGGCTTGATGTAATCATCGCTGACGGCTCTTTTAGCCTTTCAGGGATAGGGGACGCCCTAATTAACAGGTTGAGAGAAGCTTCGTCCATAAGATTTGCGATTTAATCCCGGTTATTGCAGTAGAAGTGAAGATTTTAATTAAACATTTGAGAGGGATATTTTTGAAAGCAGAGAAAAAGGAAAATATGGTAAAAATGCGGGCTCAGAAGAAATTCATGGGGAAGAGCAACAAGGTAAACAAAATTAATTTTGTAGTGCTGTTTGCAGGCCTGCTTTTAATGGTTTTCGGCATGAAGGAGATCGGAAATTATATAATATGGGCTTGTATGTTTGTCTTTGTTGTAACTACTCTATCAGGCATCTTAGCCTCCGGATCTATTCGCAAGCAGAGATAAATCAGTTTTTCTTTTTTCTGGTAAAGAGGCTTCTCAAATGGGTGAAACGATTGCAAGTGAGGAGATGCATGAATATTTCGATGGACTTGAAGCGAGGCTCAAAGAAGCAATTGAGATTGCAAACAGAGCTCGGGCCCGTGGAGGAGACCCCAAGCCTATTGTAGAAATCCCCCTTGCCAAGGATCTTGCGGATAGAGTTGAGAACCTTATAGGAGTAGAGGGAGTTGCTGCAAAAATCCGGGAACTTGAGATTAAGATGTCCAGGGAAGAGGCTGCTCTTGAAATAGGACGCCAGGTAGCCGAAGGGGAAGTTGGGAGTTTTGCCACAAAAAAGGATGCAGTTGAGGCTGCAATTCGGGTTTCCATGGCTGTCCTTACAGAAGGAGTGGTTGCAGCTCCCATTGAAGGAATCGACAAGGTTGAACTGGGGAAAAACGATGACGGTTCTCAATATATCAGGGTCTTCTATTCCGGGCCTATCCGTAGTGCAGGTGGAACTGCCCAGGCTCTTTCCGTACTTGTTGGCGATTATGTAAGACGTGGAATCGGGATTGACCGCTACAAACCAAGACCAGAGGAAGTAGAGCGCTATGTGGAAGAAATTCTGCTTTATAAGAGGGTCGCGAGCCTGCAGTATACCCCATCAGAAGATGAGATCCGCCTGATAGTCCGAAATTGTCCTGTTTGCATAGACGGGGACCCCACTGAGGAGGCCGAAGTTGAAGGGCATAGAGATCTGGAGAGGATAGGGACAAACCGTGTAAGAGGGGGAATGTGCCTTGTACTTGCTGAAGGGCTCGCCCTCAAAGCCCCAAAGGTCAAGAAACATGTTAACAAGCTGAATATGGATGGGTGGGACTGGCTGGATACACTTATCGGAGGTTCAAAAAGTGAAGGAGATGAAGAAAACGAGGCGAAAAACAAGATCAAGCCGAAAGACAAGTACATAAGAGATCTGATTGCCGGAAGACCTGTTTTTTCTCACCCTTCAAGGCCAGGCGGGTTTAGACTTCGCTACGGACGTTCCAGAAATACTTCTTTTGCAGCCGCAGGGATCAATCCTTCCACTATGGTATTGCTTGATGATTTTATTTCTAACGGGACTCAGCTCAAGGTTGAAAGGCCAGGAAAAGCTGCAGCGATGTCTGCCGTGGATTCAATAGAAGGGCCAACTGTGCGCCTTTATTCCGGAGACCTTGTCCGGGTAGATAATATAAAGGAAGCGTATGAAATCCGCTCGCAGATCGAAGTAATTGTGGATATTGGGGAGATTCTGATCAACTACGGAGATTTTCTTGAAAATAACCATCCCCTTATGCCTTCACCTTACGTTTTTGAATGGTGGCATTATGACTATGAGGCAGCTTGCTCTGAGACTCTCTCGGAGGAAGAATTAAAAAATCCTTCCGCAGATCTGACCCTCAGGCTTGCGGAGGAATTCAACGTCCCACTGCATCCGAAGTTCACCTATCTATGGCATGACATAAACCGAAATGAATTCGAGGCTCTGAGAAAATTCGTGGATGAGGAGGGAAATTTTTCGGCTGAGGAAGGAATTCTCAGCTTACCCCTGAAAGCTTCCCTGAAAACGGGTATCAAATCTATACTTGAAAAACTCCTCGTACTGCATAGAGTGAAAGATGGGGTAATTCTTATAGACGGAGCCCTTCCGTTCATTTTATGCCTTGGGCTTGACTGCCAATTGAAAGAAAAAGCCCAGATGCCTGATACTGATAATATGGTGGATGCTGCAGCTCTTCTCAGTGGGTTTAAAGTTCTTCCCAGGGCTCCCTCGAGAATCGGGGCAAGGATGGGAAGGCCTGAAAAATCTGACTTGAGAAAGATGTCTCCTGCAGCTCAGGTTCTCTTCCCGATAGGCAATGCTGGAGGAATTACGCGGAATCTTGTATCTGCTTCCGATTACTCGGCTTCCATGAATGGAAAGATCGGAGAAATCGAAGTGGAAATGGGGCTCAGGGAATGTCCTGCATGTGGAAAAGAGAACTATTTCTGGCGCTGCGATTGTGGTGAGTATACCCGTCCCAAACTCTCCTGTCCCCGTTGCAAAATAGATGTAAGAGGCGCTGAGACCTGCCCTAAATGCGGAAGGAAACCAACTTCTGTTGTAACTGTCAAACTGGATTTTCGTTCTATTTACAAGCAGGCCTTTGAAAATGTAGGGGAAAGGGAAAAAATGGATCTTATTAAAGGGGTAAAAAGGCTCATGAATGGGCAGATGACCCCCGAACCTCTCGAAAAAGGAATCCTGCGGGCTAAACATAACGTATTTATCTTTAAGGACGGGACTGTTAGGTACGATATGTCAGATATTCCCCTTACTCATATCCGGGCTGATGAACTGGGGATTACGGCAGCCAAACTTCGGGAACTCGGTTACAGGGAAGACATTTACGGAAAATCCCTCGAGAGGGAGGAACAGATTGTCTGCCTGAAGGTCCAGGACCTTGTGATTTCTTACAGCGGGGGCGAGTACCTGCTGCGTACGGCAAAATACGTGGATGACCTCCTTGTGAAGTATTATAAGATTGAGCCCTATTACAAAGCTGAAACCATCCAGGACATGGTAGGTGTATTGCTTATAGGACTTGCTCCGCATACCTCTGCAGGAGTCCTCGGGCGCTTGATAGGATTTACGAAAGCTTCAGTCGGTTATGCTCATCCTTTTTTTCATGCTTCAAAACGCCGGAATTGCGATGGGGATGAAGACTGCATAATGCTCCTTATGGACGGGATACTCAATTTCTCAAGGTCTTATCTCCCAGATAAAAGAGGAGGAAAAATGGATGCTCCTCTTGTACTTACTACCAGGATCGACCCCAAAGAAGTAGACAAGGAGGCACATAATATAGACGTTTCTGCAAGGTATCCTCTTGCGTTCTACAGGGCTACTCAGGAAATCAAAAATCCCACTGAACTTGAAGGCATTATGGACCTGGTTAGCGGCCGACTTGGAACTTCTGAGCAGTATGAGCATTTTATGTTTACACATGATACTACAGACATTGCTGCAGGCCCACTCAATTCCTCGTATAAGACTTTGGGCAGCATGATTGAGAAAATGGAGGCACAACTTTCCCTGGCTAACAAGATTAGGGCAGTAGATGCCCCAGATGTGGCTGAGAGAGTTCTTAAGTCTCATTTTCTTCCCGACCTTATTGGAAACCTCCGTTCATTTTCCAGGCAGCGGATGCGTTGTATCAAATGCGCAGAGAAGTTCAGGCGTCCTCCTCTTACTGGCACCTGCCCTAAATGCGGTGGCAATGTTATTTTGACTGTGCACGAGGGATCTGTTCGCAAATATCTTGAAGTTTCAAAAGAGATTGGAGAAAGATACGACGTTTCCAGCTACACTCGACAGAGGATCGAACTTTTGGATAAAGATATATGTTCTCTGTTCGAAAACCACAAGGTTAAGCAACTTGGACTTTCGGATTTCATGTCCGGATCTGCGCGCTGAGGATAAGAAAATAAACGATTAAGAGCATCAAAAAAGTTATTCTGATGGAAAGGAAGTAGACAGGGCAATTTAAACACTCAAAAATACCAAAAAGCCTAATAATTAATTGCCCATTGTTTCTTTAATTGGTCTTGTCTTTTTGTTGGAAACCTGGTTTTAGTTTTTGATTTTTATTTACAGGCTAACTTCTATGCTATTTGAGCTGATGATTTTCTATTGTTTTTCTCTGTACTTATATCCGACATTCCGCAGATGTCCTCAAGAAAATAACATTTTTCTTGCTATCGTTTTTGGATATTTACTCAAAAGTTTGAA
>MDTP02000136.1 GCA_001714685.2 Methanosarcina sp. Ant1 | reverse complement strand
GTACTTGATGATAAATTTATCTTCTCCAGTTTGTGAAGTGTTGATTTTTACTCTGATGACTATAAAATTAAAAATAAAGAAATGGTCGTCCACTGATATGTGATTGATGTTTTAATAACGTTCTCTCCAACATGGTTTTTGTTTGCGTTTATGTGCTCGCACAGCAGGCTGACCTCAGCAGCGCCAAAAATGCGGGAAAAGAAAGAGCAGAAGCTGGATTTCGATTATTTTGGAATAATATCAATCGACTACTGGTGGACTACCACAAAAATAAAAAAGGGAAAGCAGATAGGTGAAAACTCCGGATATTTGTAAGTTCCGGAATTTAGCTTCCTGAAAAGAGGGGGAAAGTGCCAGATTTATGTTCCTGGTTCTGCCTCACCCGGATTATTGAGCTTTTTCATTTCCTTTATACGCCTGGCAATGATTTCACTGAGATAAAGGATGAGGGCTGCGAGGAATACATACACTTTCAGGCTAACGGGCTCGTTTGCTTCCCTTTCGGAATTCTGCCTGGCATCTTTCAGGAGAAGGGCTCTTGCTTCCTTCTCAGTATATATTTTCCCTCCAGTAGCAAGGATAAGAGGCTCTATGTCTTTATTGAGTCCCATATCCCGGTATTCAAGCTGGTAATTTACTGCAAGCGGGTAGCCGGAAATGTCGTGAATTCCGATGCTCTCGGGATTTACACTTGTTTCGTAGGTATTCCTTCCGGTCAGAGCAAGGTTCAGAGGGTTTCCATCCAGTTTCAGCTGGGGGATTCCCTCATCATACATTACAAGGTTCAGGCCTGAAGGAGTGCCAAGCCAGGTGTCCGGGCCGTCCAGGACAGCTCCTTCTTTAGCCCTCGGGTTCCCTGTTGCCCAGTTGATCGTGCCTGAAACAAGTTTGGCACTGGAACCGCTGTAAAGGGCAGACGCCCAGCGGGTGGACTCGCCTTCCCCATTGTCCGTGGTGAGGGCTCCAACTCTACCGAGTCCGAAGCGCCATGTGGTGAGCACAGGCTTTCCGTTTGTAGAGGTAATAACCAGACGTTCAGCTCCGGCTTTTGGGGTCACATCATTATAGCCGGTAATATTGGAGGTAAGGTTCACATTTTTCGTAATGAAGTGATCCGGAGAATATGCGAAGAGAGAATAAGTAGCAGGGCCTTCTTCCTGTTGTTTCTCATTTTCCGGGGACTTTTCGCTTGGCTTAAAACTGATGTCTGCCCTTTCTGTCATATTGATTCGCTTATAATTGTTTTCGAGCCCCAGATTCTGCATTAACCTCTCAGCATAGAATTCTTTAGTGGTGAGGTCAGTTTGACTGGGAGCGGCAAGCGTGTGAACATGGATAAAGTACAGATTTACGCCCATATCCTTCAGTTCTTTTGCAGCCTGAAGGCTTGGGTCGTAGGATTCCTTGATTGCGCCATCCGAGATAATAATGGCATCAAGTTCGCCGTCCTTGCCTGTAAGCATCCCTTTTGCGACTTTGAGCCCCTCGTCAAGAGAAGTCTTTTCCTCCTCGCTGGTGGTCAGTCGAGAGATTTTATCTTTCAGGATTGCCTGGTTCTGCGGAAGTCCTGTAAATAAAAATCCTCCAGAAACATCATATCCCTCGCTTCCAAATGCAATAACACCTACATTTGCATCTTTGAGGTTTTTGTTCTGGAGAATGTAGATGGCATTTCCGAGGATATCTCCATGGGTTCCCGAACTATTAACTCTGGGATCTTCGGTCCTGTTACCACCCTGCGTACTCGGAGAGACATCAATGATCAGGACGAGATTCCTTCCTCCCTTATATTCTGAAGGCTTCGAAAGTACGGGCAGGATTTCTTCAAGTGAAGAGTTAAGGTAATTGCCATAATTATATGCCCTATCTCCTCCTACGACGACCAGCCCGCCCCCATCACTAACATACTTCTTAATTTCCTTTATCTGTGTCTCCGAAAACATGTTAATTAACTGGTTATCAAGTACCAGAACTTTGCTGCTCTCGAGAGCGGCTGCTCCGGGGTAACTGCTGACAACAGAAACATCGTAAAGGCTGTTAAGGATCTGAGCAAGGGGAGAACTGGTCTCACCGGTAACAAGCGTGAGTTTCGGTTTGGGAACTACATACACGGACTTGTAGAATTCGTTGTTAACGCTATTGAAGTCCTCTCCTGATGGAGTAATCTTTACACTGATGTTATGGGCACCAAGGGTGGCGAAATTTTGGTTATACGGGATAGTTTTGTTCCGGGAACTTTGAGAAAAAGGCTCGCTCTGAGTAAGCTTTCCATCCACAAATATCTCAAGTAAATAACTGACATTTTGCTCGGAAGCCTGGCGGACAAGTATCTCAAACTCGTTCTGGTTATCCACGATGACAGTCTTATCTCCAAGCACCTCAACACTCAGATCATTTGCCTTGGGCTCAGGCTGGACAAGGTAGACTGGAGTGTGGGTTTCTTTTGCAAACCCCAGAGCATCGACAAGGCTCTTTCCGGCGTTATTATATCCATCGGTGACAAGAACCATCTGGTTGCCGCTGCCAGCGTACTGGGTCACAGCGTCCCCAAGAGATGTTTTATCCCCTGTCAGCCGGATTAAAGTAGTGGGGGTGTTGGCTGTAAGGGCTTTATACAGTTCGGTACCCGTTTCTTTAGGAAATATGTCCATACTTGCTGTCTGATCCTGAACCAGCACGAGTGATGGATCTTTTTCACTAATTGTCTGCGTCACTGTAGTATAAGGGGAAGCCAAGGCAAGGACAAGCAGGAAAGCAACTAGCATCCTCCATTCTACAAGCTTCGTTTTTGTCTTCCGCAGAAGATAGAACCCGGCAATTACTACAGGAATTATGAGGAAAAGCATTTCCGGGTGTTCAAGTGATATGTTCATAGTTCACCCCGCTGGCGCACGATCAGGAGTTCAAGCAGTATGAGCAGGAACATAATACCTATAAGGTAATTGGTAATGTCTTTTTTGGCAGTATAACTATCAGCCCTTACAAGTTTGGACTTATCTTCCACAACAGCCCTCTGAATCAATTCAGATGCATCAACTGTAGCGTTAGATTCTCTATCACTGTAGAGGTTGGCTGCAATTTTCTTCCCTGAAATTTCGTAGATCCCAGCCTCGTCAAAAATCACACGGTTTGAAGTGAAGGTCTTTGAGGGCGTTCGGATTTCTTCTGTCTTCGAAAGGGAGGTCAATGTGCCGGTTTTCAGGTTGTATTCGGAAATATCTCCAGTCCCTCCGACCCATTGAACGAGTTTTATCCAGAATACCGGATACTCAGGCAGGTTGTGGAAATTGTTCCAGGTCTCATTCCCGAACTCATCATTAAGCCCCATATAGAATACAGTTCCCCTCCCTACCTGCCAGTAACTCAGTAGAGGCACACCGTTTTTGAGGGCTACGAGGGTTGTTGAGCCAGTCCTTTCAGTTGCATTCAGATATTTGCGAACAGAGATTTCATCGATTTTAATGTCCCGCGTAATGCTGCTCTGCTGAACTTCCTTAACCTCAAGCCCGTTTTCTTCGTTCGCGACTTCAAGGGGCTTCACAGGCAGGATCTTTATCAGATTAACCTCAGTTTTATCCGGGTTCAGGGCTCCGCTTGCAATGAAAACCGCATTTCCTCCGTTTCTGACATAATTCTCAATTCTTCCGACAGAATCATTAGCAATCGGGGTTTGTTTTTGCGCAAGTACAACAAGGGTGTAATTTTCAAGGTCAGCAGGCACGGATTTCAAGACACTCAGATTACTGTTCGGGAGCAGTGAGAGTGCGGTTTTCGAAGGCAGTTTTCCATTATCAGTGACATAGAGTATACGCTGTTGGGAAGCATCCGGAATGGAGATGTAGGCCTGGTTGTCAACAGGCAAACTATCTTTCACATTTAGCCTAACTGTTGTTATCCCGGGCCCCAGGTTTCCTAGCGTAAACTGGTTTGTTCCGCCTGCAGGAACATCAAGGGAAAATGACGTTGAGGAGTTTCCTGAAGCTGCTCTGCCTGTGTCGACTTCAACGCTTTCGTTGCGATCCCTGTAGTTTTTAATTACGCCTGTATAGCCGTAATTTCCGTCCGTAGCTTCGATCCAGCCATTGATGATCCCTATATTATCTGCAGGTTTCCCTACTTTTACAAAATTGACCTTAATTCCGTAAGATTCAGCCAGGCTCTTGGAAGCAACAGGGTCATCTCCCTTTGAATTAGTGAAATCCGAAACGACAATGATTCTTCCTCCTTCCCTGGACAGAAGACGCATGCCTGTGGTGATGGCTGCAGAAAGATCGGCAGTGCCTGCTCCTGGCTTGACCTGATTGAGAATATCTTTTGCAGCAGACGCGCCTCCACTCTCAAGCGCAAGCAGAGGCGTATCGGATGCCAGAATTATGCTGTTTTTCTTGCTCACATAACCGTCAGCAATCCCAACTGCGTCCGCAAACCGGGACTCAACCTGCATGCTTGCAGATGTGTCAAGAACGAGCACAGTATGCTCTCCACTCAGCGGCTCTTGTGAGGTGTAATAATAGCCTGCTGCAGCAATGGAAAGAAGAATCAGCATAAGGAGCTGGACCAGGAAAAGCGGGTCCTGCACTATTTTAGTGAGCGAGGCATAAACCCGTTTTCTTTCCCTCTCAAGCTTAAGGACAAACATGAGCGAGGGAATGGAAAGCACCTTGGGCTTTGGACGGAGCATGTAAATAACTATGAGCGGAATAACACTCAGGAGAGCGGCAAGGGCTAAAGGGGTTTTAAAAGGCATTTTTATCGCCTCCTTCTCCTGATCGTATAGTAGAAAGCATCAAAAATTGGGGTGTCGGTTGTAAATGTATAGAATTCGGCTCCCACTTTCATGCAGGCTTTTTTAATCGTGGCAGTATGGTCATCAAGTTTTCCAAGGTAGCGTTCCTTGAACTTTTCACTAACATAAGTCCTGATTTCTTCTCCGGTCTCAATGTCTACAAGCTTGCTGTTTCCCTGAAGAGGGAGTACTTTTTCTGTTGGGTCGAGCACCTGAATGAGAATCAGGTCATGATCGGCCAGCCTGGAAACTGCAGTTTCTATTGCCTGTGGGTCCTGAAGGAAGTCCGAGATAAGGATTACAAGGGATCTTGACTTGATTCCCCGGCTGTACTTTATGACTGCTTCTTCTATCGACGTCCCACCTGATATTTTGAGTTCTGTCAACCGGTCAATTGTCCGCAGAAGGTTTTTCCTGCCTCTGCTAGGTTTACTTATATCAACTTCCTGTGCAAATGTTGAGATGGCAAACCTGTCGTTATATCTCGTTACCATGTAGGCATAGCCTGCAGCAAGCATAGCAGCATATTCAAACTTTGAAGTTCCTTTTTCGGGGTAGTCCATGCTTTTGCTGGCATCCAGGAGGATATGGGTTGTAAGGGTCTTCTCTTCCTCAAACTGCCGCACATAGAGTTTTTCAGTTCTGGCATAGGCTTTCCAGTCGATGTCTTTCAAGTCATCGCTAGAATCGTATTCCCTAAACCCGATGGTATCGATGCCGTGCCCGCTTCGGGTAGACGGGCGGTTTCCGGCATAGACCGTTGATACCCTCTTCCGGACAGAGAACGTAAAGCGGTCAAGCTGCCTGAAAAAGTCAGTTTCGATTTTTTGTTTTGTGCGAGTCATTCTGGATCGTCAATCTAAAAGCCCGGTTTTAACCCGAACTCGGAAACCCCTTCAGGGTTATTTTAAACTCTACCTTGCAGTTCCTTCCTGGATCTGTCCATCAACCAGGTATCTCAGAATTTATTTTACTTTCTTGATAATATCCTCAACAGCTTGATCAGGAGTCATCCCTTTTCTTTCAGCTTCGAAGGTCAGGATAAGCCTGTGGCGGAGGACCGGGTAAGCCATGTAATCAATATCCTCTTTGCTTACGAAATTCCTTCCCTCTATAAGGGCTCTGGCTTTTGCGGCAAGGATTAAGCCGATGGATGCACGGGGAGAAGCTCCATACTCAATATGTTCTTTGTCTTTTCTTGTCATGCTCACAATAGAAAGGGCGCGCTGTTTAAGTTCCTCTGAGATCGGGACTAGCCGTGTGAGTTTTTGTAAATCGAGAAGTGTGTCCTTATCCAGGCCCCTGGAAATCTTTGGGACTTCGGATTTAGTATATCGGTTAATTATTTCCATTTCCTCTTCATAAGAGGGATAATCTACAAGAATTTTTAAGAGAAAACGGTCGAGCTGGGCTTCTGGTAGAGGGTATGTGCCTTCCATTTCGATGGGATTCTGGGTGGCAAGAACAAAGAAGGGACGGTCCAGCAGGAAGGTGTCGTTCCCTACTGTTACCTGCTGTTCCTGCATAGCTTCCAGCATGGCTGACTGGGTCTTAGGAGATGCCCTGTTGATCTCATCCGAAAGGACAACATTTGCAAAAATTGGTCCTGGTGCGAACCTGAATTCTTTTCTGTTGTCTTTTTCTTCGATAACGTTTGTCCCTGTGATGTCAGAAGGCATGAGGTCAGGAGTACACTGAATCCTGCTGAATTTCAGGTTCATTGCCTTTGAGACTGTGGAAATCATAAGGGTTTTCCCAAGCCCGGGATTACTCTCCACAAGGGCATGCCCTTCACAGAGAATCGCAATCACGATCTGCTCTATTACTCTATTCTGGCCTACTATGACGTTCCCTATCTCTTCAAAAAAAGTTTTGAAAATTCTGCCCGCATTCTGATAGGTCGTGGCGGCTTGCCCAGAGTCGATATTAATCTCATTCATATCTGCTTCACCCGTTAATTTGCTGTTTTTGCAGGTCTTTAAGCCCGCTTTCTATGACCGTTAATTTCTACTGGAAGTCAGCTGTCCCGGCTGTCAATTGTTCCCGGGACAGTGTACCATCCAAAACGCAGCCTGTTATTCAAAAACTGCTTTCGGACAACTTTCAATCAAACGGAATACATCTAACCATTTTTAGATAAGTTTTCTACATTTATTCTTTTGCAATTTCTTCAAAATAACTCTGGATTACTTTCCTGTATCCTTCCGGTAAATTCTCATAATAAGCCTGGGAAGAAACTGCTTCAGGGTTTTCAAGATCCGATTGAATAAATGATTCGTTAGTTTGATTCCCTTCTTGCTGGCTTGTAAAGCCCTGTCCGGAGCCGGGAGGCATTTTCAGATCAACTTCCTTGCCTTCTACTACAATTACTTCAGGCTTTCCGAAAATACCCGGATTGCTCTCGTTATTTGACGTCCCGCCATTTTCCTTTACAGGATAGAGGTTCGCATCCGAGCCTGAGGCAAGAGGAATTTTTTCGATCACTCCTTTCAGGTCAGTGGGACCTACAGTAGTCTGGTACCCGGTTCCGACAACATATGCAAGAACAGAAGCTGTAAACACTATTACAAACAGGTTCTTTGCAAGCTTTCTCCTGTCAAGGAAAGAAGAGGACTGCACAGGCTTTGAATCAATTATAACGCCGCCTATGAGGTCTCTGACAATGATATTATCCGTATTGCGGTTATCATAGGCAGTCCTTAACCTTTCCTTGAGCACAGGGTATTTCTCTTCCAAAAAGGAGATCGCATCTTTCTTTTCAGCTCTGTAATACCTGATGGCAGTGAGGATAAGAGAGAGGACAAAAGCCAGGAAAATAAGCCCAAGCGTTTCAAAAATAATTCCGAAACCAAGGATATTGAATTTTGCGCCTGTATAAGGTTCGAATGTACTAAACATTAAAAATAAATCTCTCATGTTGAAAAGCACGAACAGGACGTAAAAGATCAGAAAAGTTGCAAGCAAGTCTGCACAGATATAGAGTCCTCTATATTTCTTCAAAGCCGATTCGTGTTTGTTTACTATATTCTCAATCTCTAGAGCCATCTCGCTCCCTTCTGCAACCGGAGAAACCGGCTGTAATCATAAATTCGAATGGCGTACAAAACATGCAAAGATACTATACAAAGATATTATAGAAAGATACTATATAAATATAGTATATAAAGGTACATGTTTCAGGGGATACATTTCGCAAATCTGCGTACCTTTCCTTAATTTTTGTCTTTAGATTGGCATTTTTGAACTTGCCATAACTTCTCAGTGCATTTTTCCAGGCTCATAATTCGATTTTCCGAAAGCAGGATAAGAACCCAATACCTTTAGAATGTCAGCTTTTGCCTTTATATCTTCTAAGGCATCTTTTATAAGTGCATCGCTAGCTTTACCTTCAAAATCGATGTAGAAGTAGTAGTCCCCAAGTTCTTTTTTCGAAGGCCTGGACTCGATCTTTGTCAGGTTAATTTTTCTTTTTGCAAAAGCCCCAAGTATTTCATATAATGCTCCCGGTCTGTCTTTTTCAAGATATATTATAAGCGAAGTTTTACAGGCTGAAAGGCTACACTTTTCGGATCCGGTTTCAAATTCAGACTGGCATTTAGATTCTGACTTCGGTCCGGACTGTAATTCCACTTTAGCTTCTGCGGCACATGAAGCCTGCTCATCTGAAGCTTTCTTTCCGGCTTTCAAAGCAATGAAACGGGTGTAGTTTTCTTTCTGATCCTGAATGTTTGAAATAAGTATTTTCAGCTTATAGCACTCTGCAGCTTCAGGAGACGCTATTGCGGCCATTTCTTCAAACTCCCCTGCAAGCCTGGCTGCATGAGAAGTGCTCCCTGTACTCCTGAGTTCGGCCTCAGGAAAGTGTTTTTTCAAAAAATGCCTGCACTGGGCAAGTCCCTGTGGGTGGGAGAGTATGACCCTGACCTTCTCAGGCCCGCCTTTCGAGAGCAGACAGTGCTCGATTTTGACAACAATCTCCCCGATTATTATGACATCTTTTTCAAGAAGGAGGTCGAGAGTTACGCCTACTGATCCTTCAATAGAATTTTCTACCGGTATTATCGAAATATCTGATTTTCCTTGGACTGCCGCCAGAAATGTATCCTCTATATCTGCAAAATACCGAAATTCTGCACCACTAAGGTCGTATTTAGTAGCCCATAACTTTGCAGCTTTTTCCGAGTACGAGCCTTCGGGTCCCATTATACCTATGATCATTTGAGGGTTAATTGGGGGGATAGTAATAATATTTTTTGATGCATGAGTTTCGCTTCCCGAGTTTCGCTTCGGGAGCACGAGGTCCGTTTCGTTCGCTTCGCTCGCTCAAGCGGACTAGTACCATGAAAACTTAATTGTGGATCATCAATTTGATCAAAACAATATCAGCTGATGGAAGTCACCAGAATAATATGTTCTATATTTGGGTTTTCATGGTACTAGTTTCTAAAATAGTGTTCTGAATTGCCGACGGTTCGAAAATATGGAATAAAGGAAAAGAAGGCACAGTTTTTCCGTGCCCCTGTTGTTATATTATCCTTATTTGAAAGTTTGCTTCCGGTTAGAATTAACAGCCTCGCTCCATAATATAGGAAACTTTCTTTGAGCCGTTGGCAGGCACTGTTACCTCCCATTCAGCCGTAAAGGCATCAACTTTCTGATACGTGTCAGAGCTCTCGGTAATTTCCCAGTTTCCGTAGAAATGCTCTAAGAGCGTGTCTTAAAATTAGATTTGATTCTACAATTGGGATAGGACTTACGTAAATGAACTGAAAAAAGGAGTATTAAACCGTTAAATTTCTAAAATGTAAATTTAAACCATATGTTTAATGTATTTGGTTTCATGCATCGCGTGCGTAACTCCTATGGAATAAAGTACTATCTCGAAGGTCAATGTGTAGCTAAATTTCGGAAAAATTTACGATCGGAATTTGGAGTTAACATTGCCCATTATCCAATTGTAGAATAGCCTTGAATTTTAAGACAGGCTCTTAAAATTAAACTTAATTCTACAATCAGTAGTTCCTATTTACTGTAGTTCCGACTGACTACTCTCATTCATTTACAATTTTCCTTAATATTTCACAAGAAAAGCCTTCATTTCATCCATCTTAATTGCATTTTTTACAATGCTCTCTGAAAAATTTCAGTATTGTAAAGTTCTAAAGTAGAAATTGGCATATTTGCCACTATCCGGTTTTGTGATGTTTTGATTATAATTTGAAATTTATATATTTCTTAATCGAGCTCAAAGCGCTCGATTTCTTCATCTATTAAATTTTAAGGTCGTCCACTGATAATGGGTTGGTGTTTTCTGGTAAAATATCCAACGCACCTTTTGCCCACGTTTTGAAGCTTTGGCGGCACGTATCTCTACAATCACCAAACTCACGGGAAAAGAGTGATAATAGACGTTATTTTGATTATTGTGGAATAATAACAACCGAATACAAATGGACGACCGATGATCTCGTAGCATTAAAAAAGTAATAAAAAGATATTTTGAGCCTACAATGCGTAAGTCCTATATCTATATAAAGCTTGGAAAGAACGATCAGTAAGTCTGTCCAATCTCAAATTTCAACGTCCCATCTTCTTGTTATTCAGACGTATCTATTACCTGGTTAATTTTGCTGTAAAAATCTATAATAACATTTGTTGCCTCGCTTTCCATGTTCAGCTGGAAAGTTCGAATTTGCTTTCCCAGTGGTTTTTCTAGGATAACGCCTGACACGACCAAAGGTGTGATAACCCTTGATACGCTGGAGTGAGACAATCCAGTTTCCTCAGCTATTCCTGAGAGGTAGGTTGGTTCATTTTGTCGTTCGATCAGATTCTTAAGGACTGTCATCTGTGCGGTTTTACCGAAAATTGTTTCTAGTGGGTCCATTGTTTTCATCTCAGAGGTGGCTATTCTCATAAATGAGTATTAATTCCAATACTAGCTAAGGTTATAAGCTTTTTGAGTGTATTAGATGATCTATCCAAAATCATCCAAATATTTGGATGATTTGTTTGCCCGAGTATAAAGTATATGGATTCATATGCCTGGGATTTTCCCGACACTCTAAATCATCATCTATATCGTTCCTATTAATCAGACCTTACACCGCCTCCTAGAAAGTAACTGTATAATGACAAAAGAGACGATGCTCAATGCTGCAAGCGATGAGTCTTTCTCCCATTCCGCAGCCCCGTCCCCAGACTGATTCGAATTTGTGCCTGAAATTTCCCCGACTTCAAAGGATATCGTTATCACCAAAAAGCAGTGGGGAACATTTTGTGGGACCGATCTCGAACTCCAGCTGCTGCGGCGTGGAATGGACACGATCGTGCTCTGTGGAATTGCAACCGATTTTGGCATTGAGAGCACAGCGCGGTTTGCCTACGATACGGATTCCAGCAGATTTTTGCCGAGGACGCGATGGCCTCCAGTTCTGAAGAACAGCACAACGCAGCTGTGAAGTTTATATTCAAAAATTTCTAGATATCCGTTTTAAATGTTTTTGAATTCAGACTTACGCATTTGATGTACTAAATCAAGCACGAGCAGGTCTACCATAAATATTATTATTTAGATATTTCGAGATCTAATGATATTGATTTCTCAGTTAAACCACGTAAGTCCAACGCTACTTATTGATTGATGCTGAAGATATCGAATATTGAATTTGATTGAAGACTAAATTCTTGCTTTAAATTCAGTAATTCAATCAAAAAATGCAAAAATCGCTCTATTTTGGAACAGAGTCACTATAGACCTATCAGTAATATCTATAATATATTTCAGCTTAATCTGTAGCAGGGAAGTTCGGGCAGGACTTTAAATAGATTTACCTTAGGGGGGAAAAAATGAGTCTCATGGCCAGATTTCGGAAGCTAATTCATAAAAAGCACAATATTGCATCTAAAATTGCAGCTGTACTCTTGTTTATCATATATTTTTTGATTTTCGAGTATCTTATGGTTCTTGAGAATCAGCCCAAAAATGCGAACATTATAACTGCCATCTATTGGGCTACAACTACTATTACAACGGTAGGCTTTGGCGATGTGGTCTTCACTTCCCAGGCAGGAAGGATTTTTTCCATAATTATGCAGATTTTAGGTATAATTCTGATTTCGGGATTTCTTGTAAATTATGTTATTACTCCCTGGATGGACAGGGTTATTAAGTTCAGGCTGCCGAGAAAGGTTTCTTCCGGCGTGAAAGATCACATAATTATCTGTGGATACAATCAGATGGTTGAGACGCTGATAGATGAACTGGCCGAGCAGGACTTGCAGTTCGTAATAATAGAAGACGAAGAAGAATTGATCAGCGAACTCTCCTATAAGGATATTCCCTGTATTTTCGGAGTCCCGAGCGACAAGCAGACACTTATAAACGCCGGTATCGAGAAGGCTGTACTCCTTATTGCAAACAAGTCTGATGAAAGAAATGCAAATATCGTTCTGACCGCCAGGGAGTTTCAGCATCTCAACATTATTGCCATTGTTGAAGACAGTTCTAATGCAAAATACCTCAAATACGCTGGGGCAGATATGGTTGTCTCTCCCAAATCAATATTCGGGCAGTTTATCGGGAAAAAGGCGATGGACAGGCTTGTAAGTCGAGTTACTGGAGCAACTGAAATTTTTGAAGGGATTCATATAGTTGAGTTTCCGATCTACCTGAAAAGCTCTCTAATAGGCAAGACAATTAAGGAAGTTTCCAGCCAGCAACAGTTTACAGGTGCAAAAATTGTGGGAATCTGGAAAAGCGGTACTCTCTCCTTTGATCCGAAGGAAGAAGATGTAATCAAGGTAAATTCAGTTATTCTGGCTGTAGGAACTCCTGAGGGGCTTTCAAAACTGAAGAAATTGGCGCACTGATCAGATATTTTATATACATATTAAATTTTATCTGTATTCCTCAGGACTTACGCACTTGAAGTGCAAAATCAATTACAATAGAAATTTGGTTTTAAGTTATGAGCTGATCTTCAAAATCAAAATTGTTTCTTTTAATCTCGTATTCTAACTTGACTTTGTCACATTTCCTTTCACGTCTACCGCGAAGTATAATTTTATTCCTATATATTTGAGATCGTGAAAC
>MDTP02000135.1 GCA_001714685.2 Methanosarcina sp. Ant1 | reverse complement strand
AATTTTTTTACAAAATAGATATTTTTATTAAATATTATAGAAAATAAAGGAATTTGAGGGGAAATGGCAAAACCTCAACTCAACGAAAAAAATAAATTTAAACTCTGCACATGCATCCTTTTTCATTAAGTATCCTTACCTGATCCTCATAGGAATTCACAAATTCATCCTGAAAATCTGTTCCAGACGCTAGGGCAGGGTCAAGAGGAGTATGATGCTTATAACCTCTTTTTGCCATCTCGCAAACAAGTGATTCATGTCGTAGATAAAGAGCCTTTAGCTTTCCCTTCCATCGCAGGGTTTCTGGATGATGAATATATGCCTTCTTGTTATTGGTAATTATTGACCAGAGAGCATGCAGTTCACGGTGTTCTCCTAGGAGATGTTGCCTGCACATTTTCTCTGGAGGTATGTCCCATATTCTCATAAGTTGAATTCTGAAACATTTAAGAAAAAGTTTTCGCAGGAAAAAATAAATACTGTTGAGTGGTAAATCTCATAGACATAATATTTAATCACAGGTCAAAGTATGTCAAAGCCAAGTATAAGAATTTAATAGCCTTTAACAACTGTTAGAAGCCATAAAATTAACGCATAATTTCAACTCCCGTTAACATGGAAAACAGTAAAAAGAGAAGAGGAAAAAACTTACTCATAAATTAGACTTGTTATAATGGTTGTTTATGCTTCACTATTGCAAATATAAATTAATCAAAAAAAGGAGCTATTGGAAATGGTTTTGTCAACAATCATCCTTGTGTTTAATCTTGTGGCATTCGCATCTGTTCATAGCCTTATGGCAAGCCTGTCCTTCAAACGCCTCATCGTACGAGTCTTAGGTTCCTGGTCAGATATACTATATCTGCCAGTGTACAGCCTCATCGCAATGTTAACGATATCGCCGCTCGTTTATCTGCTCTACAAAAAACCAGGACGTTTGCTCTATAAAATACCTTCACCATGGAGCTGGCTAATGGTCGGTGGGCAGGTAATTGCTTCAATCGCTTCTCCCAAAGCTTTGCTGGATGGATCCCACAGATTTAAGATACACTCACAGCTAGCTGGGCCAAATGCTCCTAAAGCTACACCCCTGAATATCCGGGGCATTTACCGATGGGTAAGGGACCCTTTCTTGCTATCAGCACTGATCATGATGCTGCTCACTCCTCTTATGACTGTCAACCGGCTTATCATATACTTTTTGACCGCTATATACCTGTATCTGGGATCCCTGCACTGGGAAAGTAGGCTGGTATCACAGTTTGGTGACGAATACAGGGAGTACCAGAAACGTGTTAATAGATTAATTCCCCAATTTGAGACACTTATAAAGATGAGATTAATGTTCGAAAAATATAAATAAATTTTTCTTTTAGGCAAATTAGCTAGCTTTTATCTAACAATATTTATAGAACATAAACGTCTGCTACGATTTGTAATAATTAGCAAATCAACATTAACCTGACATTCCGCAGATGTTCGCCAAAATTCCACAAATTTTCCTGCTATCGTTTTTTTCTGAAAATTGCTTCGCCTATTCAAGCATATGTTTCAGAAACATCTCCCAATTTTCGGTCATGTGCCTTTAATGAAAGCTTTTAGCCTCTATTTACGGCAGCTTTAGTTTAGATAATAGGGCTCTTCGTCATTCCCTATGGATAAGATGATTTTCAATTCAAGACCACATTGTTTTTATGAGGATATCCACACAAAACAACGAAGAGCCTACTTGGCTCTTCGCTGTTCTGTATGGTTGAAAATGGTTAGTTATTTAGACAGTTGTCAGTCCATAATGAAAAACACCATGCTTGAAAGGCGATGAATGGAGTTACCCACTCGAAATAATGAAGAGCCTTAATTCCTTATGAGTCTTGTCTGCTTCAAAATAGCTTCAAAACAGCTCCATCTTATGGCTTGCCCACAAATTCCCGAAGTTTTTTTGCGGCCACTGAAATTTTCTTGTATTTTTCTTTCTCAAGCCGCTTTAGGCCGATTTCGGATTTTTTTGACTGGAATATGAGCTCTTCGGTTAATCTGTGATAGCTGTCCAGCCGCTCCTCCGAAATAAGTCCATCTTTTACTGCCTGAAAGACAGCGCAGCCAGGCTCGTCCCGATGGGTGCAGTCTTTGAACCGGCAGTTGTGGGCTGCATGAACAATATCCGAAAACGCTTTTTCAAGACCATCAGCAGAGTCTCCAAGCTGGATTTCCCTGATTCCGGGGTTGTCTATGAGAATTGCGCCGCTAGGAAGCACAAACATCTGGCGAACCGTAGTTGTATGTCTTCCTTTCTCATCATCTTCTCGAATGTCCGCTGTTTTCTGAACGGTTTCGTCATAAAGCGCATTGATAAGCGTGGATTTCCCGACCCCTGAGGAACCGATAAGTGCCACTGTTTTCTCGAGACGGAGATAAGGACTGAGCGAATCAAGCCCGGTTTTTGAAAGGGCACTCAGGAGAATAACAGGCACGTCCCCTGCAACAGATTTTATTTTTTCTAACAATCGGGTTGGGTTATCAGTAAGATCGATCTTGTTCAGTAAAATCACCGGGCTTGCCCCGGAAGAATATACAACAGTAAGATACCTTTCAAGCCTTCGCAGGTTTAGGTCCTTTCCTGCTGAAGTTACAATAAAGATGGTATCAATATTTGCAGCAATCAACTGCTCCCTGCCCCCATCTCCTGGAGCTCCTCTTGACAGGCAGGTCTTTCTGGGTAGGATATTCACAACAATGCGTGAGCCCAGCTCCGGCCGGTTAAGTAAAACAACAAAATCTCCTACAACAGGCTGCTTACCAATTCGCTGGAGTGTCCCGGAAATTCCTGCCTTTACGACAGCACCCGGAATAAGAATTTCGCAGACAGTTTTATGCCGGGACGCCACTCTTCCGGCCAAGTAGGGGCCTTTGTAGGCGGAAAATGACAACTCAAGATCCTCATTCCACCCTAGAACAGCATCCATGCGACCGTTACCTGAACTATGAAGTGAACTTTCCGCTTCAAAAGGATCATTCATTAGATTGAAATTTAATTTTACATGGATAAGTCTTTTGGTAATTTATCCTTCATCAGCCCAGTATAACTGAAAATACCTGCTGTGATAACAACGTTTTACCTTAAAATGTTGCTATTTCTCTGTTTTGTAGTGGACTGGACGGGAACCAAGCAATGGCTATTTTTTACACATCTATCCCGAGCCTTCTACGCACATATATGGATATACTCTATAGGAGTTTCTGTAGCCCTCGTACGTATCCTTCCAAGGTTTTTATATATCCCTGCTTCCGGACGAAGTCCTGTACGTACAAGATTTTCAATGTCAAGAAAAGCGCTATGCAAGCTTCTGGGATATGTTGAAGGCTGGCGCGGTACGTCTATCCCTTCATTCACCTAACCACGCACATATACGTAGAAGCCATGTACAAGGGCCAGGGCTATCGTTCGTAGCCAGATGGACCAAATATATCCCAGACGGTTCCACAACGCAATTAAAACGAGTAAAATGAATACTTTAGGAATGATGAAACTATAATTTCAAGTATTTCTGTTACCGATATTGTCTTTGATGTTTATTTTGGGAAATGGAATTATAGAGCCATTCCAAAAGTGAAAACTTGGAGTTATTTCTTAACCATTCCTTAGTCACTGTGTCAGCACGTACGGACCAAGCTTTTTACCTTATGACCTTGATTTCAAAACCGTTCTCTTTTGCAACATTGCTCATCAAATCCAATAATAAAAAGCGGTGACAACGTTCTCCACATTCAGGACCTTCGTGACTCACAAGAAAAATGTCTTTTGATTGTGCTCTTTTGGCTGTTCGAAGGATTGCCACGCTGGGGACATGCGGTTGCATTTCCTCCAAGAATCGAAGTGTGAATTGCTCCCAGTCATCTTTTGTCCGTTGACTCTTGTTATAGTTGGCAATTAATTTCTTGCTTGGGACTAAAGAATACTCGCGGTAACTGTATTTACATAACGGTCTGTCACGCATAACAGCAACGAACTCCGCGTTTGGGTATGATTGTCTAATATTTTCAACATTTGCTGCATAAGTTTGAGATAACATTTTCACATCTCTTTTTTGTTTTCAATATATTTTTTCTTTATCGTGCCCTAAATATTTGCTTGGTGTATTAGTATAAACTTCTCTGCGAGTATTGAAGCTGTCGCATATAACGGGCTAAGATGGAACAAGCATAGATTCTGACAAGTCTATCCCGCCTTCTACGCACATATATCCACTACGCACGTATATCCCTAACCACGCTAAGCCTCGCAACCAATCTTATAGACTTTTCTAAGGCATTTCTATCTCCCAAATTCTGGGAAGCCATGTAATTATAGTATTTTTCGGGATAAATGTAAAGTCAAAATTTTGCTTTATCATATCACAAAAGTGCTCTACTGTATGCCATTTACCATCTTGGAACTCGAATCAGTCTCAAACGAGATCAAAAGAGTCCTTAAACCTGGTGGGTTGAACATATACACAACAAGGCATACAGGAAGACCTGCGATATAAAACAGGAATCCATAGGTGTGAAGACATGTGGGAGATAGATGGAGGGTTTATCGTACATTTCCAGAGCAAAGAGAAGATAGATTATCTTTCAGAAGGGTATGATATAATTGGTATAAAGGAATTTGAAGAGAGACCTCTTCCAAGAATGCTCTTTAGGGTTACTCTCAGAAAAAGTTAAAAATAAATTAAGAAGGGACGGAGTTCAATATTTGATTAAAAACAGGGTGAGAATAAAACCTGTTTTTGATTTTCTTTTATTGTTGGCATTTATTTTCTTATTCTTTTACGCAGAAGAGCTTGATTCGTGGAAAGATACAGAAAAGGCAAAAAAGTTTATAGAAATTTATTGGTATGATAAAAAACCAATTAAAGATTTGCATCGTTAGGATTGGAAACCAAAGCAATTCGTGTAAAATAATATATGGTTCTTCGCTAGCCATGTAGGTTATTTACCTCACTATCGAAATAAATACAATAAAGTCTCATTTGGTTGTATAATCCTTTATTGTAAATCCAGTACTTCACCAACTGGATCGAGAAATCATTTAGCTTCATTCCGATTTCAAAATACTTTTCGGTTAAATGTTTGAAATCGTAATGGGGATAGATGATTTTCTGATCCAGTTGGTGAAGTACTGAAATCACTTGAAGCATGAATGCCTCATATAAAAATTCGTATGATTTTTCATATACCAGAAATTGAAAAACCGTTATTGGGAAGTAGATGACTGAAAAAAGAAAAGCAGTGGATTGATTATTACTGTTGGGGTTTAAACTGCGTTACGCATTCTTATTTTTCATCATCGGTTTCCACGCAGTGTATATTAATATGTGAAAAGTCAGTTATACCGAAGATGATGAAATTATCTAGCGAGTTTTTTAATCATCTTTCCTTCAAAACTGCGGTAAGTATGTTCAATATTCTGCAATGCGCTTTCTATAAGTTCTCTATTTTCACTGGTTGCAAAAATTACTTGTTGATTATACTCTTTTGCTTTCGATACTCGTTTAAGCAATTCATAATAACTAATTTCAGAAGCATCTTGCTGTCTAGGTTCATCGAAAATTAATAAACCCAGATGATTAGTTTCAAATTCACGTGAAAGTTCAAGTAAGCTATTTAAATATGCCCATATTGTTCTAATGTAGTCGCTAGCGGATACATCAAAAGTTAAATTAAATCCTTCTAAAGTAGGCTTGTAAGTATCAGGAGATATTTCGATGTCCTTTCTGAAACTACTAAATCCATATGCTTCAAGCTGTTCATTGAACAAACCCTCTAATCTCTTAATCTTATTAAGATCTGATTTTGATAAAGTATCTTTTGGAAGGAGCTTTTTTCGTTCTAATATGGATTTCCAATCAGATGCAAGATTATAGAACTTATCAGTGCATAATTCGAATTGTTCTAAAACACTACTTTCAAGGCGTATTCTCTGATCTAATAAAATTCTTTCACGTAAGAAAGAAATCGAAGGACTTCTTTCGCTTGAAGTTAAAGTTTGCTTTAGCGCACGTATATTCGAACGAATATCATTTACTTCATTTCTTAAATAAAGTAACTGATTTTCTTTTATTTTAACAACCTTGAAAGCATTTTCTTTCATTTTAATAAATATTTCCTTTTGACTCTCGATGAATTTAATGTTTTCATCAATAGACATGGGTTTTTCCAATGACTCCTCTGTAAGTAGGTAGTCTGCAATTTTCTGGTGACATACCGGGCAGGCATCGGATGTGGTCACTAAATCTTCTTCAGATCCATATTTTCGAATCTTTAAAATGTCTTTGTTTCGGCGTAGATCTTCTTCGAGTGCACTCAAACGAATTGTTATTGCTTGGAGTTGAGACTTTTCTACATTTATTTCCTCGAAAAGTGTCCTTAAAGCAACTTCGTTTTCTTCCAACAAACTTCGAGCTTGTTCAAGTTCATTTATCAAATGTGGTGCAGCCTGTTGTACTGTAGGTATTTCTTCTGCGTTTAATTGTGACAAATGTATTTTATCTTCTTTAATTGCTCTATTAATCGGAAGTGGCTTTTCATCCCTGTACACTTCAATAGAGGGCGATACAATTGGTGGCCAATCTGCTACAGGAGTGACGGGGAGCGAGTGTATATTTCCATATATAGGCGCCACTAGACTTTCACAAGTTGAAACTTGTGATTTCCACTCGTTTCTTAATTTATTCTCTTCTTCCATCAATTTCTGTTTTTTAATGGACATTTCATAAGCTTCCAGCCCAGCAAGAAATTCAATTGATCGCTTTTCGACTTCCTTGATACGATAAAATGTAGGCGTATTTGATTGTATACCACTCCAACCTCTTTTTTGTTCCACAATTAATAAAGGAAAAATGCATTCCATATATAGAGGAACTTCTTTTCCATCGTATGTTGTTACCAATGGAAGATCCCATCCTAAAAAAGATGCGAGGTATGTATGAAATCCTTTATTATGTGTTGCTGATCCCGGATCTTTAACATAAAAATCCTGTTTTTGATATTCCCCAGTTGGATTTGATAGAGCAGGCCCATCCCACACAGAAACTAAACGTGTATCAAGTTCACCTTTTACAGCTCTTTTAATAGTTAATTTCTCATCTTTTTCATTGCTAATTTCCAAGAAAACATCGGATTCGAGTACAGATATTTCTTCTCCATGATCTTCAAAAAATGAAGTCATTACAGGTGGAAGAGGAACTTCTTTTTTAGGAGACAACATTTTTTCTAATCCAAGAGCATAAATTATTGATTGGATGCAGGTCGATTTACCAGAGGTATTATCTGCCCTTATTACTACAAGACCATCTTCAAATGGAATCTCTACTCCATATGGACCTTTGTTTGTTTTTATATGAAGTAAGAGTTGTCTAAGGCGCAGACTCATTATCAATTCTCCCAATTAAGCAAAACACTAATGTCTTTTTCCTTTACATATGGCTTTATATTTATCAGAAATTCTCGTTCTTTTTCAAAGCAGTCAGCAAGACTATCTATTTTCTTTGCTGTTTCAGCTCCTTTAGCAGTTAATTTTATCCCACTAGGTGTGCCATATTCCATTTCTACTAATTTATAACCCTTTGCAAGATCAATTGCTCGAATTATTCCGGGTTCAAAACGGATAACTATACCATATGATTGAGTTTTGTTGAGCAAATAATCGAGTAAGACTTCACGATTATCAGCTGATCTGATTGCCCAGTTAATCACATGTAGTTTTCTGAGACTAACTTTGTGACCTCTGCTGTAGTAAAGTATTAGTAACAACACTGATACTCTCCAATCCGGCCTAAGATCAGGTGGAATCGGTCTAGGTCTACGGGTAAAACTGAAGGGAACATCGATTTTGGGGATTTCTGTTCCGTTCATATATAAACCTCACACTCTGGGAAATTTAGTGGACAACGCAATAACCAATCAGCCATAGCCTCGTAGACAAGTCTGTTAATTGTATTGCTTTCTAGCCCTTTGAGGTTTTCAGACAATTCGTCCGTATATTCATCCATGGTTTTATTAAATATATCTGCAGGTTTGCAGCTTGAAATCATAGATGCTGTTTCGAGAAATAACTCCCTATCATTCTTTGTTCTCTGAGCCTTATAATAAAATTCAGGATATTTAGAATTTAATTTATCTAATAAATTTTGTCCATTGATGTAATGGTTGATGAAATTTATTTTAAGTTTCTCTTTATTCTCCAAGCTGGTCCGAGGAGATAATAATTCAATCTTTCTTTCTAAATTTTCAACTAATTCATTGTAATCATCAATAAAATCGTAACATTTACTTTGAGAAGTATTATCGGGATCGATGCGCAGTTTTTCTAATCCAACACCAAGAATCTGTTCACGCTCTACTGCAAAATAATCTTCTACTTCAATGTTTATGAAAAAATCATCAGCAACATAGGGCAAATTTAATTCACGTATTTTTTTAGCTTTATTCTCAGCATGTTTCAATAACTCTTTTGATTCCCAGTATGGCACAACTAAAATCCAATGAGATATTTTCGTTGGACCTAAAATATCTAGCAACCCATCATTATTATCTATGAATTTATTTATGTCCCTAGTTATTTTATTCCTTTGCCTTTCACGCAACTCTTTTGCATTTAATGGATTCTCAGCAGCATAACATTGATAAGCGCATCCATCACGTGAAAAACCTTCTAAGCCATGGTCTCCTCTATCTTCATCTGGAATTTCCACAAATTCAGGCCCATATTTTCGTTTCAAAAGGAGGAGGATATATTTTTGCCATTCTTCTCCCCCCTGAGACCACACTTCACCCGGCATAAAACACTACCTTTTTTTGATAATAGATGCTCCATGTTTTGTATGCTTATTATGTTTTAATTCATAATTTTACCATTAAAATTCGGTAGGAGGTATTAATTCTTTTTCATTTTACTCAAAAGAAGTGGTCGTCCATTTTTATCAGGTTGATGTTTTAAAAGATCTAAATGTGAGTAGATCTCTCAATTTCCATTTTGACTCAGTAATTCCTGCTTCTCTTGCAGGTGTATTTTTACATTTAACGTTTCTTCCATCTTGGTATGTTAATCCAGCGTGCTCTCTACAGAAGTTAAAATGCGTGCAGTAGAGCACCATTCTATTTATCAAGCACGCTATTTTCTTAGAAAATCCTATTGTCTTCCTTGAGACTCTATTGTTGTCCTGCCTGAATGTTAAGTTCTGCCTTTCAAGTAAACTTGTTGATATCTCACTTTCTTCGATGTCTTTTCCAAACATAATCTTCTTGACAATCTTCTGTAGCTTCCCTCCCTTTCTCTTTTTGATTACCTGAGCATATCTCAAATCATCAGGAGGAACAAGTTTTGGTTTCTTAGGCCTTCCTCTCTTCCCGGTTCTGGAGAACTCTTCTGTTTCTCCAAATTTTTTCAGAAGAGCTTTTGCATGAAATTCCAAACCATCAGAGACAAAAAGAGGCATTGATTCCGAAAGACATTTTGCCGTTGATTCAACTAATTCATCAGCAATATACTGTTTTCTTGGGCCTATAGCAAAAGCAACTATTAACCTACAACCTGGTGCAAAAGATACCCACATCCAGGGGCCATCATCTTCGTAATTTTCCATTCTTGGGACTATTTTTTTTTGATTATTACCCATATCTCATCCATTTCTATCTTGGGTACATCCAAGTCTTTCATCAAATTCTCATTTACCTTATCACAGCTTTCTGCTGCGCGATCTAACCACCTGCGTACAGTAGGTGGCGTTATACCCAATACATCAGCAATAGCCTCTTCACTCATCCCTTTCAGGGCCATTTTCAAAGCTAAATCAATGACAGATTCCTCTTTACGGAGATCATAGTAGAATGTGCCTGTATGGTCATTGAATACTGTGCCACAGTGGCGACAGATGTATTTTCTAACCTTTTCCCCACGACTTACAGAAGTTCCATTTCCGACAATATTGCCTTCACCAGTAAGACCATAATATTTGCACGAATGATTTGGACAAGCAACGTCAGTGAATTGTGGTTTAGGACCTCGTTTCCCCATAAATGAGATTATATCATTTATATTATATAATATCAACTCGATGAAAATGGACGACAGAAAAGAATATATTTCATTGGTCATCGGTTAAGGTTAAAATGTCATTCTTGCTATTGATTTTATATAATTTAAATATATTAAATTCGCATAATGGTATTTCAGTCACCCACTACTCTTGAGAACACGATTCGTACAATTTTCCCTGAAATATGGTTAAGGACACTTGCCATCAAAACATGTTTCATAAAACGTGAACGTAAAATTAAACCCGAAGTAATTTTTTGGGTCTTAACTCTTGGTTTTTGTGTCCATAACCAACGTACAATTGCAGGTTTAAAACGTCTGTATGAAATAGAAGCAAATATCTCTATAAGTGACAGCAGCTGGTACGATCGCTTTACTCCCGAACTTGTTGAGTTTCTTCATCAGTGTGTGATTCATGGTATCGAAGAACTTGCAAAAGAGCCTGGTAGAAAACTTAGCAAGAAACTCGAAAACTTCAAGGATGTTATCATTCAGGACAGTACAATTGTCCGTCTTCACTCCTCTTTAGCAGACAAGTTTCCAGCAGCAAGATCAAGAACAGTAGCTGCAGGTTTAAAAGTGGGAGTTATGGTGAGTGCAGTTGCTAACGGACCTAAAACAATTGCTCTGTATTCCGAAAAAACAGCTGAGATAAAAACATTAAGAATAGGTCCCTGGATCAAAGACCGTATTCTTCTTGTTGATCTTGGCTTTTACAAAAATCAAATGTTTGCAAGGGTTGAGGAAAATGGAGGATATTTTGTTTCGAGAATTAAAAAGAATATGGATCCCATTGTTGTCTCAATAGAGTAAGGAATACCTAAAACAAAGTATAAAGAGTTCATGGGGAAACCTATCAGTGAATGCATTCAGCAACTTTCTGGAAAAGATGTTGACGCAGTTGTAAAAATAGCATTCAAAAGAAGGAAGTATAAAGGAAAGCAAAAAAAGGATGAAATGCTTGTACGTCTTGTTGCGATATATAATGATGAGGACGAAAAGCACCATATATATATTACAAATATTCAGAAAGATGTTTTGAATGCAAAAGACATTGCAAAATTATATGGAGCAAGATGGGATATCGAACTGCTGTTTAAGGAGTTGAAAAGCAGATACGCCCTGGATGTCCTTGAAACAAAGAATGTGCAGATTATTGAGGCTTTTATCTGGACGTCAATGCTGACGCTAATCGTAGCAGAAGAATTTATTATCTGGTCAAAAACTCAACAGCTAATCCTAAAAAAATGGCTAGATATACGCAGTCGCGTTGGAGTAAAATATTCGCACAGAAGGCAGCAGATTTGTTGACAGTAATTCTTCATAGATGTGGAATTCAAAGAACTTTGAAACTACAATGAGTGTATATAAAAGTCAAGCATTGGATCCACATGTAAACAGAAAAAGATTTAGAGAGGAATGGTTTGAATAAGAAATGATGAGGTCGGCTCCAAAAAAGAGTATGAGGAGAAGGAAATAACTCCTTAACCGATGACCAATGGAATATATTTCAATGAAATTAAAATTTTGTTGTTTTGCACGATTTAAAGTGGAAAACAGCAGAGACCAGAAAATAATAAAAAGTCTCTAAAGTCAATACGCGGAGAAATCAAATATCCTGACCAGGATGAAGCACATCGCCAGCCCAGAGAATATTTTTGCCAGCTGGCAAAAATCAACAAAGAGCGGTTTGCCCATGATTATGACTGGTATGCCCAGAAGGGATTGATAAAATAATAATCCAATCTGATACTTCGGTCGTACAATGAAAAATTGAGAGATAAAGTTGAGAAACAGGGGTAGGATACTCCTCCCTTTTTGACACTCTAAAGAGATAACACTCTGCTTAGAAAGGATGAAACTATAATTTCAAGTATTTCTGTTATCGATATTGTCTTTGATGTTCATTTGGGGAAATGGAATTATAGAGCTATTCCAAAGTAAAACTTGAAGTTATTTTTTAACCATTCCTACGTACCAGTCAGTAGATACTGTCAAAATGAGGATCTAATTTATCAAAGTAACTTATATGGCTCTTGAAAAGCTAATACTCTCTTTAATTTCATAATATATATCTCCCAAGTAAAATTTAAATTTTTCCACTAATACCCCTTTTTTAGCTTCACTTAGCCCTCGATTGTCGTCTCTACAAGCAAGATGAATGTTAAAAACGAAATCTCTTAATGTTTGTGGAGATTGAGATATTTTTTCAATAAAGAATCCCCTTTTAACGTATAAAATATCCTTAGGACCATTATCTGGAAACTTAATCATATCGTTTTTAATTTCACAATTGGTAGTTACAACAAAAGCAGGTATGCTATCAATTTTAAAATATTTTCTACATTGCTCAAATCCATCATCACGTGGCACATACACTTTTATAAAAGTGTCTTCTGTATTTTTTCCAATATCCAAAAAAGTATCGTAAATTATTTTATCTCGTCCATCTTCATGAGATGGTACTAAAACAAAGAAATATGATTTGAATATGAACTTGGGTGGAAAAGTACCCCCTGAACCGCCTTGAAGTAACATTGAAAACCCCCAATTTCCGAGATAACTAGAAGCAGACAGAATCTGTATATTGTTATGTGCAATCCAGTATATGAATAATTGGTTGTCATGTAATATTTGGTTGGTATTAGAGGAGCTCATCCCAAAACCAATTTTATTCCCAAATCAAAATTACGGTAGCGCACTCAGCTGCAATGACAGGGAATTGAAGCTCTAAGAAAAAGTTAAGAATCAAAGGATTTTGTTATTCTATTATCAAAGAAGTGGTCGTGTCCCCAAATCATTGACTTAATTTTATATATTTTTGAATCTATTATTATTGGGGGTATTGGAATCACTTC
>MDTP02000134.1 GCA_001714685.2 Methanosarcina sp. Ant1 | reverse complement strand
ATGTCACAAATTAAATCTTTGAATTTGATCAAGGATGGATCAGTGCGCACCAATTCCTTAGCCAGTCTCAAAAGAGTATATAAACCGCTGAAAACGCGGAAAGCGCGGAATTCGGGGGGTGCGGGCACGAGTTCCATTGGAAAGATCCATACACTTGTATGAATTTCATGTCATAAGATAACGATTATAGGGCTATTTGATTTTCTTTTTAATTTTTTGATTTATGTGTGGAGTTAGGCGAAAGTATCTTTAATGCTACAAAACATTCTTAGTATCATGAAAATCGAAAAAATTGCAACCATAATTGAAGAATCAAGCAGAAAAATTGCTGAAGAAGAGGATGAGTGTTGTGAATGCTGTAAGTCTGATAGAACTGGAAGAGAGTTTATCATTGGTACAGTGGATCATCTCATCGACTGTGAACTTTTCGAACTAGAGAAGTTAGTATTCGAACTTGGGGATATTGCATTTTCAGAAGAAGAAAATCCAGAAGGAGAAAATCCTGAACAAGAAAATCCAGAAGGAGAAAATCCTGAAAAAGAAAATCCTGAAGAAGAAAATCATGATAGAACTGCTTTCTACGAGAAAATTGATAAAGCTGATAAACACCTCAATGCTGTCCGGAAGTTTGCAGAAATAAAGGTGTACCTGGAAGCACGGAATAAAGGACTAGAAGGACAGTAAGATCTGAACGAGTGGGGGAACATGTACCCGAATCTTACGACATATGTTCCCTTGACTCTCTTTATGCCTTTCTTTAATCAGGAGCAATTAGAAAAAGAAGATTTGAATTGCAGGGAGTAATGACCCGAAACTCCCTGCACATCTACTCGAAGTCTGTTCGCAAAATCTACTATAACCTTTTTCCATAAATAGAGTACGTAATTAATAACCTTAACTCCGCCATCTTTAGGGAATAAGTAAATCCAAATAACAAATTTCCAACATCAACTGCCTCTAATATGAAGACTTTAGTTTGTTTTTGACATTCCCTAATAGGGATACATCATTTTGGAGGAAGTGAATTGTATGATGTCGCATGATTTGGAATATGAGACTATATTCAATACTTATACCCTAATTCGTCCGAGTTAAGGTAATAATTCTTATTTCGAATCTCTTCTCCGATGAATACAGGTAACAGAAAGATAATGTGTCCTAAAGGCACTCGAAGCACCGTAATCAAATGAAAAAATAGTGGAGAATTTGGTAAGCCGGATATTTATATAAAAATTTAATTATAACTATATTAGTTATATAAAAAAATAAATAAAAAGGTATATCTGTTTTGATGGTAGATAGAGGTTAAAAATAGTATTGTGCTGTACACCAATACAGTTACCCCCCCAAGTATGCTCCCCCAAGCATACCCCCAAAAAAACATGTTCCCCCAAACATATTGATTTGAAGAAGGATTGATAACCTTCAAAACTTATTTTAGTGGTGTGTTGCCTCTATTTACCTATCAACTCAGTACTGTTAGTATGAATATTAACTATATTAAACACATTATGCAAAAATTTGTATAATATCAAATATTATTTTTATGTTAAAATTTTTAAAGCTCTGAAAATACTCTTTCTATTCTATGATTGTTCTTTTCTCCATCTAAACTTCGGCATTTCCTTTTTAATCCCGGTTAAAGACTCTATTTTTTAGATTTCGTTTTAATATGATTAATTACCTGACCTGCTATACCCAAAACAACAATCCCGCCAATATATGCCCAAACCGAAAGTGGTAGTTTAAATGACTTCATATGAAAAAATAAGGAGATCCATTATATAAAAGTATCCAAACTTATAGTCAAGTTCAGAAAACGATAGTGAGAAACGTTCTGGTAATTTATGGTCTTGGAAACCGTAATTAAAAAAAGTGATTAGACTCGCAGGAAAGAATGGTCTAAAGAAACTTTCCCGCAAGTTGATGTTCGCAAAATCTAGTAGAACCTGTTTCCATAAATAGTAGTCATAAATAATGATTCCTATTTTGAATCCCTTTTTAGTAATATTCATACTTTAGTTCAGGCGGCAAGAAGAAAAGTGGAGGATCTTCTGGAGACGAAAGGCAAGGTTTATGCCCGTACCTTGCCATTTATGAAAAGTCTGGTTTACTCCCCAAAGAACAAGAGTGAGTATAATACTACATCCACAGTTATAATTTTTTTATAAATTTAAAATATATAAAACTCTTCTTATTTTTATCCTATCAGCGATTGAATCCCCGGTAGCTAAAAAACTATAGTAACGAGTTTGATAATGTATTTTCTGATAACAGGAAACAGCAAGTAACAAATTAAGTAACGGTTAGCGTGTTTGCATATTTATTTTCCAGTATGAAAATATTTATAAAAGACAGAGTTTTTTATATGCAGATCGAATTTATATATTTAGCAAATATATTATATGTTAGACATATGCAACACCGCAAAGTATCCCCCCATAAATCAAGATAAAGCGGGATCTATATGAGTCTTAAAATGCGGCGTTGGGTCTTTTATCCCTTGTTCACCCATCAACTACTTTAGATGGTAAATAGAGGTTGAAAATAGTACTGTACACCCCAATACAGTTATCCCCCCAAGCATATTCCCCCAAACATGCTCCCCAAAAAACATGTTCCCCCAAACATGTTGATTTGAAGAAGGATTGATAACCTTCAAAACTTATTTTAGTGGTGTGTTGCCTCTATTTACCTATCAACTCATTACTGTTAGTATGAATATTAACTATATTAAACACATTATTCAAAAGTTTCTATAATATCAAATATTATTTTTATGTTAAAATTTTTAAAGCTCTCAAAATACGCTTTCTATCCTATGACTTTTCTTTTCTCCATCTAAACTTCGGCATTTCCTTTTTAAAGGAAGCGAGGGCACAGTTCTTCCGCGCTTTCCGCTCTTTCTGTGGTTATAGCGTCTTGATTAGGCTTTTCCGTGCCCGCCCGTACTTTCAGTGCTTAATGAATATCGAGTGGTTTTAAACTAAATATTTGTGTTCATAACTTCTATTCTCTACAATTATGTACTGATTTTGGAATCTATGCACTAGTTACCCTTTTTAATTAAGACCATCCAAGACGGTTTTAAAATGCCTCTAATGTAATTTCTAGTCACATTTTAAACGTTCAACAGTGAGCCTGAGAAACAATCAATAATTTTTTCTGAGAGTTTTCCTGTTAGAAATCCATGCCAGTTAACTGTAAAAAATAACCGATAGAATGAGACTTAATCTTCATGAGGGCGATTTTTCAATTATATATGCGAATTCATTATCTTTTTTGCAAATACTCGGGGGTAAATCGATGAAATGATTCGTATTCCTATATAGCATGGAATGAATGAGTTAAACGATTAATTAAATATGTAAAAATTGAAATTTTGTTCAGGAGCTAACTCCTGATAATACTTTTAAATATTAGACCGTCAATATGTATTAGATATACACACCTGCGAATAATGCAACGCAATTTATGAATTATCTTTTGATCTTCGTTTGATCAAATGCAATCTTGGCCATATATAAGGAATTGCATATCAAAGTTGTGTTGACATACCTTGCTACAAGCAATAGGGTACGTCCATATCCCTGCTCCGGCCTTCTTGAAGGGATCCCTCATTTTTTTGCTTTTGTAACCTTCACAAAAACAGGTACATTATAGAATAAACACGTATACTAATTACAAGCAATAGTGAAGAGTCAGAGGAAGCAAAAGTATCTCCAAGTTAGATCCGGAAATTCTAATTGAAAAGGAATAAAAAAGGAGAGATTTTGGATGAAAATAGCATTGAAAAATGTAAATTCGGCAAGTAGAGTAAAAAGTGTAAGTACAAAAAGGAAGAGACTTGCTTTCGGTTTACTATCATCCTGTATTTTGCTGGGTATGCTTCTTTCTCCCGCAGCTGCAGCTACTAATGATGAAACTTCTCCATCAATTCCATCGGTAGGAGATACCCTGGAAGTTGCAGGGGATACATCGGAAGGTGCTGATGGAGGGGAAGCTCCTCTGTTGGGCCGATATAGGACCGCTTCTCAAGGAGCAGGCCTGAAAAAGTAAGCTTAAAAAAGATGTAACTATTCAGCCTGGGTAAACAATATCAATAGCCATCTTAGTTAATATTTAAAGGGTGAGTTTTTATAAACTCATTTTCTTTAATTGTTGGCTATTGATTGTGTTTTTCCTTTTCGAATTTTTTTGCAATTACACATTCTTGACAAATCAAAATCAGCATCAATAAACTGATTTTTGGTAGCTGAACAATTACTTAATAACGTAACAAATTTAGTTTATTGATATTGTTCCTCAATTTTTTCATTAAGATAATTCCATCAAAAACTTAAATATTTTAAGAGGTACTTGCTGCTGAATGTAGGATTAGTTACAATCCTTGAGATTATACTTCTGGCTTGGAGTCTTTAGATAACGCATTTTAATTTTGATTGGAGGCCGAATTCTTCTTAAGAATTTAGATTTTCAATTAAGAAATGCAAAAATCACTAGATTTTGGAACAGAGTCATTAAAAATAAGGTTCGGTTGCAAAAATAATGTTACTGCCTTTTTAGGTTATACCTATTGCTTTTTGTATCATTATTGACCTGTTTATGGCATAGAAATATCCCAGTTGTGATGTTTTTCACTGGTTTTGTAAAATAGCCAGGTTTTTTGCAACAGAACCTGATTTTACAGAACTTTCGTGACACTGCCTTTTATAATGACTCCATACTACATTTTAATTATTACTTTTTTATTATTATTTCAATCTCTTCATGTAGATATCATAATCTCCATTGCGATTATCCATCCAAACTATCTTGTTACCATAGATAGCAGGCCAGACTGAATTTGATGAATTGGAAGTGATCCTTTTTTCTTTGGAAATGGAAATATCGTACATGTAGATATCATTATTTCCATTACGGTTATCCGTCCACACTATCCTATTTCCATAGATTACAGGGTTATCTGAAGTTGATGAATTGGTAGTAATCCTTTTTTCTTTGGAAGTGGAAATATCGTACATGTAGATATCATAATTTCCATTGCGATCATCCTGCCAAACTATCTTGTTATAGTAGATTGCCGGAGCGTAATGATATGATTCATCTGGAGTTATCCTCTTTTCCTTTTTAGTGAAAATATCGTACATGTAAATATCGGTTTTATAATCTGCATTTTGATTGCGGTCATCATCCCACACTATCCTATTACCGTAGATTGCAGGCTCTTGATGATTTGATCCATCTGTGGTTATCCTTTTTTCTTTGGAAGTGGAAATATCGTACATGTAGATATCATAATAATAATCTCCATTGCGATTATCCATCCAAACTATCTTGTTACCATAGATAGCAGGCCAGACTGAATCTGATGAATTGGAAGTGATCCTTTTTTCTTTGGAAGTGGAAATATCGTACATGTAGATATCATAATTTCCATTGCGATCATCCTGCCAAACTATCCTATTTCCATAGATTACAGGATATGACTGCTCTGATTCATCAGTTGTGATCCTTTTTTCTTTGGAAGTGGAACTATCGTACATGTAGATATCCCAATTTCCATTACGGTTATCCATCCACACTATCCTATTTTCATAGATGGCCGGATATGACTGCTCTGATTCACTGGTGGTTATCCGAGTTTCAATGCCGATATTCGTCGAGGTCACGTCATGAGAATTATCTGCAATGGACGCCGATGCAGCAGATGAAAACACAAATAAAAATAAAACAATGGTTACCGAAGCTAAAGCTGCGGAATGTAACTTTTTCTTATCTTTCAAATTTTTTTCTCCTTTAAAATGTTAATATCCACAGCAGGACCATGACTTTTAAAACCTTTCTTTTGAAGTTAACATTTATATCTTAATAAAAATTGAGGTTATTTATATAAAAATCATTGAATCATATTTTTAAACAAGTATCATTTGTATAAGAGTTCACCGTGTTTTGCAATTAATAGATCAAGAGATGCTTCACAATGAATGTCTCGATGAAGACAGCGATGCGCGGTATTGGGCCGCCTCTAGCCTTGAATCTACGTTTTCTCATTAACGGAAAAAAGAAAAAAAGTAGATGGAAAGTAAATATATGAAAGAAAACAGTTTTCTGTTCACCTTCTTCCGAAATTATTTGTGGGCAAAATACGCCACAACTTTTCCTTCATCTACAGCATCAATTCTGCAGAAGCCGAAGCGTTCGAACTGTACGATATTGTCAAGTTCGGCTGCAATGCCATGTTCTCCGATACCTTCGATATCGCCTTCAGGGCCGCGTACTTTGACGGGAATTCCGTCAACGGGAGCCCAGTGGAGGATTTTTGCTTTTGCTTTTTTGAGGGCTTCAAGAGAAACGTCGGAGAGTTTTGCATGAAGTGGAGAAAGGGAAGTGATTTCGATATTGCAGAAATCTTTTAAGCGGAGGACGGCTCCCACTTCCAGTTTTTCGACATCATCCATGCAGACAAGCACCTTATTTTCTACGGCAATTTCCCTTACACCTCTAGCGTGGTCAGTGGGGTGGAGCGGAAGTTTTGCGACTGTAGGCTCAGCATCTGTAATCTCCAGTTCTACAGGATTCCAGACAAAGAAGTAGCGGTTTGCAATAGGGTCCACGAGTTTACGGTTTTCAGCATAGAGAGACTCCATGCTTATGCTTACGTCAGTCATCCCGACTCCCATCTCTATCAGGAACTTTTTGAGGGCTTCAGCCTGTATTCCACGGCGGCGGATTGCCCGAATTGTGGGCAGTCTAGGATCGTCCCAGCCGGTGTATTCTCCTGCTTCTATGGCTTTTCGGAGGCCACTGGTGCTGAATTTGCCGAACTCGTGGATTTTAACTCTGCCCCAATGAGTTGTCCTCGGGTAGTTCCATCCGAAGTAATCGTAGATATAGCCCTGCCGCTTTTCGCTGTCTATAAGGTCTTTACCCCGGATGATGTGGGTCATGCCCAGTACGTGGTCTTCGATAGCACCTGCAAAATCAAGAAGGGGCCAGACAATGTATTTGTTTCCGATCTCAGCGCGGGGGTGGGACATCTTCCTTATCCTGAATGCACCCCAGTCTCGTAAAGCCGGGTCTTTTTGCTCGATATCGGTTTTGATTCTCAGAACTGCTTGCTGGTCTTCGTATTCCCCGGCAAGCATCTTTTCCCAGTGCATGAGGTTTTCTTTAGGGCTTACGTCCCTGTCCGGACAGGCTTGCTTGGCATCCTTAAACCCTTTGAAGTCTCCTCCTGTACAGAAGCAGACATAGGCTTTGCCCATTTCAATGAGTTTTCTTGCGTAATCATAATAGAGTGGGAAATGGTCAGAGGCATAGACCACCTGGTCGGGCACAACTCCAAGCCATTTGAAATCATCAAGGTACCACTCATAGGCTTCAAGCATCGGCCTCTTTATATCAGGATCGGTATCATCGAAACGCAGGATGAATTTTCCGTTGTACATTTTCACGTATTCGGAATTAACTACCATGCCTCTTGCACTGCCCAGGGTTCCTGGCCCGTTGGGGTTGGGGGCAAAACGCATTACAACTTTGCCTATTTCTGCCCCGTCAAGGGGTTTTAAGCCTTTGTCAGGTTCTTTCTTAACACTCAGGGCTTCTATAAGCTCAGGGGCAATTTCAGAAAGCCTGGCCTCCCAGGCTTCAGGGCTTCCTTTAGCAATTTCGGATACAATAGATACAAGAGCTTCAGATACTGCATTGGGATCGGATCTGAGTTGAGGGTACTCCCCCATTACCTTGCCCATTACAGCTTTGGGCTGGGGGGCTTTCCCGTATTTTACAGCATTTTGTAAGGCGTATTTTTCTAGTGTTTTAAGGTCTTCAGGACTTAAGGTCATAGGAGCTCCTCCAAAAATAAACCCGGATTAAATGAAGTAAGAATGTAAAGCAAATTCAATTGCAAATTCAGTTGCAAATTCAATTGCAAATTCAGTTGCAAAGTCAATTACAAAGTCAGTTGCAAAGTCAGTTGCAAAGTCAATTACAAAGTCAATTGCATATACTCACGGAAAAGTGAGCATCTCTGAGATTCGATGAATCCGATGATTGCGGAAAAACATGTCAATAGGATTATAAAAAGTCACCGAAGTCCCTGCCCCGGAAAAAATTGAAAACGGCATTTCAGGAAAATGTCCATGAATGCAGGAACCTTATTTCGGGATTGAAGCTTCGATTTCCCGGATGCGGGATACTTTATTTTTGATTTTTTCAAGCTCCTGTTCAAAATCTTGCAGGAACTTAGAGACTGCATCCCCTGGTACTGCACCCTGAGCTGAAGGCTTGATAAGGTTAGCCTGTTCAAGGACCCTGAGAGAGTAGCGAACCTTATGATTCTGCATTCCGGTAACATCTGCAAGTTTCAGAATTCCTATAGGGGATTCTTCAATCACTTTTTTGAGCACCAGAAGGTGGCGCTCGGTAAGGTCAAGTTCATTCCCGATATGCTCAAGCAGCATCAGACAACCTCGTTTCTAAGTATTCCAATTCCCTGTATTTCCACTTCCACAATATCCCCCCGCTGCATTTCTCCAACGCCTGAGGGCGTCCCTGTGGCAATTACGTCTCCCACTTCCAGGGTCATGATCTCAGTAATGAATTCAATAAGGTAAGGAGTGTCAAAAATAAGATTTGAGGTACTGGACTCCTGTCTGATTTCTCCATTTAACCTGCAGGAAATTTTTGCATCCGCAACATCCATTTCGTCTGGACAGGCAAGATAAGGCCCGAACGCTGCAAATGTATCAAAACTCTTTGCTCTTGTCCAATGCCCATCCTTTTTCTGGAGATCCCGCGCAGTCACATCATTAAAACAGGTATAACCTGCAATCACGTCCTCAGCTTTCTCGGCTGAAATATTCTTGCAGCGTTTGCCGATAACGACTGCGAGTTCGGCCTCGTAATCCACTCTCGAGCTGGAAGCCGGGTAAATAATCTTGTCTTCGTGCCCGATAACTGCAGACGGTGGCTTTAAAAAAAGGACAGGAGTTTCCGGGATTTCCATGGAAAGCTCTTTGGCGTGGTCCTGGTAATTCAGGCCAACGCAGACGATTTTAGAAGGAGATGAAGGGGGGAGGACACGGAGTTCCGAAAGTTCAAAGGTCCCTGCGTGGATCACTCCTTGAGGATATACGCGTCCATTTTCGATTTCTCCATAAAAAATCTCATCTCCTGATCTGAACTTTCCAATCATATCTTTGTCTTCTCCTGCTTTTGGGAACCTTTTCGCCTGCTTTCTTTTTTAAGGGATATATCGAAACTTAAATTTTAACTCTTCGTCCACTGGCATCCCGAGTATATCTTCCGAGTTCGGAATCCAGAAGCTGTACACCTGAAAACACAGGTCCATCCTTACAAACTCTGAGTCCTGATCTGTCTATGCAGCATGCCCCGCAGACTCCGATTCCGCATTTAAAATAACGGTGGAGGCTGAATTCCGCTTTCTCAAGAACTTTTCTGTCCTCAAGAAGTCTGAAGACAGAAGCCATCATTATTTCGGGGCCGCAAACGGCAATCCTATCATAAAGCAAAACATCGAGCCTGCTGAGGATATCAGTTACAAAACCCTTTGTCCCTTTTGAGCCGTCATCAGTAGAAACATATACTTCCCCTGCCGCTGCAAAGCGCTCTTCAAAAATCAGGTCATCTGCACTCCTGGCTCCAAGGATTGTATCTACCTTAGAGTCTACTGCACAGGCTGCGTCTGCATAAGGGGCAAGAGGAGCCGATCCGACACCACCTGCGATAATAAGAATTTTTTCACCCTTAGAAGGAAGAGAGAAACCCTTCCCGAAAGGCCCCCTGAGCCCGAAAGAATCCCCTTCTTTCAACTCAAAAAGCTTTGAGGTTGCCTCCCCTACTTTCTGGACAGTTATAGAGTTTTTTCTGGAAAGGCCCATAGGCACCTCGTCCACGCCCCTTATCCAGACCATTACAAACTGGCCTGGCTCCATAGTCTCAAACTCGAGATCAAAGAAAAAAGTCCTGATTGAAGGAGACTCTTCAGTTATATGTACTATTGTAGCATTAAGAGGAAGCATTAGACCATCTCATGAGAAAGTCCTATTAATCTTTTTACATTCGAATAGCCTTTCCTCTGGAGAAAAGCTTCGATCCCTGTACTTATTTCGGAGAAAATATCAACCCTATCGTACACTGCAGATCCAATCTGGACAGCTGACGCCCCTGCCATCATCATTTCTACTGCATCCTGCCAGGAAGATACTCCTCCTACCCCGATTATAGGGATTTCAAGAGCAGTGTAAAGGTCATAAACGCATTTGACAGCCACAGGCTTGACAGCCTTTCCTGAGAGCCCACCTGAACGATTTCCCAGGACAGGATATCCAGATTCGATATCTATAGCCATTCCCTTTAATGTGTTGATTGCAACAACAGCATCCGCACCCCCGGATTCAGCCGCAGTCCCTATGCACGTAATATCAGAAACATTGGGACTAAGCTTTACCCAGACAGGCACGTTAACCACATCTTTTACTGCTGCTGTGATTGCTTCTACAAGACAGGGGTTAGTGCCAACAGCTGCCCCGTATCCCTCGGCATGTGGGCAGCTCACATTAAGCTCGAAAGCATCGGGCTTGCCAGGAAGCAAGCCTTCAGCAACTTCCGTAAATTCAGCAGCCGTACCTCCGAAGATGCTTGCAATTACCGGAACCCCCGAATCCTTTTTTGCAATCTCTAGTTCCTGCAGGAAGCCAGGATAGGAAGGATTCGGAAGTCCCATGGCGTTCAAAAAGCCGCATTCAAGCCTGACCATGCTCGGGTTGGGATGTCCGGTTTTCGGCATAGGGCCTATTGATTTGGTCACAACTGCGCCTGCCCCTCCCTCGCATGCAACTCTGCATAGAGACGCTCCGGTTGTGCCAAGAATGCCGGCTGCAAGAATGGTTGGATTTTTCAGTTCAAGTCCGGTAAGAGTATACATTATAATTCCTTTCCTGCCCTGGCAGGTTGTATCGTTAGTCGTATAAATCGCCTAAGTCGCACGAATCTCTGGAAAGCTGCAGGAGCGCTTCTTCAGCCAGTCTCTTGCCTCCCATTTTCACAAGCCTTTGCCCGAGTTCTCTGGCTTTTTCAATGCCTCCGCGCATAGGGATAAACTCGTCTATTTTGATAGTCTCCTCCCCGTCCAGGGAGAGAACCTCGGCTCGGACACGCATCTGCTTCCCATCAGGCATAATTTCTGCATAGGAGCCTAAGGGAGTAGTGCAGCCTCCTCCTAGTTCGGAAATCAGAATGCGTTCGATTTCAGTGACGATCCGGCTCTCGTTATGGTCAAGTTTGGAAACTGCAGCTTCGGCCTCAGTGCCTACCCGTGTGACCACTGCAACCGTGCCCTGGTTGGGGGAAGGACAGAAGAAGTCCGGAGAAAGGATTTCTCCTTCAAGTTCCCAGCCCATGCGTTCAAGCCCTGCCTTTGCAAGCAGGATACCGTCGTATTTTCCTTCATTGAGCTTCCTGAGCCTTGTATCGATATTGCCCCTTAAGTCCTGGGTAACAAGATCAGGCCTGTAGCGCCTGATCTGGGCAGCCCTTCTGAGGGAACTGGTGCCTATAACGGACAGCTCGGGCAGTTCATCAAGTGTAGTCCCGTCATAAGTGAGGAGAATATCGAAGGGAGTATCCCGTTTCAGAACAGCAGCAGTAGAAAGCGAAGGTGGACGGACAGTGGGCATATCCTTCATGGAGTGGACAGCAATATCAATTTCTCCTGCAAACATAACGTCATCCAGTTCCCTGACAAAAGCCCCAACTCCACTGGATACGGCGTGTAGAGGGCGGTCCGTAAACCTGTCTCCGCTAGTCTTTATAATATTCACGCTGGTTTCAACGCCCAGTTCTTCCAAAAGGCGTGCAACGTTTTCAGTCTGGGCAAGAGCAAGCTGGCTGCCCCGCGTACCTATAATCATTTAGAATCCTCTTTTTCAAAGATGCGCATCTAATCAGAGATTTTCAGTGTATGCTTCAAGGGTTTTTTCGAGATCTTCTTCACTATGGGCTGCCGAGACGAAATTAGTCTCGAACTGGGAGGGAGGGAGGAAAATTCCATTTGCAAGCATCCTGTGGAAAAAGGCAAAGTAACCATCCTTATCACAGTTCAGAGCCTCCTGATAGTTATGAGGTTCTGCCCCGAAGAAAATCTTGAACATGGAAGCAATTCCGCATACGTTGTAATCAAGCCCTTCGTCTTCAACGATTTCTGAGAGTGAAGTCCTCAGGTAATCACCTGTCGAATTAAGTTTTGCATGGATGTTTTCCTGCTTCAGATAGTCAAGCATTGCAATGCCTGCAGCCACCGAACATGGGCTTCCGCTGAAAGTTCCTGCCTGGTAGACGGGTCCCGAGGGGGAAATCATTTCCATTATTTCCCTGCGGCCGCCAAAGACCCCTATAGGCAAGCCTCCACCTACGATCTTTCCCAGGGTGGTCATATCCGGCACAACCCCGAAGTATTCCTGTGCTCCACCCATTGCGAGCCTGAACCCGGTAATAACCTCATCGAAAATAAGAAGCACATCGTTTTCCAGTGTTAGCTTCCTGAGTTCCTCCAGGTAGCCAGGCATGGGGAGCACAGGACCTATATTACCAAGCACGGGTTCTATGATCACTGCAGCCAGATCGTCCCTGTTCTTCTCCACAAGTTCGGCCATAGTTTCAATATCATTGTACGGAGCCTGCAAGGTATGTTTCGTGAAATCTGCAGGAATTCCCAGAGAATCAGGTTCTCCCAGGGTTATGGCTCCTGAACCTGCTTTTACTAGAACTGCATCATGGGCACCGTGAAATCCACCTTCAATTTTGACAAATTTGTTTCTTCCTGTAAAGCCGCGGGCAAGGCGAAGGGCACTCATAGTTGCTTCAGTCCCCGTAGAAACAAAACGGAGCATATCGATGCTTGGATAGTACCCTGTAATCTTTTCTGCCAGGGTTACTTCAAGTTCCGTAGGAGTTCCATAAAGCCAGCCTTTATCCAGCTGGGCTTTAATTGCTTCCTTTATCACAGGGTGATTGTGCCCAAGGATAGCAGGGCCGTAAGCCATGCAGTAATCAATGTACTCGTTACCGTCAATGTCCCTTATCTTTGAACCGTCAGCTGACGCCGTATAGAAAGGATAGGGCTTTATTGCACGCACAGGACTGCTCACCCCACCCGGAATAAGG
>MDTP02000133.1 GCA_001714685.2 Methanosarcina sp. Ant1 | reverse complement strand
ATGGTTCTTGGGTGGCGACGCCCTGGGAGAGTAGGTCGTTGCGGAATTATAGTTTTAAAGAAAGAACTTCTATTTATTTAGGAGTTCTTTTTTGTTGCGTAGTTTTATATTTTTGGCGCTTAGCTGTTGGCTATTGGGTAGAAGTTAATTAAAAGTTAAAAGTGTAAAGTTGAGGAAACTTTTAGCTAAAGCGAAAAGTTCTTTAATTGTGTGCCAGGCATGGCAATTGACTAGGTGGTGAAAGTCCACTGTGGGGGTCTGTAGTTACCAACCACTAGCTAAAGACAAGGTATCCATCGTGAGGTGAGAACTGAAGGAAGTCCTAGGCAAAATTCCGACCCAAGGAATACGAATATTTTCAGGCAACTATTTGTGGATGAGTCTGCAAAACAAGACAAAGTCCTATAACTACACAGAGCAAATAGGTGTATAAAATGTGGGTACATGGAAGGAAAGTGAATTGTCTTACCCTGGGAGATCTCATGGACATGCAGAGATGAATTTCAACACATGGTCGAAAACGGTTTATTATGAGAAGTCAGCAGAGGTCATAGTACTAAATATAGTTAACGATATTTGGGAAGGACTGAACATTAGGAGGTGATAGTAAATGAAAGTTACTGATAGAGAAATAAAATACAGCCAACTTCAAAATAATGAAGGCTCACTACAAGAGGATAGTGCGGAACACGAAAGTAATGTAGGAGTGTATGCTTCTTTTAAGATAACTGAAAACAACATCATCAATGGATTCTTGGTACAGGATAGATTGTTAGAGAAAATTATGAATAAGGATAATGTAAGAATTGCCTTAAAACGAGTAATTTCAAACAAAGGAAGCCATGGAGTAGATGGGATGAAAGTAGATGAACTTCGAAATTATTTCAATGAAAACTGGTCTACTTTAAAGCAATCCATAATGGATGGAAATTTTCGTCCAAATCCCGGGAGAAGAGTAGAAATCCCGAAAGAAGATGGGATTAAGAAAAGAAAGCTAGGGATACCAACTACAGTGGACAGAGTTATTCAACAAGCAATAGCACAGATATTAAGTCCCAAGTACGAAGTTCAATTCTCAAACAATAGTTATGGGTTCAGACCAAAGCGAAGTGCGCGTCAAGCCATACATAAATGCCAAGGATATATTCAAGAAGGATATACCTATGCAGTAGATATGGATTTAGAAAGGTACTTCGATACAATCAACCATAGTAAACTTATTGAAATTCTCTCAAGGACAATTAAGGATGGAAGAGTTATTTCGATCATTCATAAATATCTTAGAGCAGGAGTAGTAATCGGATATAGCTATGAAGAAACCATAGAAGGCGTTATGCAAGGTGGACCACTTAGTCCACTTCTTGGAAATGTCATGTTGAATGAATTAGATAAAGTATTAGAGCAAAGAGGATTACGATTTGCTAGATATGCAGACGACCTGATGATTTACTGTAAAAGTAAAAGAAGTGCAATGCGTATTATGGACAAGACTGTATCCTATGTAGAAAAGAAACTACTTCTTAAAGTAAATAGAGAGAAAACAAAGGTAGACTTAGCATGTAAGTTAAAGTTTCTTGGGTTCTCATTTTATAAAATAAAAGGTGAAGTTCGAGTGAGAATACATCCAAAATCTATTACCAAAATGAAAGCTAAAGTTAAACTACTTACGGGCAGAAGTTTTGGAGTAAGCAATAAAGAAAGACCAATCAAGTTAAGACGTTACATTATGGGATGGATTAACTACTTTAAGATTGCTGACATAAAATCATTGCTTAAAAGAGTAGACCAATGGATGCGTAGACGAATACGTATGATTTATTGGAAACAATGGAAGAGGGTTAGAACTAGATTTAGGCAGCTAACTTCTCTTGGTATTGAAAAGAATAAAGCATTGCAATTTGCGAACACAAGAAAAGGCTACTGGAGAGTATCCAATAGCCAAATTTTGAGTTACTCATTAACGAATAAAGAACTTAAGAATCGTAACTACCTATTCTTTTCTGACTATTATAGCCAAGTAAATTCGTAAACTAGTGAAACGCCGTATACCGAACGGTACGTACGGTGTTGTGAGAGGGGCGAAACATTTTAATTGTTAGCCTCTACTCGATGTGTGCCAGGCATGGCAATTGACTAGGTGGTGAAAGTCCACTGTGGGGGTCTGTAGTTACCAACCACTAGCTAAAGACAAGGTATCCATCGTGAGGTGAGAACTGAAGGAAGTCCTAGGCAAAATTCCGACCCAAGGAATACGAATATTTTCAGGCAACTATTTGTGGATGAGTCTGCAAAACAAGACAAAGTCCTATAACTACACAGAGCAAATAGGTGTATAAAATGTGGGTACATGGAAGGAAAGTGAATTGTCTTACCCTGGGAGATCTCATGGACATGCAGAGATGAATTTCAACACATGGTCGAAAACGGTTTATTATGAGAAGTCAGCAGAGGTCATAGTACTAAATATAGTTAACGATATTTGGGAAGGACTGAACATTAGGAGGTGATAGTAAATGAAAGTTACTGATAGAGAAATAAAATACAGCCAACTTCAAAATAATGAAGGCTCACTACAAGAGGATAGTGCGGAACACGAAAGTAATGTAGGAGTGTATGCTTCTTTTAAGATAACTGAAAACAACATCATCAATGGATTCTTGGTACAGGATAGATTGTTAGAGAAAATTATGAATAAGGATAATGTAAGAATTGCCTTAAAACGAGTAATTTCAAACAAAGGAAGCCATGGAGTAGATGGGATGAAAGTAGATGAACTTCGAAATTATTTCAATGAAAACTGGTCTACTTTAAAGCAATCCATAATGGATGGAAATTTTCGTCCAAATCCCGGGAGAAGAGTAGAAATCCCGAAAGAAGATGGGATTAAGAAAAGAAAGCTAGGGATACCAACTACAGTGGACAGAGTTATTCAACAAGCAATAGCACAGATATTAAGTCCCAAGTACGAAGTTCAATTCTCAAACAATAGTTATGGGTTCAGACCAAAGCGAAGTGCGCGTCAAGCCATACATAAATGCCAAGGATATATTCAAGAAGGATATACCTATGCAGTAGATATGGATTTAGAAAGGTACTTCGATACAATCAACCATAGTAAACTTATTGAAATTCTCTCAAGGACAATTAAGGATGGAAGAGTTATTTCGATCATTCATAAATATCTTAGAGCAGGAGTAGTAATCGGATATAGCTATGAAGAAACCATAGAAGGCGTTATGCAAGGTGGACCACTTAGTCCACTTCTTGGAAATGTCATGTTGAATGAATTAGATAAAGTATTAGAGCAAAGAGGATTACGATTTGCTAGATATGCAGACGACCTGATGATTTACTGTAAAAGTAAAAGAAGTGCAATGCGTATTATGGACAAGACTGTATCCTATGTAGAAAAGAAACTACTTCTTAAAGTAAATAGAGAGAAAACAAAGGTAGACTTAGCATGTAAGTTAAAGTTTCTTGGGTTCTCATTTTATAAAATAAAAGGTGAAGTTCGAGTGAGAATACATCCAAAATCTATTACCAAAATGAAAGCTAAAGTTAAACTACTTACGGGCAGAAGTTTTGGAGTAAGCAATAAAGAAAGACCAATCAAGTTAAGACGTTACATTATGGGATGGATTAACTACTTTAAGATTGCTGACATAAAATCATTGCTTAAAAGAGTAGACCAATGGATGCGTAGACGAATACGTATGATTTATTGGAAACAATGGAAGAGGGTTAGAACTAGATTTAGGCAGCTAACTTCTCTTGGTATTGAAAAGAATAAAGCATTGCAATTTGCGAACACAAGAAAAGGCTACTGGAGAGTATCCAATAGCCAAATTTTGAGTTACTCATTAACGAATAAAGAACTTAAGAATCGTAACTACCTATTCTTTTCTGACTATTATAGCCAAGTAAATTCGTAAACTAGTGAAACGCCGTATACCGAACGGTACGTACGGTGTTGTGAGAGGGGCGAAACATTTTAATTGTTAGCCTCTACTCGATACATTAGACGGTGCTATGCCATGCATTACTTGGAAGGCTTTGGTGAATGCATCGGGGGAGTTATAGCCTAACTGCAATGCAACATCAATGATTTTATTATCATTGCTTTTTAGCAAAATTGTGGCAAGCGCCAATTTTCTACGGCGAATATACTCACCCAACGGCATACCTGAGAGGAATGAAAACATGCGTCGGAAATGATATTCTGAACAACAAGCGATTCCAGCCATTTCCCCAAAATCAATCTCCCCCATAAGATTTCTTTCAATATATCCCATTGCTTTATTCATTTGTGACAGTGCATTCATACCTATGACCTCCATTGAATTTATCATAACAAAACTAAACATCAAATACCCGTCAATTTTGGTGCGACCTTTCACTGTATAAAATCATATGAGTATGATCATGAACGAGCTCACTAGCACTTTGATTTCTGATTTATCGAGAACCATCCCAGTTAAGAGGAGCTTTACCCTCTTTGCTTAGGACATTTTCTCTGATATAGCGAAAAGTTCTTTCTTCCCCCTGGTCCTTGAGCATAGTCAATAATTCAGCTAGGAGAGCTTTCGAGTCTTCATGAATAATCAGCTTATCTTTTGCTCTATTAAAGTAGTCCCATGGATCTCCGTCTTCATATGTTTCTTTCTTGTATATTTTGTTTGCGGCTATTCGATCGCAAAACATTTCTATTACATATTTTGTGGGCATTTTTATGGCTGCAATTGGCTGATCTCCTTTAAAACTGTAATCTGTCCAATATTCTGAATGATGTTTGTTTCGTCCCTTGTGATGCAACCAGGATGCGCTATACCCTTTGTCTTCGATTTCTGCCAAATTAGGGCTTCGATACCCTTGAAAATATTTAGCTCCTGTTGAAAATTCAACCCAAGAGTACTTTGACAAATCATGAAGTAACCCTTGCTTATACAGTCCAACACGAAAGCAATATTTCATTACAAGCCATTTATGTCGATTAATTGTATGTAAATGCTGTAACCATTTCATTATCATCTATCTCCATTTTTTTTGATATGCATATACTATACCATAGATTTTACAAATTTACTCCTACGGACCTTACTTCTAATTGTAGTACCTTATTGATGGCACATGATATCTTTCGTCATCATACCCGGTATATACCCTGCAATATTTCCACCTTTATCTATGGTAAAGGTAATTAAAACAGACTATTCTTTAAGCACGCCGTACATAGGGCTTTTCACCTTCAAATCTTCTGTATGGGGAATACAATTAAATTAATTCCTGTCTGAAATTGTCTCCAATCTTTCATAATAGAGATTTCTAAATAACTGATAAAATTTTCTGGATTTCACTCTTCCTACGATCCTAGATACCTTATTTCCCCAGTTTTTTTCTTAATCAAGATTGCTAATTTAACGTCTATCTCAACAGTTTCGATAGTTAATAGGTAGAGAAAATTGAATAAAATAAATAAACTTAAAATAATTGCATACTTTTTTATTATAGTGATTTTTTACTATATCATTTATGATAAGATTCATTATGATACCTAATCTTGCTGTAATAAAATAAGTCCTGCCTATTTTAAGATTGGCAGGACTTTATTTAGAATATTAATTACTTAATCGTCTTTAGTTTAAATTCTTTTTTTATCTCCTGATCCAATTCTATTTCGAAATTTGAATAATTTTCATAAGCCGATTTCTTTAAAACTTTCTGAACCCTTAAAATTCCCCACATTCCGGATTCAATATCCCATTTTAAAGAGCCTGATCGATAAAGATAATCTCCTGGATATTGGGAGGCGCCCTTATCTAACTCCATGTTAAATACATTTCCTACGCTTATGGCTCCTTGATTTGAAATCATTCTGCTAAAAGGATCGTCGGGCTGCGCTTTCCATTGATGTCCGTGGATGGTAAATCCAACATTTCGAGGTTTATCCCCTGGCATAATGACTCTGAAAATCACTCGTTCACCCGTGTAAGTTTTAAAAATCGGTGTAGCAGGATCTCCGTGGAACTTAGAGCTAAACACTTTATGAATATCGTGTTTTGTTATCCTGTTTAAGAACCTTTCCGAGCGATAGTTATAGCCCTTTTCTCCAGTGTCTTCGTGGTCTACACCGCTATGTGCTCCACCTTCCCTTTGCTCTGTAGTTTTTATTAACTCGTTCTTTTGATCTAGTAAGTAAATACCGTTTTGTATAAATAGTACAAATTCTCTAAAGCCTTCTGTACCAGGGGCAGTAATTACAGACATCATGACAAGCTTTTAAAGTAGGGCTCTCATTGTGATACTTTGCATCTGGAGGTTCTATAATTACGGTACCAAATAGCCCGTGATGTCTGTGATTTCTTAGATCTCCAAAGGAACTTATTAGACATACGCCGTATTCTTTATCTGCATGCCAAAGATATTTTATACTTTCTCCTGGTTCTACTGTTTGCTCTATAGGATTAAAACCAACGTTTAATCCAGGTGAACGAATCGGATCGTACTTTAAAAACTGAGGATTAAGGGACACCCTATTTGAAGGTTTGTGAATCTTTTCTACAGGAACACTCGGATAACTATTTTGTTGGATTGGTTTCTCCTCATCAAACATGTTGATTAATGTGACTTCTATCCAATCACCTGCATTGGCTCTTAAAATGAGAGGAATTGGGTGTTTACGCCCTTTTTTGATGTCTACGACATCTTCGAATGGCGCAAAAATCAATCCTTGTGGATCATGATCTCCATACTTGTTGTAATGAAGATCTCTTTGTATTGCAGCTATCTTAAATTTTCGAATCACAGCATCTTCTGGTGGCACCAAAGGTTTGGATTCACTAAACTGGTGATTTTTGCATAGTGGAATCAAATGTTTCTGTTTCGTTTCATGAGCACGTATAATACCCCATAAACCTAGCCATATATCGTCAATTCCTCCAAAATAGTACATATAATCTCCTGTTGAGTATTCTTCATCGATGCGAATATTAAAGGCTTCGGATATTCCGATACTTTGCTCTTGAACTATTGGCGATACGGGATCTGTAATCTCTTTTTTCCAAGACATTCCAGTGATGTTAAAGGCATGTTGTTCCTCATGAGCACTATCTAATAGTCTAATTACTATAGGCTCCCCAGGATAAGTTTCTAATAGTGGGGTTGCTGGGTCGCAGTGTTCATTCGAGCTAAATATACAAGCTGGGTCATCACCTTCACCTAACCTTTCACGCATAGGCTCAGACCTGTAGTTGATCCCCATTACTCCTGGGTCTTCATGAGATCCCTGGTGTTCCGGAGCATTAATCGGATTGTTTTTTCCATCATATAGTAAGGCAAAATCATGCACAAATAACGCAAATTCTCTATAACAATCTCCATTTCCAGTTTTTATGACTGCCTGGGTGCCGCTTTTGAGCTCACAACCAGTTTTAGGATCTAGATATATTGAACCAGCTGGCTCAATAATAAGTGCTCCAAAAACCCCATGTTGCTGATGAGCATTGGCTAACAGATGATCGTGGAAAAATGCCATATTAAGTTCTTCGTCAGCGTAAAATCTTTCAATTAATGTTTCGTATTGTCTTGCCCCTGCAATATTATTCCATCCGTTAGCCCCACCATCGGATACTATAGTATCGAATTTTACTAGATGTATATGAAATGCGGCAATATCCGTCAGTGTTTTAAACTGGAAGTCATTCTCTTCTAGAAATTCTGGGAGTAAATTCGTTAATCGCACCTCCACACAATCCCCAGCATTAGCTCTTATTACCAGTGGCTCAGGCGTGACTTCTCTACACTCTATCTTTTTAATATAGTTCATTAACGATCCATATTTTTCAATATCATCCTTTAAAACGAAAAATCTTCCTTGAGGATCATGCCATCCATAACTATTGTATTCTATTTTTGCCTGTACTAAAGCAATTTCAAATACTTTGACTTTTTCAGAGTGATCACATTTGCAAGTTTCAGTGTAAAGAGCCCCTGGATCATAGTTTTGAACAAAGTTTGCTTTTTCTAAATCAGTAGGCTTTATTTTATTTTTACCTTGAGGTGTTAAAACGCCAAGAGGTGGTTGCAAAGGTGTCTCTCCGAATTTGCCATTGATGAAGCTTGGATATCCAGGGTGATTTTCATCCTTTAGAGGCGGTAAAGTCCTATCTTTTAACGGAATCAAGGCTTCTATTGGTTTTTTATCTGGATAGACTCCACTTCCATCTTCTAGTCTGTCAAACACTCTCCACAAGCTCCACATGCCTTCATGAAAGTGAGGATATAAGTGACAATGCCAGATTGCATCCCCGATCATACCGTTTAAGCTACCTGCTCCATGCAAAATATTGAGGGTATAACACTCCTGAGGACTAATTGAAATAGAATCGATAATCGTCGATTTCGGGTCGTCAGGTTCTAGCTTCCATTGGTGGTTGTGAAGATGGAAGACATGGGTTTCTTTTATCCCACCGTGAACAAGTCTTATTTTAGAAGGATCACCTACATAAGCCCTGAGAATGGGTGGTGCCGGATCACCATAGGGCCATGAACTCATAGAAATGTCTTCCCCCGTGTGTACATGCTCCTCATGATTCGTTGATTTTGAAGACATGAGCGGCATCCGATTTCTCATAGGCTCCGAACGATAACTAATTCCTGTGGTTGCTGAAGGCAAACCTGAATGGGGGTCTATCGGTGGCAATCGATTTTTGTCTTTAATCTCTAATTCATCATGGAAAAAAACTGTATATTCTCGAAATGCAGGTTTTACAGGATGATAAATATCTGCAAAAATACCGCTATCAATTGGTTTTCCTGTAACAGGATTGAACCAAGTTGATCCTACCTCTTCAATTATAATTGCACCGAAGAGTCCATGGACGTTAGTGCCTAATTCACTACTCCTAGTATCAGACATATCGTGAAAAATATAAACTCCTTCATGTTCTGCAAACCAGGTATAGCATATCTTATTGCCAGTAGTCGTATCTTCATTAAACCCAACATTTGCTCCATCTGATGTCTGAACATCATACCTGAGACCCTGTACGTGTATCGATGCTTTTCTATCTAGTTTATTATAGAAGTTTACTTTAATCTGGTCTCCAACATTTGCTCGAATGACCAATGGTTGGACTTCTACATAGGGTTGTGGTGGTGATAGTTGAAAGTTCTTTCTTGCCATTTCCTGAATTCTGCTCGAATCTTTTCTTAATACATACATAAGACCATTTGGATCGTGATCCCCATATTTGTTATATATAACAGGCACTGATATTGCCTCTATATCATAAACTCTAACAGTCTGGGGAACTTTATAATCTGATAATTTTTTCATTCTCTAATCCCCTTTTTAAAACTGGGAACATAAAAATATTCTGCCCCTTATATAATATTGGCAGAATATTAGAAATGTGACACTATAGTTGATTTCATCTTTAGAGGACATCTGGCGACGGTGACCTTACCTCCACTATATCCCAATTACCTTTGATTTACTTAAACCTAAATTTCTCTTGTTATAATTTCTTCCGCTTCTCTATCTGATCGTCTTATATTTTCAATAGTAAGATTAATGATTTGTTGCTCTTCCTTCTTATGATAAGAGATCAATATTCAATTATCCATCTTTTAATATGACAAAATGCTGATGAATAAAGTTAAAAACGAGCAAGACACTCTACGGAATGAACGTAGGGTGCCTTACTCGTTTTTGCTTTTAAGCTGACAGACAAATTGAAGTTTGAAATATCAAATTAGACTATTTCTTGTATCCGCATTTAAGGCACACGCCATTTTCGTTTAACGCTATGCCGCATAACGGGCAGCGGTCTATAATATTCTTTTGAGACTCGTATTCTTCTGTAGCGCCATTTGCTCCACTTGTAAACGTGATTTTAACTATATTCAGTTTATCTTTTAGTAAATCGTAAACTATTTTGATCATACCTTCAACGGTCATTGTTTCTTTTGTAACAACTAAACGACAATCTGGATACGCTGTTGCAAGTTCCGTTTTGAAAGCTGGACCTTTTTGCTTATTGGTTGGTGCACCGTTCTTAATGCCTTGTGCTTCGTAAGCACCGAGAATCGCTGGAAGCAATGGATCGTCTTCCCTTAAAACCAGAGCATGGTCAAAGTTTTGTAAAACTTCCCAAGCGGTTTTTTTAATTTCATTACAAGGGAATACCATATTGACTCCCATGTTGACAGTATCTTCAACTTCAAGTGTCAGTATTCCCGTATGCCCGTGCAAATATTGCGCTTCGCCTTTGAATTCATAGAACCTGTGTGCATATTGTAAGTCTAATGTAGTGAAACTTCTCATAATTATTCTCCTTCTATTATATATTTACGGGTGTTTTATGCTCCCGTATGCGCACATTCTGAGTTTGATAGTTTGCTTGTATCCCTGATGTAATTTACACTCTTCTCCTTATTATATCATCTATTACATTCAAGACAAGTACCCTTGAAAGTAATATCATGTTCGGTAATCTCAAACCCGTGAGTATCCTTTAGGTTTGTATCTTTCTTATACATTAAGCTTTAGTTTGTCTTAATTTTTCCATATCCTCTAATATTTATATATACGATCATCAATCTCATGATAAGAGATAAATATCTTCATGCTTATTTATATCCAATCTATTCCATCTTTTAATTCAGTCTTCTTTGTGTCTAAGAAACAAGGACAATTCAAAAAATTTGAACCATTCGCATATACGCCGGTATCTCCATTAGTACATGGATGTTTACTCGTATATATATCAGATTCTTTAACCCCTCTCTTTTGAAGGGGCTTTGAATACTTCTTTGCTTGCCCCCAAAGAAAATACTTTATGCACGTATTCTTTTCGGTCATATAATCAAGTAATATATTAAAGAATGGTTTCCATAATTTTATATGGCTACCAGCTTCATTTAAATCCCCTACCCTGCATGTGAAAGCTGTATTTAGGAACAAAACGCCTTGTTTTTCCCAATAATCAAAGGCTACATCAGGTGTAGGTATTTTAAAAATTCCATCATTTATTTCACTTCTTACCTTTTCTATTGAATCACTCTTTTCTTTCCCAGTATAGCTCTTATTTATAAGTTTTATTATGTTTTTGAGGGAACTATTTACTTTACCGTCTAGCCAAGTAGTTACTCCATCTACTTCAAAACTTCTGCCAGTTGCAACATTTAACTGAGGGTATGGGTCTTTACCTAGCCAAAGTACCCTTACCTTAGATAAGTCCGTAGTTGCAAATCTTAGTACCTTATTTGCATTGGGCGTGAAATTATTACCATTTGTTACATCCTTATTAATCTCTAACTCTATTTGCGTCAATACATGTTGAACTTCCTTTTTATTAAAGAAATCACCCCATGTATCGTGAATTATTATATCTGTTAAGAACATATATTTATTTGGCATAATCATGTCTCCTTTCAATTTTAAATACAACTAATTATATAGGTTTTTAAATCACTGGTTTTGTATTATTCAAACACTCTTTAGTCCGCATTTCACAAAACAACACATATCCAGAGATATCTAGGGTGATGACTTTCACCTTAGTTATATCCCAATTACCTTTGATTTACTTAAACCTACTATCCCCATTATCTGTCTATTCGTTATCCCTTATCTTTTAACGATTTTATGAAATGAATTCTGCTATCTACATCATCTGTCCGTTTCTATAAACATAAATTTTCCTCCCAATAATTTCATCGTAAAATAAAGTTGTGACGCAAAATAAGAAATATGCGAACAAAACGATAGATTCAAATATACAGGTGTCCTTTGAAAATAAAATAATGCGGTGGTTGGAAGGTAATAATTATATGTTTGATCTAAACTATTATGTAATACTATCACAAGTACGCAATAATTTTCACATGTATAATTTAAAGTTGTATCATCTTAATTCAATGAAAAAATCTTGTTGACAAGGAAGTAAGAATGAGATATATTTAAGTTGCTTCCATGGAAGAAAGTGAGAGATTTATAATGAAGATTGAAAATAATATTATATTTTCTTTAAAGAAAATTCAAGAAAACACTGAATTATTTGTTCCTAATATTGAGGGGGAACTTAGTATTTCTCAAGTACATTGTATTTCTGTAATAGGAGATAATGAAGGTGCTAATGTGACTAATATTTCCAATGAATTGGAGATGACCACTGGTGCTATAACAAAAATGTGTAAGAAATTACTTAGTCAGGATCTCGTTGAGAAATATCAGGAAACCGGGAATAAACAAAAAATATACTATAAGTTAACAGAATCAGGGCAAAGGATATACAAGATTCACAAAAAATTACATGATAAAATCCAAAAAGATAAAAAATCTATCATAGATAAATATACTGAAGATGAAAAAGCAATTATATTGAGATTTCTTAATGAAATAAACTCTATGATAGGTAATACATTTAAGGATATAGAAAAAGATGGTATCATGTATTAATTAATTTAGGCTTGGTCCAATTATGTAAGATTGCTTTTCTAGAAATCTAATATTTTATAATGGAGGTTTTTGTATGAAAATTGATTTAAGTGTTAAAGTGGACAAAAAAGTGTTAGAAGCGGTAGGACTTGGAGCCCAGGCTCTCGGAACTGATCTTGATAAGGCAGGGCATGTAGGAACCCATTTTGATGCTAGGGATAAGGAATTTCCCATAGAAAAAATCATCACAAGAGGAATAGTATTTGATATTAGGCACATTAAAACTGGAGAGGTGAAAATAAACGATATAGATCTAAATATTGTTCAGCCCAATGATTTTATCATGTTTTATTCGGGAATATTAAATAAATTCAGATATGGGACAAAGGAATACTTCACAACTTATGTAGAATTATCGGATGAATTAGTTGACGGCTTAATTGCTAGGAATGTTAGTTTTATAGGTGTTGACATGGGAGGAGCAAAAGGACCCGAGGATCATGTAAGGATTGATCAATACTGTGCTGATAGGGGCGTATTTATAATTGAAAATTTAAATAATTTAGATTTGCTTTATAAAACTGCAAAAGGTAACCCTTTTACAGTATATACCTTTCCTGTGAATATGAGTGGTTTTTCAGGGCTTCCATGTAGAGTGATTGTAGAAATATAAGTATATGATCTTGCTAGAATTATTAAAAATAATAAAACATATATGATAAAGAAAAACGAATATTTATGTGAGACACCGCATGTTTAGTGTAATATAAAAGTGTAGCATTGTGCACTGCAAAAGTGTAACACTGTGCAATGTAAAAAACCATTGTAACATCCCTATA
>MDTP02000132.1 GCA_001714685.2 Methanosarcina sp. Ant1 | reverse complement strand
ATCAAGCGCCGCTATTATTCTGAGAGTTGCAGCATTTATATTAAATTATAACTTTTTTCAGTAGGCTGAATAGTTACCTTTATTTTTAATCCTCGGCAGATTCATGAAATGCTATTTTCTGAAGATAACTTATACGAAGGGCATGTGGCTCCGCATCAGTAATGACAGAAAGTATATAGAGGTCATTTAAAATATAACTCAAAGAGAAAACATTGTTAAGATCAAGTTCTTTATTAAGACTGGATAAGATACTTTTATTTGAAAACTTACAATATGCTTCTTTGAGAGTAAACAAAGTTAAGAGGTCAAGATCATGTCCAAAACCGTCGGATTCTAAGACCCTCTTGTTCAAGTATTTAGAAACCTTTCCGGGAGAAAACAATTTTCTAAGCTCGATATCAATGCCTACATTAACTTTTGATATTGCAAGGGAAACAATATTTCCAGTATATGAGATACATATATGTAACTCTTTATGATCATTTACGTGAACTCTTCCGTATTCGTCTTTATATGTAACTATGTCAGAAACGGATTTCCCTTTAATCAGACAGTGTAAAACGTATTTCAGAACTGTTCTGGAAACGATATATCTTTTTTTAAAATAGCTTGTTTTGAATCTATCCAGATCTTCCTTTTCGGTATCATCAAGGTATTCAGTGCTAAAGACACTATAACTATCCAGGTCAATCAGTAAGATAAGAATATCATTCTGTTCCCATAGATCAGGCATAATTTCCAGAGGAATTGGAGTTACTAAATTTAAATGTCTAATGCACATGCCAGTTCACAACATACTTACTACAATTAACCTGTATATAAAAGCCAGTAACTAGTGCATCGATTCCAAAATATGTCACAAACTAAATCTTAGAATTTAGCCCAGGAAGGATTGGCGAACATGTACTCCTCAACTAATCTCAAAAGAGTATATAAACCGCGGAAAGCGCGGAATTAAGGAAGCAAGGAAACAGTTTTTCAGCGCTCTCGGCGTATTTTCTCCGGTTATGGAAAACGTGGAGTGAGTTTTTCCGTGCCTGTTCATGATTGCGGTGTTTATAGAACCTCAAGTGATTTTAATGTAAATATTTGAGTTCAAAATTATAATTATCTACAGAATAATGCATCTATTTTGGAATCGAAGCACTAGAATTGACGAACTGTTGAAAGTTATGGTTTTTATTCTAGCAAGATCTCTCTTGAAGATTGCTGCCGGAATGGATTGCAAAATGAGCATATTACTGGTAATTCGTAATTTTCAAAGTTTTGAATAATAATTTTTTACACTTACCTTTAATATCAGGTTTATACTACAATAGAGCATGTCAAAAAAAGTAATCCTAAAATATATAAACGATAAGGATATAGGGTACTCGATTCTTAGCGCCCCTACGTGAGGGTTGTAGATTTAGAAGTAAGAATCAAAATACTGTAATATGATACAAAATCTTTATATTCAAAATATCATTAACTGAGGTGTCAGAAACTGCAGACTGCGGAAGAAAGGGTAAGAGCGAGATTGATAAAGTATCTCGGCAGGGACGAAAACGGGATACGCAAGGTTGTGCTCAATCTCTTCCTGACCGGAGACAAGTTCACCACTGGTGAAGTTTATGACTTCCTTGATAAAGGAAATTTCGAGGTAAGCTACCGGGGAGTGTCAGCCATGGTCGGGCTTATGAATACAAGACTCGGAATCCTGAGCATAAATGTCACCGGGGATCACAACGTGTATTCCCTGAAAGAGAATTATAAAAACATTGTCGGCTCCGTGCTTGAGAATTACTGACTTTTGAGGTTTGAACTTTATTATTGATGTGCTGTTTTTAAAGAATTCCAACAAACCCCGAAAATCAGAGTATATAAGTGGACATAAATAATCTTCGAATTGGAGGCTTAAAAGGCTCACCCAATCTTTCAATAACCCAGGTTTGAAAGATTGTATTTATTAAGATAATTTTTATTGCAAGAAAATGCATTCAATCAGCAAATTTCCTGAAAACAAAATAGTAGTGCTATCAGGTATGTACTCAGAAAAGCCAGGAATTTCCTGAAAGAAATCCTATTGATACACTGTTTTTCAAGTTCGAGTTAGAAAGACCATGCCATTGCTTTGTATTTTGAATCAAAAAATAGCATCGTCATGCCTGCCTTCTGAACCTTTTTTGTCCAGAGACATGGACTCAAAAATGGTACTGAAAGTTGTACAATCAATTAAAGAATTAATTTAAGCAAGTTTGTCTCCAACTGATGATGACATTTTTATTCTTCTTAGAGAGCAAAATCATTAAGAGTTTTCAGGATACTTTCATGATCAGGAACTTGATCGATTATCCAAAATACAATATTAAAAAAACAAATTTTAACTTTTAAATAAACCCTAGTGTCGTGTCAATCCTCAAAGATTGAATAGTTACGAATAGTGATATTCTATTTTATACGACATTTTTCTGTTGACTCTACACTAGTATTTATTTATACAAGTTTAAAGTTCCATAAACAAAGACTAGAATTTTCAGACAAGACAGAAAAAGGCATTTGAACCAGTAAAAGGTGAATAAAATGAAATACGACTTATTTCCTATCTCTCCAGAAGATCGGGAAGGAATAATTGACATCTTCAATTACTACATCGAAAATAGTTTCGCAGCCTATCCAGAGAGGAGAGTTCCTTACGAATTTTTTGATCTATTCCTTCAGTCTACAGCCGGATACCCTACAGCCATTGCAAAAAATAAAAGCAAAACCGTCCTGGGTTTCGGGATGCTCCGACCATATTCCCCTATGCCCACATTGGAGGGAACTGCTGAGATCACCTATTTCATCAGATCCGACTGTATCGGAAAAGGAATAGGATCGACAATGCTTGAATATCTTCTTGGAAGGGCCAGGGAAAAAGGGCTTCATTGTATCCTGGCCAGTATTTCCTCTCTCAATGAAGGGAGCATCCGTTTCCACAGCCAGCGTGGTTTCTCTGAATGCGGGAGGTTCCGGGAAGTAGGAAAGAAGTACGGGAATCTTTTTGACATTGTTTGGATGCAAAAGCTCTTAGGGCTCCTCGAAATAAGGGTGTGAACTGAGGATTCAGAATGCTTATTTTAAGTAATAGACATATAAACAGAGTTCCCCCAATAAAAGTACACTTCTAAAATTTAATTTTTAAGAAAATAATCCGTATTAAGCTTTAAAAATAATAGCTGGGTTGAATAAAAGCTTATTTTTTTACAAATCATTTTTTTGTGGCTCTTCGTCATTCTCTATGAATAAGATGATTTTCGATTCAAGATAGCGTTGGGTTTTATGAGGATATCCACACAAAAAAACGAAGAGCCTTTTTTGCAATTATGGCATCGGACTTCGTTTTCCGTCATAAAAAATATAATGTTGAAAATAAGGAACTATAATGCCTTAAAATAGAAATTAAAGACAATTGATCCCCTAAGTGTGAAATAAATTATTTATTATTTGTATCTTTAGGGGAAAAGTACTAGAACCAGACTTAATAGACGAAATAAGGTTAATTAGCCCTTAAAAAATGGACCATTTTTTGAGGACCCTCAAAATTATTGTATAATATTACAGGCACTTCGCTTTACTTGTGCAGATTTGAGAGCCATCTTCTATTTACGGCTTTCAGTAACTGACCCTCACGAACTCACTTTTAATTCAAATTTCCATCAATATGTAAAAAGAGTTCTCCAGTAGCAAAAAATCTATTTATCTTTGAAGGTCAAATTCTCCTAAAGGGAAAAGGCAGATGAAGTATTGGCTCTGGAAAACAATATCATAGACGTAAATGGCCTTGAGTATTTTTTTGGCGAGGTAAAGGCAGTCGATAATATTAGTTTTACATTCAGGGAAGGGGCGATTTTTTCTTTTATGGGGCCAAACGGGGCAGGGAAGAGTACTGTAATAAATATCCTTACTACTCTCCTGCCGATGCAGAAGGGAAGTGTAAGTATTGCAGGGTATGATTTGAGAACAGAGCCTGAAAAAGTAAGGGAGTCCATAGGGATTGTTTTTCAAGAACTTACCCTTGACAGGGATATGACTGTTAGAGAGATTCTGGAATATCACGGAAGGCTCTATTCCATGCCAAAAGCTGCAAGACAGGCAAGAGTTGATGAGCTGCTTGACCTGGTTGAACTTGAGGAAAAGCGGGACACTCTGACAAGGCACCTTAGTGGCGGGATGAAGCGCAGGCTTGAGATCGCAAGAGGGCTTATGACCCGGCCGAAAGTGCTTTTCATGGACGAGCCTACAATCGGGCTTGACCCTCAGACAAGGATAAGGATATGGGATTATGTAAGGGACATAAACCAGCAGGGAACAACCATTTTCCTGACAACCCATTACATGGACGAAGCCGACCAGTTCAGCGATGAGATCAGCATTATGGATCACGGAAAGATTATTGTCACAGGCAAGTCATGGGAGTTAAAAAATGCGCTTGGCCAGGATCTAATATATCTGGAAACCAGCGACAACCGGGAGGCTGGAGAACTGCTAAAGAATCTAGACAGTGTAAAAGGGATTAAGGAAAAAACAAAAGGAATTGTTGTCATGGTCAATGTGGACGGTACCTACCTGCTGCCTGAGATTATAGATAAACTTCGAAGCAGAGGGATTACGATTAAGGCCGTAAACCTCAAAAAACCTTCAATGGATGATGTTTTTGTTCATCATACCGGGAGGGAGTTAAGAGATACTGGAACAGAAAAGAGTTCTGTGATATCTTTAAGGGCAGGGGGGCGTTAAGAGATGCACACTGGATTTCTTACTATTTACTGGCGGGACATGCTGAGATTTATCCGGTTCCGAACCCTCCTGTTCGCCTCACTTGTCCAGCCTGCCCTCTGGCTAGCCTTTTTCGGAATTGCAATGTCGAATAACTTTGATAGACTGACAGCAACGCTGCCAGCGATTCCAGGTGTCAAGACGGTAGGATACCTGACTTTCATAGGCGCTGGCGTCATTGCCATGACCACTCTTTTTACGAGCCTTTTTGGGGGAACAGTGCTACTTTTTGACAAAAACTGGGGGCTTATGCGAGAGACCCTTTCAAGCCCTTTGCCAAGAATCCATATCATTATAGGAATAGGACTTTCAGGTATGACCAAGTCCTTTATCCAGGCAGCTGTTATCATGGTTTTCGGGATTCTGCTGGGAGTCCAATTTTTTGAAGGTTATACCCTAGCACAGATTCTTGCATCACTGCTAGGAATTATGCTTTTTATAGGGGCATTTTCTCTCGGATTTCTTTTCCTCTCAGCTGCTATCGCAATAACTATGGAAAGTCCGGAAAGTATGCAGGCGGTAATAACCCTGCTTACCATGCCTTTCTTTTTCACGAGCAATGCACTATATCCTGCGAACTCGTTCCCTCCCTTGCTCAGAGCTCTGTCCACAATTAATCCACTTACACATCTTGTTAGCGGAATCAGATATTTTGCAATAGGGGGCGATTTTTCGTCAATAGGTATCCATTACACTTACACTCAGGGAGAAGTTTTTGTTTCTTTCCTGTTCCTTCTAGCTTTTACAGGAATAATGTTTCTTATTGCAAGGTGGAGATTTAAAAAAGTTACAGTCACATGATTCACGTACTCATAACAAGATAGAATGTTAGTATGAGAGGGATCCTATGGTATGCACACACACAGATATGATAAGAATAAAAGCTGTACAGCCGGGTTCAAAGGGATGCGAGGAATGTCTGAAAATCGGAGACATCTGGGTTCATCTAAGAATCTGTCTGATCTGCGGGCATGTGGGCTGCTGTGACCAGTCAAAAAACAAGCACGCAACAAAGCACTTTAAGGAAACAGGGCATCCGGTAATTCAATCCTTCCAGCCGGGTGAGGACTGGAAGTACTGCTATATAGATCGCGAATACCTTTAAACAAAGGGGCTGAAAATCGAATAAATTGAAGATTGCTTAAAGCTCGCCCTCATTGAGATCGAACTTTTTTTCAGTAGTCTTCAAAAATACATCATCTCTTACCCATATTTACTTGTTTAGTCATAAAAACAATTAGATAAAAATAAGAAAGATAAAAGGGATAGTAATGAGTTTAGCGGCTCAAACAGCCCTTATAACTGGAGGGAGCAAAGGAGTAGAAAGAGCTTCTGTCTTTCTCTGGCAAAAGAAGGAGCAAACATTATCATTGCAGCAAGTAATAAGAGTTAGATCGAAGAGACAATGGATAGATTAAAGTAAATGAGCATTAATTCCCTTGCTATCCCGGCTGACATGCGTAATGAAAAGGACGTAAAGAATCTGATCTCAAAGATTATATAAAAATATAGCAGCCTTGACATTCTTATCAACAACGCAGGAGTAACAAATAAAAAACGGTTGGAGAGAACCACTATTAAATAATATTATTAGAGATCATGGGCACAAACTTAAAAGGCATCTTCCTCTGCACAAAATATGCAATTCCTCATATCAGAAATAGCAAGAATGGAAAAATAATCATATCTCCTCAGAAGCTGGATTTCATGGGATTCCACAGCTTCCAGTATACTTTACCTCAAAATTTGGGGTAAACGGCATAACCGAATCAACTGCCTCTTAACTGGAAAGAGAAAAAGTCTACACTGTCTGCCCAGGCGCTGTAGACACGGATACGTACAGGTCAATTTATGCAGAAAGACCTGAACTCAAACCCGAGCACATTGCGAAAAAGGTGCTGGAACTTGCTTCGCCGGATTCAAAGGTAATGTCCGGGAAAAGAATCGAGATACATGCTCCCCCAATTCCCCAGCTCTATGTTAAATATAGAAGAGTAGCATATCCGGTAGATATGTATGGACCTACAGCATTTTTTTAATTACATACTATTTGCTGTAGTTGCCCCTTTTATCTAAAAGTAGAGAATAATCTTATCTTTTTATCATCTGCAACCCCAAATCTTCGGCTTAATAAAATTGAAATCGAAAAACGGATGCGGGGCTTGCAGGAGAAGGCGAATTTCAGGAAGAAGCCGTGGGTATTCTTGCAATAGAAGATATCATGACTGGAATTTAAAAATGTGGAACTTCGTAAAAAATACACTGAAAAAGTGGTTGGAAGGTTGTTAAATAATAGAAATTAAAAACCTTTACTATCCGGGCAGTTATTATTTCCACAACCTGAGACTTATCGATATTATTGCAAGGGGATAGCTGTGATAGAAATAAGAAAATTATCCCGATCCTTTGGAAATCTGCTTGCTGTTGATAATCTTGACCTTGATGTGGGAAACGAGATCTTTGGTCTTTTGGGTCCAAACGGCGCAGGCAAAAGTACGACAGTTATGATGCTTACAACCCTGTTAAAACCCAGCAGCGGCACTGCAAAAGTCTGCGGGTATGATATTGTAAGGGACTCAAAAAAGGTAAGGTCAAAGATAAGTTACGTTCCTCAGGACATGGCAGTGGATCGAAAACTTACAGGCAGGGAGAATGTACTGCTTTATGCAAAACTCTATGGGATTCCGAACAGAAATTCAAAGGTAGAGGAGGTGCTCAAAATGATGGGGCTTTCAGACCGTGCAAGTGATCTTGTTGCAACATACTCGGGAGGAATGAGACGGCGCCTTGAACTTGCTCAGGCGCTTGTGCATGAGCCTGAGGTCCTGTTCCTGGATGAACCTACCCTTGGACTTGACGTGAATGGAAGAAAGAAGATATGGGAGCATATCAGGATGCTTAAGGCGGAAGGAATGACTATTTTTATGACTACACATTACCTTGAGGAGGCAGAAAAATACTGCAACAGGGTTGCTATTATTGATAAAGGTAAAATGGTAGTCGTCGGGTCCCCGGAGAATTTAACAAATTCCATAGGCAGAGAGGCTTCCCTTAACGATGTATTTTTTGAAAATGTAAAAACCCCTGAAGAGCAGGCAGGATTTGACGCAAACAAATTCAGAAATCTTCTGAGGCGAAGATAATGAAAGCCGTGATCTACTATTTTGAAAGGGATTTAGTAAAATGGTTAAGAGGAAGGATAACCGTTGTTTCCTCACTTGTAATGCCTGCAGCCTGGCTGATACTTGTAGGGCTTGCCCTGCCCACAAAGTTTACGGATAACTATCTTCAGTTTATCACCCCAGGCATCCTGGTCATGACAACTCTTTTTTCCTCCCTGCAGGGAGGATCCCTTATGATTTTTGATAAAATGCTGGGCTTTTTGAATAAGTTCCTCGCCCTGCCCTCTCCAAGAGAAAGCATGCTGTATGGAAAAATTCTCTTTATCAGTGTAAGGGGCCTTCTGCAGGCAACTGTGCTCCTCCTGATAGCCTCTTTGCTTGGAGTAAGGATCTGGAATCCTGTAAATATAATTTTAATTTATCTTACACTTTTTCTATTTTCGGTGTTTTTTTCTGCTCTCTCAACTATGATAGGGCTGTATTTAAGTGACCATGACAGCTATGCAGCAGTGAACGGCATGATTAGCATGCCGTTATTTTTCACAAGTAGTGCGCTTATGCCTTATGAGGTCATGCCTGCCTGGTTAAGGACAATGGCCAGGCTCAATCCGGTTAGCTATGCAATAGACAGCACAAGAATGTTATTTGAAGGCGGAATACCTGTTTACGGGATCTTGGGTCTTGCTATAGGAGCCGGAATTATGGTGCTTCTCGGAACATATCAGTTCCGGAAGGCAGTTGTATGAAAACGAATGGAAAAACGAATAAATTATTCTTGGAATAACAGGCATTTTCAACGCCATTAAAAGTTTCGTTATAAAGGAATTATACATCAAGTTTGAAACTTAAAATAACAGAATTTTTTGTTGATCGGTTATGATATATATAATCAAGTCTTTATAAATATATGGATTAAGAGTAATAGGGTTTCCTCTTAATCTTTGGTTGGATCGCAGGTAGGGACTCGAGAATAGGGACTCGGACCCTACCAAGTGATTCTTAAAGACTCTTTCTGGGCTGAGAACTATGTTAACTTTATTAACTTAATTACTGTATAATAAATAGTACATATTACGTATAATAAATTGTATATATTACTTACACTTTTTTATAATGTCTTTATTTTTAATAAAGCTTATCATCGTTTCTAAATCTCTAAATTTCTAAAATTTTATAGATTTTCTTTTCCAGCAAAAACGGTATCATTGAAATACAAAAAATGAACCAGTTATCTGCCGAAAGTAGTTCTGTTGTAGTATTTATCGATCATTGGGAAAGGTCATCAAAGAGTCAGAGCCAAATATCAAAGAGTTCAACAAACCAGAAATATGTCAAATCTGAAAAACGAGTACATTCATCTTGTTGGGCCAGATTTGATAATGCCTACCAATGACTTTTTTTACTCCTTAACTCTCGGGTACGGAAGAGATTTCTAGTAGGAGCTTCAAATATTGTAATATTATTTTTCTGGCTTTTTATTTCACCTATAGTCAGCCAGAAAGCATTTAATTAACAGTATACTCTCGGGAGAGATCCTTGCCTTTTCAGGTTTCTCTTATTCTCGGGAGAGATTCATCGATTAGTTGTGTTTATCGTAAAGTCATCCATGAAATGAAAAGACGTTGGAAATATTTAGGTACGTCTGCGATCTATTTAAAGAGCAGGAAACAGGGCACACCAAAGCTCTGATAACTGCGCTTCAAAATTTGCAGTGATCGGTTTTGCCTAATCCCTTGCCTACGAAGCAGGAGATGGACTCAGGTGTATGCAGTCTGCCCTGCCAGTATTAACACTGGCATGTATCGCTCGGTGTATTCGGATGAACCTGCCCTCAAACCCGAAGAGGTTGCAATGAAGATCTTGGAACTATGTTTGCCTGTAGCGGCTCTTCCAGAGGCTCTTCATTCAAGATTTGCAGGCGTTCGATCAGAGTTACGTAATTTTGGCGTTTGCATTGTTGAAAAGTTGAGTAATTTTCGATGTGAGGTGGAATATGTTCAAAAACCGTAAAGAAGCAGGCGAGAAACTTGCTGAGGCTCTTGAAAAGTACAGGGCAGAAAACCCTCTTATTCTTGCTATTCCGCGTGGGGGAGTAGAAGTGGGATTGCAGGTTGCAAAGAAGCTGGATGCGGACTTTTCCCTTATCATTGCAAGGAAACTGTCTCTTCCAGATAACCCTGAAACCGGATTCGGAGCAGTAGCCGAGAACGGAAGTACTTTCATTTTAGAGGATGCGCATTACAGGCTGTCAGGGGAAACCATTGAGCGAATCAAAGAAGAGCAGATTGACGAGATCAAGCGGCGTATAAAAGTTATAAGAGGAGGGAATCCCCTTCCTGAAATCGAAGGAAGAACTGTGATACTTATCGATGACGGCATTGCAATGGGTTCCACAATGAGGGCAGCCATTGAACTCTGCAAAATCAGGGAAGCCGTAAAAATTGTGGTCGCAGTGCCTGTAGCTGGAAGAGAGGTTGCAGAAGAGATCGGAAAAAAAGTCGATGAACTAATTGTGCTTGAAACCCCTGAATATTTTAGGGCTGTTGCTCAGGCTTACGAGAAATGGTATGACGTCTCGGACGAAGAAGTACTTGATCTGCTCAGAGAGAGGATAATGAATAAAGAACTGAAAAATAATGTATTTAGTGGAAGTTAAACCTGAAGAAACCCTTTTTGATTTTACGTCTTCAGAAGCCGAATCTCAGGATAGGAGCCTCAAAAATTAAACCTCGCTTTAATGGCAATGCTCTGTTCTTCTCCAGAGAAGAAATCTCTGTAGCATGCTCCCCAAAAATCGCTTTGTAGCAAATACCAGGCTATTTACACTTACTAACATGTCAAGTAGTTCAAACCGAAGGTCAGAAACCCTTTCAAGTGCCTTCTCCCAGTATACTCTCATTCTTCTTACCTTCAAAAAGGGTGCCTATTTGATTATTTATCACCAGGCTATCACAGGGTAGCCATCTCGAAATATTCACTGTAATGATCGAGAATTTTGTCAATTTCATGGGAGTTTCAGGCATGAATACATATTTCGGCAAATTCTCGTGCTTCAAGTGCTGATATCATTTACAGATCCTGAAGCCCCGGAAAAGCATTTTAAAATAAAAACTTTACGCTATTTTTCAAATAACAGGAAGCTTTCGTATTAGAATTTATCTTTTTTATGTTAAGTCAGGAAACTTTCAGTTGCTGAATCGGGCCTTAAATCAATGCCTGTTAATACCTAAAAATTACAATTAATCGACATGTAAACATAGAATAGAATTCGTTAGAACCAGATATTTTTGCAGCAGGAAACATAATTCTGAATATGAGAGGCATTCAAAATAGGCGTATATAAATCCAATATTGTGTAGAGTGCCCAGAAATATATGAAAAACGTGAAATATGATTAAAAGATCTGAAATACCATACAAACTTTGAATTTAAAGAAATGGTAAAGAACTGTGCAGGATCCCCCTAAATATTCATTGTTAGAAGGAAAAATGTGGATCTTAAAGTAATTATAGCAGTTTTTGAGTTTAAAATATCTGGAGTAGAAAAAAATGGATTTAATTGTCATAGCGCTTATTTTAGCGGGCCTTTATATGGCCTGGAATATAGGGGCAAACGACCTCGCAAATGCTATGGGGACTTCAGTAGGAACAGGAGCCTTATCACTCAAGCAGGTAATCGTTATTGCCGCCTTATTTGAATTTTTAGGCGCTGTGCTCTTTGGGAAACGAGTTACCGAGACAATTGCAAATGGGATCGTTCCCATCGATAAGATAGGCAGCATCCACCCAAACCTGGTTGCTCTTGGGATGCTGGCTGCCATTCTTGCAGCAGGCTTCTGGGTAACCCTTACAACCTTTTATAATCTCCCTGTCTCAACCAGTCATTCCATCGTTGGTTCAGTGCTCGGCTTTGGGCTTATAGCAGCCTACAACGGAACTATCTCTTTTTCGGACATACACGGGGGGAACTAACGAGAATTGTTGCCAGCTGGTTTATATCTCCGATTCTTGGTGCTGTTTTCGCGTATGTGATCTTTTCGATAATAAGGAAACTATACCTTCACAGGGCTGTAGACCTTCCAGCCGTCGAGAAAAAATTCATATCCCTACAGCTCATAACAGCCTGTTATATGGCATTTGCTCACGGGTCCAATGACGTGGCAAATGCTGTCGGCCCTCTTGCTGCCGCACTCAAGGTCATGGGAGTAATAGGGAGTGAAATCCCTGTATGGATTCTTGTAGTGGGAGGCCTCGGCATGGTAATAGGAATGGCAACCGGGGGTTATAAAGTGGTCGAAACCATAGGGTCAAAGATTACAGAACTTACCCCAACACGTGTTTTTCTGCGCAGTTTGCAACAGCCTCTGTGGTTCTGCTCCATAGCTACAGTTCCCTTCCAATTTCAACTACTCACACACTTGTCGGTTCGGTTATAGGTGTCGGACTGGCAGGTGGTATTGCAGCTGTTGATCTGGCGTGATCTGGAAAATTTTCTCTTCCTGGATAGCGACAGTTCCTATAGCCGCCCTTACATCGGCATTGATCTATGTGGGGCTTAAGGTGATATTTTTATGAAAGACTACATCCGTTCCATTTTTGACGTGGTCGCTGAATCTCCCTTTGCCGCTCTGGAAGCACATGCTAAAAAAGGGGTGCTTGCAGTTGAAAAGCTGGCTGAAGCAATGGAAGCCTACTGTGCTGGAAATCAGGCTCTTCTGGAGGAGAGGACTGACGAGATTGATAAGCTTGAACATGAAGCTGACAAACTCAAACAGAAAATAAGGGCAGGTATTCCTTCCTCAGTGAAGCTGCCAGTGGATACAAAGGACCTTCTTTCATTCCTTAAGCAGCAGGATCCTATTGCCGACTTTGCCCAGGCTGCGTCCTACTGGATGACCCTTCGGCCCTGTAAAACTTTACCCAAGGAAGTCAAAGAAGGTTTTCTTGAATTGATGACCGCTTCCCTGAAAACCACAAGGAAGTATGATGAGCTTGCGGGCGAACTTTACAATCTGCTTGCAACCTCTTTCAGCAAGGAAGAGGTCAAAGAAACAATGAGTATTATCCCTGAGGTCGAAAGACTGGAACATGATGTGAATGTGCTTGAAACAGCCCTCTTAAAGAAGATTTTCGAAAATGAAGAGGCTATTGGAGGTGCAGGCGTCTGTCACCTTATTGGGCTTATCGAAAGAGTAGGAGGAATTGCCGATAAATCCGCAAGTGCGGCTGACCGTCTGAGAACGATGATTCTCAGAAGATAAAACTTCCTTTATTCCTCACTTTTTTGAGCTTTCCAGATTTTATATCTTTATCTTGATACAGTGATGGGTAGTATCCTATTGGCGGTTGATCTTCAATTTTGGGATTAACTGAGGCTTTGCCATTTTCCACAATACGCCTTATTTTCAAATAATATTTGATAATAAAGTTTATTTTGTGAAAAAATT
>MDTP02000131.1 GCA_001714685.2 Methanosarcina sp. Ant1 | reverse complement strand
TATATTTCGGCACAAATTATAAATGTAATACCAGTTCGTAAGCACACATTTGAACGATTCTATGCAAATCCCTCCATGATCAGGAATTTGGCGCATATGGCTAGAGCACTCATTGTTTCAGGAGCATGCATGTTCCAGGCTCCATCTCTGAAATATATAATTTAGATCATAGACTTTAAGGTTTCTTTTCTTGTTGAAGGGATAATAAAGGAAAAGATTAAAAAGAAATATTTAAAAAGCATATGTGAAACTTTAACTATCCGACATAATATAATTAAAGTAAAATTTTGAAAAGTCTTTAAATTATCGTTTCCGGAAGTAGTAAGCTCTTTTAGGACTCCTTCCTAGAAACAGAATGAAAAAAATGAATATCCAATAGAAGTGTAAGACCTGGAAAGTGAAATCAATGGACAAAGATTTAATAGACCTGCTTTTTCTGTCCCAGAAAAGGAGGGACCTTTTGCTCCTGCTCAAAAATGGAGGAAGAACAATCGAAGAAATTGTATCTCTTCTACATGTTACACCGACAGGGATGCTTCCTCAAATCAAAAAATTGAAGGAGGAACATCTGATCCTTCAGGAAAATAGGGTATACAGGCTTACTCCTCTTGCTGAAATTTTGGTCGAAAAAATGGAGCCTCTGCTTAACACCCTGGAGGTCATTGAAGAAAACTTGCATTACTGGCATGAACGTGATCTTAGCAGTCTACCCCATTCCTTTCTTGAGAGGCTCAATGAATTAAAATCCTGTGCTCTCATTGAGCCTGATCCGGATAATATCTTTGAACCTCCTGCTGTGTTTCTGGAAAAAATGCAAAAATCAAAAAAGATACTCTCATTTTCATCAATATTTCATCCTATATTCCCCGAGTTCTTCCGGAAAAATGGTGACAATACCGAAATAACCCTGATAGTAACAAAAAAAATTTATGAAAGACTGAAAACCGATTTCGAAAAAGAGCTTAAACTTTATATTGGCGGGGAAAGACGGCGGCTTTTTGTCTGCTTTGATGAGATAAAGATAGCCATGCTAATCAAAACAGAATGCTTCATGAGCGCTGATTTTCTTACCTGTAAAGGAGCTTTTGACCAGGAGACTATAATAAGCTTTGAACCTGCATCTATGAGGTGGGCTGAAGATCTTATCCTGCACTACAGAGATAAGGCTCAGGAAATAAAAGGTTAAGAGCTGTAAAGGGCATTTTAGAGTCTTGTGTCTCATATCCAGGATCCTGCCACTCTTGTGCCAATTTACTCTACAGATAGATTATTTTGTTGATATGGGGTTAATACAATACGAGCTATAGCCATGTTTGTTTTAATTTGAAAACTATTATTAAGCAAAAATCCCAATTCAGTTTCAGGATGCGGCAAATATAAACCTCTTCTGTAAAGCTGCGAATAGAATTGAAGTTAAGCAAAGGATAAAATCCGAACAGGCACATATTTTCATAAACGTATCTGAAGGAGTAAGAGGGAAATGAATGAAAAGAGTAACAAATAATAAATTTTGGAAACATGTGAAAATCATCGCATTCGTCTGTTTAGTCTGTGCGGTTATCCTTTCTGGCTGTGTTAATAAAGGACAGAACAATACGGAAACTAAACCAACAGCCAATGCAACCCCAGATGGTAACGCAACCGGCGGGCAGGAAACCGATGGGAAAGAGTACATATACGGCACTGCAACCGTGGAAACAATCCAAGTTATGACGCTAGAATCATTTCCGGTACAGATGCGAGTGGTAGCACAAGGTTACCTGCCTGACAGCTGCACTGAGATTAACAAGATAAAAACTGAAAGGGAAGAGAATAACTTTAATATTAACATCAGCACGAAGCGCCCTAATGAAGCAGTCTGTACAGAGGCGATAGTACCCTTCAATAAAACGATACCCCTTGATGTGCAGGGCCTTAAAGCCGGAAACTACACTGTAAACGTGAACGGAGTAAAAGGGTCATTTGAGCTTGCAATTGATAATATATTAAATGAGCAGCCCAATTTCATGCCGCCGAGACAGCAGGTAATAACCGAAGCTGACAATGGAAAAAGCATAAATCTCAAAAAAGGAGAGACTTTTTACCTGAGACTTCAGGAAAACCCGACTACAGGCTATTCCTGGGAACTCAACATGAGTCAGGGACTCGATAAAGTCTCGGGAAATTATTATCCCCCGGAATCTTCTAAAGAAGGTAAACAACCTCTTGTTGGTGCTGGAGGGGTTCATATATGGGAAATAAAAGCCTTGACTGAGGGCAGCCAGCAGGTAAAAGGAATATACAAAAGACCCTGGGAGGATATAACCGGTACGGAAGATAACTTCACAATTAAAGTTGAAGTTGTCTGAAATACAGTTCTTCTGAAATACAGTTCACATTCATGTCTCTTCTTTCTTTTTCACCGAATCTCAAGTAAAAGAGAAGGGGCATGAAAAAATTTCACTATTTTCTTTCTTCGCAGCGTTATTTTCCAGGAATCTCACAGGAGCCCAAGCGCTTCTTTCAGATCCTTGAGGCAGTTATCGCAGATATATGATGTTCCGATTTGCGTGCATCCAAGAACATCTACACTTTCGTCCGTTTCTTTTTCCCCCCGGATTCCCGGATAGCCTTCGCAGTAAATTCCGCACTTCACTTCGCAGTAAGCTCCGCAGAATAGGCATCTGGTCATAGTATAATTTAGGGCTCCGGATTTCGAATATGTTTCCGGAAAAACGAAGAACTGGAAAAACGAAGAACCAGAAAAACAGTAGATGGATAAAGAAATCTGAAAAAATTATAATAAAGTTGCAGAGCCCCTTTAATACGCTCCTAAATGCGCTCCTAACTTCCATAATGCTGGAAAATATAGAATAGAGCGAAAAGTATATAAACTATAGTTAGTATGTTCTGATAGCTGTCTCAGGCAAAGAGGCCTGATCTACAAACCCTTTAGCGGGGTGGGGTAGCCAGGAGATCCCGACGGGCTCATAACCCGTAGACCGATGGTTCGAATCCATCCCCCGCTATGAAAAGTTATTTTCTAGATCAATTTTCCCTTAGCCAGTATGTCAACCCTTTAGCGGGGTGGGGTAGCCAGGAGATCCCGACGGGCTCATAACCCGTAGACCGATGGTTCGAATCCATCCCCCGCTATGAAAAGTTTTTTTTGAATTTGTTTTTGCATATCTTTCAGTTTTTATTACTTGGTAACTTTTTTATAGCCGGCTACTGATTTATACGTAAGATTCATTCGCTTATATATTTTTTAAGCTTCATAAACTCAAGGCTTATTAAGGAAAGATACTTTCTTACACAAGGTCAAAAAGTGTGAGTTACCTTTTTATTTATTCTCAAAAATTGAGCAGGACGATTTTCAGATGGTAATGGAAAAACTAGGAGACTCCTTACAGGGGGCGCTCAAGAAGCTGATCGGCGCGGGGCGAATTGATGAGCGCACGGTCAACGAAGTAATAAAGGATATCCAGCGGGCTCTGCTCCAGGCCGACGTAAACGTAAAACTTGTTATGGGAATGTCCCAGAAAATCAAGGAGCGTGCAATGAAAGAAGACCCTCCTGCAGGAATGAACCCGAGGGAGCACGTAATCCGCATTGTTTACCAGGAACTTATGGAGATCATCGGGAAGGGAGCAGATATCCAGCTCAAACCCCAGACAATCATGATGGTGGGGCTGCAGGGAAGCGGAAAAACCACCAGTACTGCAAAACTTGCCCGCTACTTCCAGAGAAAAGGACTTAAAGCAGGAGTCATTGCCGCAGATACCTTCCGTCCAGGGGCTTATCACCAGCTTAAAACTCTCTGTGATAAACTCAATGTCGCTTTTTATGGGGAAGAAGGAAACCCTGATGCTGTGAAGATTACCAGAAACGGGCTCAAGGCTCTTGAAAAATATGATATAAAAATCGTGGACACCGCAGGCAGGCATGCCCTTGAAGCCGACCTGATAGAGGAAATGGAACGGATCAATGCTGTTGCTAAGCCAGATCACAAGTTCATGGTTCTGGACGCCGGTATAGGACAGCAGGCAAGCCAGCAGGCCCATGCATTTAATGATTCTGTAGGAATTACAGGCGTAATTATAACGAAACTTGACGGTACCGCAAAAGGAGGCGGAGCCATTTCAGCTGTTTCTGAAACAAAAGCTCCTATCGCCTTCATCGGTGTTGGGGAAACTCCGGAAGATTTAGAGAAGTTTGAAGCTGACAGGTTCATTTCAAGACTTCTTGGCATGGGAGACCTCAAAAGCCTGATGGAAAAAGCTGAGGAGACGCTGAGCGAAGAAGACGTGAATGTAGAAGCCATGATTCAGGGACGCTTCACTCTCAAGGACATGTACAAACAGCTTGAAGCCATGAACAAAATGGGACCTCTCAAGCAGATTATGTCCATGTTACCCATGGGAATGGGGGGCATGGGAGGCATGAAACTCTCAGACGAAATGTTCCAGGCTACCAGTGACAAGATGAAGAACTATAAGATCATCATGGACTCAATGACAGAAGAAGAGATGACGGATCCCAAGCTTATAGGGGGTTCACGGATCAAAAGGATTTCAAGGGGCTCGGGCTGCAGCCCTGAAGAGGTAAGAGAGCTCCTGAAATACCACAAGACCATGCAAACAGCCTTTAAAGGTTTCAAAGGCGGAAAATTCAACATTCAGAAGATGATGAAGAAAAAACTCGGGATGTAATTCATCCCGAAACTTTTTTGTCTGCAGCATTATGGTTTATCTGCTAAGCTACGAATTTGCATCTTCTTTTTTATGATCTATGTTTTTAGATCTGTGAAGATCGTATAGGAGTCTTATTTCATCATACAGAGACTCTTGTCTAGTACTGATCACATACTTTAAAGAAGTTCATAAGTAGTTCATCTCCATGTTTAGTGTGGGAAACCTCAGGATGCCACTGAACACCATAAATCGGTTTTGTAGGATGGCGCATGGCTTCGATCTCACAGATATCTGAACGGGCAAGGTGAATAAAACCTTCGGGAATAATGGCAACCTCGTCTGCGTGCGAAGCCCATACAGTAGTTTTGGGGCCAAGTCCCCGAAGGATATCATCCTCTTCGAGCACTTCTATCTCAACCTCTGCATACCCACCTTTTTTCCCGGCATGGACATGCCCCCCATAAGCCAGAGCGATTGCCTGGTGCCCAAGGCAGATTCCAAGGATGGGGACGTCGATTTCCCGGACATAATCAAAACATGAGCCTGCACGATCCATTTCAGGCCCTCCGCTCAGGATCAGACCATCCGGTTTTTCTGCCAGAATATCCTCGATAGGTGTTGTATTGGGAATGATCTTCGTATCCATATCAAGATCCCGGACAGCCCGATGAATAAGGTGGCAGAATTGCCCGTAGTTGTTAACAACAAGAATTTTAAGGTCCCTCATAATTCCTTCCGTTTCTGTTTTGGTATTATAATATTGTTCTAAAGCTCTGAGTTTACTCTATTAGCCAATCTAATCCTATTTTAATTCTCGTATCTTTTCTGAGTTCAAAGCCTGTACAGTGTTTCGAAAGCAAGAGGCTTCAGGTAGTACTCCTCCGTCCGGAAGAAAGCGTTTATACTTTTAGTGGCGCCGTGGATAAGTATAAATACGAACCACATAAAGTGATCGCTGTTGGATAATTTTATACATCGCGAGCCAAAAATATCCATTACTATAATATATAACTAATCTTAAGGCTTAATGGGATATCTTTAAATAATTGTTTCGTGCTAGTATGTGACACACTAGCATGCTAAGCGAGTCTGAGATATAGATAGACAAAGTTACAAATAGACAAAAATTACTTATGAAGTAAACAATCCAGAACTTAGGTGAATAATAATGTCAGAAATTGGTAAAAAAATAAGGATAGAAAGACTGATGAACCGGGAGAGCAGAAACATGGTCATTATTCCCATGGACCATGGGATCTCCGACGGGCCTATTGAAGGACTGATCAATATCACCGATACAGTAAACAAGGTTGCCGAAGGAGGAGCAAATGCTGTCCTTATGCAGAAAGGAATGGTAAAATACGGCCATAGAGGATACGGCCACGATATAGGCCTTATCGTGCATATCAGTGCTTCTTCCGTCCTGAGCCCTGATCCCAATGCCAAGGTGCAAGTCTGCACCGTGGAGGAAGTAATTAAGATGGGGGCTGATGCCGTTTCTATGCACATAAACATCGGATCGGAGACAGAAGCAGACCAACTTGAGCAGATCGGGACAATCTCCAGCGACTGTACGGAATGGGGTATGCCTCTTCTTGCTATGATGTACCCCAGGGGCAAGAAAATCACCAATCCGCATGACCCTATGCATGTGGCACACGCTGCAAGGATCGGAGCCGAGCTCGGGGCTGATGTTGTAAAAACCGTATACACCGGAGACCCGGACAGTTTCAGAGATGTTGTAAGGGGCTGCCCTGTGCCTGTAATTATTGCAGGAGGACCTAAGACCTCAACTGACAAGCAACTTCTGGAAATGATTGACGGGGCAATGGAAGCCGGAGCCCGAGGGGCTGCTATCGGAAGAAACGTTTTCCAGCACAAAGATCCTGTCAGACTGACCCGGGCTATCTGCGAAATCGTACACCATAGAAGACCTGTGGAAGAAGCCCTGGAACAGCTGAAATGAAAACGAAATACATTTGTCATCGGTTAACGAATTTTATGCACAACTTCGAATACCACGTGTAGTGATTTTCCGACTTGAATGTTGAGATTTTAGCATAAAAAATAACACTTTCATGCATTTTATCTCTTAACCGAATACAAATGAAACGAAATATTAAAAAGCAAACCCGAACCTGGAAATAAAAGCTAAAAAGAAACGGAAAAGGCCTAGTGAAAGCAGAAAGTATACCGGAGTTGAAGCCTTTGAAAATGAAAAGCGTCTGGATAAAAGCCGATGAAGGCAGATGGGAAGAACAGAAAGAAAGGATCACTACAGGCCTTGAATCAGGAGCCGACTGCATTCTTGTAAACACAGGAGATGTAGAAAAAGTTAGGGAACTGGGAAATATCACAGTAGCAGCCTTTGCCCGTGACAATAAATCCGGGGCTGATATCGTGGTTATTGGAAAGAGAGGGGAAGGCGATGGGACAAAACCCCTGCCCCTTGAAGTTTCGGGTTCTATTGATATAAACGCAGCAACCCTGCTCATGGACAAAGGAGTCGCAGTGGGCGGATACGTGATCATAAGGGACAAACGTTATGAGCATTTTGCAGCGGAAATGGGGAAGGTCTGCGATTTTCTACTTGTCACAGGTACGGATTGGAAAGTTATCCCTCTCGAAAACCTGATAGCTGAGCTCCAGCGTCAGAAAGTGAAGATCATTTTTGGGGTAAAAAGTGCAGAGGAAGCAAGACTCGCCTTCCAGACTCTTGAAATCGGAGCAGACGGCGTCCTTCTTGACAGTGGAAACCCTCAGGAGATAAAAGATACAATTCAGGCTGTTAGGGAGCTTGAAAGCGAAATCACTGAACTTGAGTCTGCAGTTGTAACCAGAGTCGAACCTCTCGGGATGGGAGATAGAGTCTGCGTGGATACGTGCAACCTCATGCAGCGAGGAGAAGGCATGCTCATCGGGTCCCAGGCAAGCGGAATGTTCCTTGTTAATTCCGAATCCGATGAGAGTCCTTACGTTGCAGCCCGCCCATTCAGGGTAAATGCGGGCGCAGTTCACTCTTATATCAAAATTGGGGAGAAAACCCGCTATCTTTCGGAACTCCAGGCCGGAGATACGGTAACTATTGTAGATTCAATGGGGAAACAGAGAGAAGGTATCGTGGGCAGAGTCAAGATAGAAAGTCGTCCTCTCATGCTTATTGAGGCAAAAGCTAAAGATAGAACCCTGACCACAATCCTGCAAAACGCAGAAACTATTAAGCTGGTAGGGAAAGACGGAAACCCGATCTCAGTTGCCAAACTCAGTAAAGGCGATGAAGTGCTGGTTTGTCTGGAAGATGGAGCAAGGCATTTCGGCAAGAAGATTGAAGAAACGATCATAGAGAAGTGATCTGTCAATACAAACTGAAATCCGGAGCAAGTAATGATTCATATTGGCCCCGTTGACCTTGAAAAAAAAGCTGCAGTTGTCGCGGTGATCCTTGAGAACCCCTTTGAAACTTCAAAAAAGGCAGCCGAAATGGGAGCCGATATCCTGGAAATCAGGCTGGATCTGCTCGGAATCAGAGATCCGGGGATAGCTGCAGACACAATCCGGAAAATTAAATTAGAGACCGGGCTTCCAGTCATTCTCACAAATCGTTCTCAGATAGAAGGAGGAAAATGGGAGGGAAAAGAGGCAGAAAGAATCAGACTTATTAAGAACCTCCTTTCCCTTAAAGACGGACCGGATGCAGTTGACATCGAACTCTCTGCAGATAGAGAAGAGAGAGACAATGCAGTAAAAGAGGCAAAAATCCACGGAAAATCTGTAGTCATTTCCTCCCATGACTTTTCAAAAACTCCTTCTTTTCAGGAAATGAAAGCAATCCTTGAAGAGGCATTTCTGGCAGGAGCAGATATTGCCAAACTTGCTGTCATGCCGCACTCGATGAAGGATGTACTGGAGCTGTTAGAAGTTACATTGGATGCTAGAGAAGTGGATAGGGCCGTTTGTAGTATCGCAATGGGCAAGCTCGGAAAACATACAAGAGTGATTGCTCCTTTTTATGGTTCAGTCCTGACCTATGCTTCTGTAGAGAGTACAGTATCCGCAGCCCCTGGACAACTTCCAGTAGATGAATTAAAGAAGGTAATGGAGCTGCTGGAATGAAGCGAGTTTTTGGAGTATTTGGAGATCCTATAGGCCATTCCCTTTCCCCGGCAATGCATAATGCAGCTTTTTCAGCCCTTGGAATGGACTGCATATATCACGCATTCAGAGTAAGGCCGGAAAAACTGGAAAAAGCAATTCTTGGGGCTGAAGCTATGGGATTTGGAGGGCTTAACCTGACCGTGCCATTAAAAGAAGCAGCTTTGAAACTGAATTGCATTAAGCCTGACCCACTGGCAGAAAGGATAGGAGCCATAAATACTGTTGTTTTCGAGAAAGCCGGAGAAATTACTGGATACAATACCGATGGATTAGGGGCAAAACAGGCACTCCTTGATGCTGCAGTGGAAATAAGGGGGTCTAAAATAGTAGTTGCAGGGGCAGGCGGAGCAGCAAGGGCAATTGCATTTCAGCTTGCAGCCGACGGCGCTGAAATCACGATAATAAACCGGACAGAAGAAAGGGCAATCGAACTTGCAAGGGAGATCTCGGCTTCAGTTTTTCCAGGAAGGATAAAGGGTACCGGGCTCTCCGGATTAAAGGGCCTTCTGAGGGAGGCAGATATTCTAATCAACACTACGACTCTAGGGATGCACCCGAACATAGATACTGCTATTGCGACATCAGAAGAACTTCAATCTCATCTCACTGTTTTTGACATTGTATATAACCCTCTGGAAACCAGGCTCTTAAGAGAAGCGAAAGCCACAGGTGCAAAAACCGTAAGCGGGATCTTAATGCTTGTTTACCAGGGAGCGGAAGCCTTCAAACTATGGACGGGAATTGAACCTCCAGTCGAACTAATGAAAAAAACTGTATTGGAAGCTCTACAAGCTTGAATACTGACCTGGAGAACAAAGTAATGAAAGTCGAAGATCAGTACCAAGCCCAGGAAAGCCAGACCCAAAATCAAGCTGAAAAACACACCCAAGAGAAAAAGAGCTCTGATAAAATTAAAGTCCTTATCCTTGGCGGGACCGGAGAGATGGGGCAGTGGTTTACTCGTTTTTTAAAAGAGAAAGGGTATGAAGTTACAGTCTGGGGAAAAGGGGGAAAAACGGAAATTGCCAGGAAAATGGAGGTCCCTTTTGCCTCGGATCTTAAAGCAGCTATTCCAGAAAGTGATATAATAATAGTCTCTGTACCTATTAACGTAACTGAAGAGACTATTGAAGAAATTGCTCCAAAAATGAAGGCTGGAAGCCTCCTCATGGACTTTACTTCCATCAAAGTGAAGCCTGTAGAAGCCATGAGAAAATTTGCTCCTTCTGATGTTGAGATTTTAGGCACTCATCCAATGTTCGGCCCAACTATTCGCACTATCAGAGGGCAGACTGTAATCCTTGTCCCTTTAAAAGGGCGCTCTGAAAAATGGTTCCCAGTGATAAGAGAACTATTTGAGGAAAGTGGAGCCCATGTTGAAATCACTACTGCAGATGAACACGACATGATTGTCTCGGTTGTCCAGGGGCTTACTCATTTTGCTTACATCAGCATAGGTATGGCTATTGATAGGTTAGACTTTGATTTAAAAAAATCCAGGAAATTTGTAAGCCCTGTTTACGACATAATGCTGGATTTCGTAGGCAGGATCCTCGGCCAGAATCCATATCTCTATGCTTTTATCCAGATGGAAAATCCTGGCGTTCTTGAAGTTCATGAGGCTTTTATTAGAGAATGTGAAGAACTCTCAAGCCTTGTGCGGGCCCATGATGAGGAGGGCTTTGTAAGAAAAATGAAGGCAGCTGCTCAAAAATATGGAGATACCGCTCATGCCCTGCGCAAATCGGACAAGCTGATCAATTCCAGAATAGCCGAATACGAGACTATCCTGAATTCCGTCGGGAAAGTCTGTGGCTTTTCCCATATTTATTCCGGAAAAATCCATGTAGGTACGCTGGAAAAAGTTGGTCCTAATGAGATAGTGCTAACGAAACTGGTCTCAAAAGGCACTTCTCTCCACGTAAAAAATAAATTTATAAAACTCAAGCTTGAAAACATTCGCCTCCTTTTAGAATCCGAACTAAGAGAATGGAGAAAAGAAAATCTTGAACATTCGATCAGGGACGTTTCAGTCCTAGTCCCTGAAGGTGCTAATCCTGAAACTATCCTTGGTGCTATAAATACAAACAAACACCTTGCAGCCTGCGAAATCAGTGATATTTATACAGGACCTAACCGGGTAGAAACCGAAAAAGAAAGTAGAGAAGCAGAAAGGCTCGCTGTGACTTATAGGATAACTATTTTTGGGGATTATGATGCAGATTCCGTCGAAACCGAGGTTGTAGCCTTGCTTTACGGCCTCGGATGCCGGATAAGAGAGAAAAATTTAAGGCTGAAAGAACAGAAAAACTCTGAGTCATACAATCAGCATTAATAAACAGAGAAAGTAATTTAAACAATAAAAAAATATAAAGTATGATGTCTGACGCTCGATGGAAAGTTTCTCTCTTATTCGCAATCGTCACTATTTCCATATTTTTTTCGATTTATTTGAATAGTGATGGAATTTTAGAAGGCATTGGAAATCAAAAAGGCGCTCGAATGGGGGCTAACGCTTCAAACTCCAGTGTTTTAAACATAGCCCAGATCCCGGATCTTATAAATAAGCTGGAAACAGGTGACAATGAAACGAAATTAGATGCCGCATCCAAACTTGGAAAACTCGGAAAGCCTGCAGCCAGTGCTCTTATTGAAAAGATTGAGACAAACAATTCGAGTTCAGAAAGAGTAAATAGTTACGTGCTTCTTGCTCTCCTTGAAACCAGGGATGATAGAGCAGAAAATATTCTTTCCGAAAACCTTGAAAAGAACTTGACTTCAAATAATACTACAGTCGGGAGTATATCTGAAATACAAACCGGGAGAGAAATGTCAGAAGATATTCTGCAAGCCATGGAAGCAAAAGATATAGAGGTGAGAAAGCGTCTTGCAGATTCCATTGATCGTGAGTACGGAAATAAAACAGACGCTCTTGAAGAAGCCCTCAAATCAGAAGAACAGAACTCCAGTATCTATACTTCCATTGCATTTTCGGAACTAGAACCCCAGGAGCCCGGAAATGAAACCGAAAAACTCTTTAAGGCTCTTAGAAGTGAAAATGGGTACACAAGGATTGCAGCTATAATGGCTCTTGGAGAGAGAAAAGAACAGGCTGCAGTAGAGCCCTTAACCAATACTATACTTAAAGATTATCCCCTTCCAAAAAACAGTGCAATCATTGCACTTGGAGAGATTGGGGATGAAAGGGCGATCGAAATTCTGCTGAAGCAAATGCAAAGTGACAGCGAATACACGAGAAGCCTTGTTGCTATTTCCCTTGGGAAAATAGGAACCGAAAGATCTTTACCGAATCTTATCTCGAGACTGAGAGACACGAGTGGAGGGGTAAGAAGTAATTCAGCCCTCTCACTTGGGAAAATAGGAAACAACACAGCGGTAGAGCCCTTAATTTTAATGCTAGAAAGCGGGAAGATTTCCAACGGGAAAGCAAAAGATATTACGAATTCAAATTCAGATGTTCGAAAGAGTGTTGCCCTTGCACTTGGAGAACTAGGTGGCACTAACGCTTCTGAAGCTTTAACTGGTTTACTGAAAAGCAAAGAGGAAAAAAATAATGTCAGGGTAGCTGCGGCCTCGGCCCTGGGAGAAATAGGAGCCCCCGGAACTGTAGAAACTCTTAAAGGAGTAATTAATGACAACAGCACAGATAATAGAGTCAAAAAGAAAGCTCTTACTGCTCTTGGAAAAACCAAAAACCAGGAAGTTGTAGGAATTCTTGTAGGAAAACTGGGAAATAGAGAATTCGGAGCCACTGCCAGAGAAGCTCTTATGTATATGGGAGAAAGCGCAGTTTATCCTCTACTAGAAAACCTGAAGACTACAGACAAAAGAGTCAAGAATGAGATCGCCTTAATTCTTATTGAAATAGGAGATCCGAAAGCAGTTAAGCCTCTTATTCTGGCTTATCAGTAATTTAGAAAGAAAGTGAACTACCCCTCCCTGCTTTCTGATGAAAGCGAGGAAGGAGCTTCTTGGTTCATCCTTCGAACTACTGCTCGCAAGTCCCCAAGCCCATCCCCTACGTTCCGTAGGTGTCAGATAACTATTAGATTTTGATCTTGAAGAGAGAATTTCTTGATATTGATTGCAGCATTGACATCTCTATCGTGATTTGTTTTGCAATCTGGACAAGTCCATTCTCTATCTTTCAAGGTTAGATTAGAATTGTGATAACCACAAATATTACAGAGTTTAGAGGATGGCTCAAACTTTCCTATTCTAAGAATGGTTTTCCCTAGCCATTCAGCTTTATACTCTAACTTTGTTACAAAGCTTGACCATCCAGCATCGGAAATTGACTGAGCTAGACAGTGATTCTTTACCATACCTTTAACATTCAGAGTTTCCAACGATATAGCTTGGTTCTCGCTGATTAGTCTAAAAGAGAGTTTGTGTTGGAAATCGTTTCTCTGATTGCTAATTTTCTCATGGATTTTTGACAGAAGTTGTCTAGCTTTATCTCTATTTTTAGAGCCTTTAACTTTCTTTGATACTCTTTTCTGCAAACATTTCATTCTTTTAAGAGAATTTTTGAGGTATTTTGGATTTTCAACCTTTTCTCCATTTGAGAGAACTGCAAAATCTTTGATACCTACATCGATTCCTATTGTACTTGATTCCGATATTCCCTGTTTATTGGGAAGTTCTTTTCCATCATCCACAAGAATACTGATAAAATATTTTCCTGTACTTGATCTTGAAATTGTTGCAGTTTTCATCTCACCTTCAAACCTTCTATAAAGGACTGCTTTAACTTCTCCAATTTTGGGAAGCTTAACAATGTTATTATCAAAATCAACTGTATAATGCTGTGGTAGTTGGAAAGACTGTACTGGGTTCTTTCTTGATTTGAAGTTCGGAAACCCTGTTTTTTCTCTAAAAAACTTTGTGAAAGCTGATTCCACATTTACAAGCGAAGAAAGTAACGCCTGTGAATTAGTCTTTTTCAGCCATATGTTTGCAGGTTTAACTTCGTGAACTAAAATTTTTTGTAAATCGTATCTTGATAATGATTTATTATTTTGTTCATAAGATTTTATTTTTTGTTCTAAAGCCCAATTATAGACGAATCTACACGCACCAAAATGAACTGTTATAAATTCAATTTGATCTTTATCTGGGTAGATTCGGTACTTATAGGCTTTTAACAT
>MDTP02000130.1 GCA_001714685.2 Methanosarcina sp. Ant1 | reverse complement strand
CTCGCGCAGAAGCTACCAGTCATGAAGGCGATTTCCTGTATTGTTGCTGTAAATAGTCTTGTAGAAGACGCTGTTATGCTCTCAGAGGCCGCTGTTGCTGGTAAACTGAATACTCGCGCAGAAGCTACCAGTCATGAAGGCGATTTCCGTAAGATTGTAAGTGGAGTGAATGGCACTCTTGATGCTGTTATTGGTCCCCTAAATGAGGCAATCAGAGTTTCAAATGAGTTTTCTAATGGAAACTTCAGAGCCAGGGTTGATGAAAACCTTCATGTAGAGGGCGATTTCATAAATTTCAAGCATGTTCTTAACAACATTGGCGTTTCTGTGAGTGAAGTTATAAAATCTGCAAAATCTGTCACTGTGGATGTTGTAGAATGTAGCAATGAAGCCAGCAAAGGTGCTGATGAAGTTGCAAAGGCGGCAGGAGATGTGGCAATGTCCAGTCAGAAGAGTTCTGAACTGACAAGAGAACTTCTCTATAAAATAGAGGGGATCAACAGAGAGGTAATCGATCTGTCAGTATCCAATGAAAAGATTTCAGGCACTTCAAAGGGAATTCTCTCTGCTGCAAATGAGGTTGTACGAATCGGAAAGGATGCACAGGTACTTGGCAAAGAAACAAACCTAAAAATGGAAAATGTTGAAAAGATTGCCAAAAATAGTGTAGATGGAATAAACAGCCTTACAGAACAGATAAAGCAAATAGACGGCATTGTGCAACTCATAAATGACATTACAAGCCAGATAAATCTGCTTTCATTAAATGCCTCGATTGAGGCTGCACGTGCAGGAGAACACGGACGCGGATTTGCTGTTGTAGCAGGTGAGGTCAAAAACCTTGCATCAAAGGCAAGGAATGCAACAGAAACCATTGAAACTGTTGTGAATTCAGTACAAAGAGACAGCAAAAAAACTGCAGATGCCATCAATACTGCCAATAATGAGATAATCGACGGTGTTAATAGTGTCAACAAAACACTTGATGCCCTCAACACAATCATTAAAAATGCCACCCAGGTAACAAAAGATATTGGCGATATCGCAAAGGCAATCGATAACCAGACAGTCATCACAACAAACGTTGTAAGGGCTTCAGAAGAAGGAAATACCATGACAAGGGAGGTACAAAAAGAATCAGAAGCTCTTGCGGCTGTTGCACAAGAGACAAGTGCATCAACTCAAGAGATTGGAGCTGCAATCCATGAAGTGACCGAACTCTCTAGCAGACTGGAATCTGAAATGGAAAAATACAGTGTATAATGGAGATTTTAATATGGCGATGAGAGATGTTGTCCATTTCAGATTTGGAAATACATTATTTCACTCGACATTCTCCCTTCAAAAGAAATTGTTGAGATGATGTCGATGATCCGGTGCCCTTGGCACCGGATTACATTACTGGGATTATGAACTTGAGAGGGGATTTTACAAACACATTAAACCTTAAAACCCAAGAGGAATTTGATAATAAATGGCATTCACCTTCTTTTTCAGAGATCTAGATGCAATAGAACTAATTCCAGATTATGTACTGTCCAATATTCCTGAAAAAAAAACTATTAAAATATGGGATGCCGGATGTGCAAATGGATCGGAAATCTACACAATATTAATTTATTTAAAAGAGACTCTTAGTGAGGAACAGTTTAAAAAAATAAAAATCGTTGCATCAGATATTGACAATAGCAACATATTCAAAAAAATCATAGAAGAAGGCACTTATAAAAAAAATCAGATTTCCTCTGTTCCCCCTGATATTCTGAAAAAATATTTTGTACAGGATATAGAAAATCCGGATATTTACATTATATCAGAAAATCTAAGAGAGAAGGTATACTACCAGAAACACGATCTCTTGTCCTTAAATGCCATCGGACATGATTTTGATTTAATTATATGCAAACATGTTCTCCAGCATTTTAATAATAAAGAACAGGTGGATGTGATAAAAATGTTTTATAAATCCTTGACAGATGAAAGTTTCCTATTATGTGAATCTTCACAGGAATTTCCGGAATATTTAAACAGTCATTTTACAAGAATACTGCCAGAACGAAACCTTTACCGAAAAATATTCAGTGTAAACAAAAAAAGGGTTTAATATGGGTGCAACTTACTTTTTCAGGGACACTCAAACTCTTAAAGTGATCCCTTGTATTCTAATACCTCAAATTCTTGAGGATGAGGGCTGTAAGAACAAGAGAAGTATCAATATATGGAGCGCAGGTTGTGCAAATGGTTCAGAACCCTACACTCTTGCAATTATTTTAAAGGAACTTCTTGATGAAGAAATATTTTCCAGAATCCAAATTTACGCTACAGATATTGATCCAAACAACAAATTTGAAAATATTATCAAAAATGGTTCATACCCGGAAGATGCCCTTCAAAAAATTCCGGAAAAGATGTTTGTGAACAATTTTATTAAAGACACAAATATTCAGGGAAATTACCTGATTTCAGAGAGATTAAAAGGGCACGTGAAATATATCCGGCATAACTTGTTGTCTTTAAAACCCATAATCGAAAGACCATTTGATGTAATTTTATGCAAAAATGTGCTTCTTCATTTTACAGAAAAACAAAGTACTGACATTATAAACATGTTTTACTACTCTCTCTCAGATAGTGGATTTTTCATTACAGAACAAACACAAAAACTTCCGGTTTCATCATGTGAAAAATTTGAGCAATCCATAGGCAGTGCCCGAATATATAAAAAAATAGTGACAAATTCTACAGGAGTAAAAATAAATTGAAGGTCATCAACCTTACCGAAAATCCGACAACATATACCTGTAATGTATATCATATACAGGGTGAGTTTAGTTCTCTCAACAATCTGAACACAATCATTGATATTGGTCGCGATAAAATCATTTTTGAAAAATTGGATGAGATATCAAAAAGCGCTGGTAAAAAACTGATTGATCAAATAGTTCTCACACATAATCATTATGACCATACATCGCTTTTAAAAACCGTAAAAGAAATTTATTCACCTACAGTCTATGCATTTTCGCCTTACCTCAAGGGAGTGGATGTTTTACTAAAAGGCGGGGAATCAATCTTAATCGGGGATAAATTCTTTGAAGTAATACATACTCCTGGGCATACTCAGGATTCAATCTGCCTTTATTGTTCTGAAAACGGATTCCTCTTTGTAGGAGATACAGGTGTAATTCTTAAATCGAATAACTGGTCTTTTGAGGAAAATTCTGTAAAATCTCTGGAATATCTCTGCACAAAAAATGTTTCAAAAATTTTTTTTGGTCATGGTCCTCCATTAGAAAATGGGTGCAACGAAAAACTACGAAAAACCCTTGAAGTGATCCACGATAGCAAAGTTATATAACAAGGCTTACGTAGCGTCAAGAGCGATTTCGCTGACGCTAGTGTTTTTTGAACTTAAGTAGTACCAAAAACATTTCCTCTTTTTTTCGGTATGATTCACAATCTTCGAAATTTTTTCAATTATGAGGGTAGGGGGAATTTTAATCCGCCGAGAATGAGGAAATTATTAACGCCCTTGACATAGTTACGACTTTTTCTTTACCAACCTTTTTTATATTTCTTTGGAAGTTTTTGTTCATTAACTTTAGCTTTTCTTACTCGTGCTGACTTCTCAGCTTCTTTTGTTTCAGGAGTTTCAAGTTTCGGAATATTCGAACTTCTTAATTCTTGATTAGATCCTTGATTAGATCCTTGATTTTTTTCTTTTTTAAGTGCCTCGAAAGAAGAAGGCTTCTTTTCGTCGTCCTCTTTTTTCATGAACTTTTTCACGTCATCGAGTATCTTCTTAAATGGGTTACTACTTTTTTTAGGATTGCTATGCGCACTATTAGGGTTATTATCAACCATAAACTACACCCTTATTCAATTATCACCATATTCATCTGCAAGATTAATGAATTAGTAGGGTAAAAATGTTAACGCTAGAGAAAATATTCTTAAAGCGTAATCCAAATCGATATGCCCACTGATTCTCAAAATAGGGCAATAATCTAATAAGATTTAGTTCCCGCAAAATTTCACAACAGAACAATGATGGACAAACGCAATTTAATTTTCTTTGGGTCGATGGGAGGTCTTTGTCCATAGAGTTTATTGCAGACTGTCGATTGAAATAAGAGTAATTGCGGAGATTTCTTCAAGTTGAATAATTTCTTCAAGTTGAATAATTTCTTCAAGTTGAATAATTTCTTCAAGTTGAATAATTTATTCAAGTTCAACCATTTCTTCAAGTTGAACCATTTCTTCAAGTTGAACAGAATGTTAAATCTTGAAAGTCTAATATTTTTCTCTCAAAAGTTGTAGCGGCTATTAATTACATATCTCTATTGGTATTGTTTTTTTAACAAATAAACAAAAGCATAATCACAAATTTTCCTATATCATAACAGATGAGCTCGCTCCCAAGAAATTGACATATTTTTCGGTTCACAAACAAAAAACTACATATTAAGCCGCTGAAGCCCTCAAACTAACGGTTGCATAGATTAATTTCTTTTGAGCATTAAACCCCGGGAAGGGATCTCGGCTTATGTGCTGTCTTAAGAGATATTCATAGTGAGTCTTGATAAGAGATCTATTGGACCTTCAATTCAAGTTCCCTGCTTGGCAGTGAACTCATAGTCTGAAGTTTTGGATTATTTGTAAGTGAATGGAAGTGTATATAAGGGGAAAAAGTATCAATTTGTCATGCTCCATAAACGTATGCAATTATCTCAGTGCGTCAAACTGAATATGGAATCAAAAGTCCTCGAAGAGCCCCTGGCCTCCGATAACTGAAAATAAATCTAAAAGACGCTGATACTAGAATTTCTTGCAGAAATCAAAAGTTAAAAGAGTAGGTTTAACTGATATGCATATAGCCCGGCACGGATTCGAACCGAGGTTGCAGGATCCAGAGTCCCGCATGATTGACCACTACACTACCGGGCTTCGATGATTTTTCGCTGTGGGGCGCATTTCTTTCGCCCTGAAACGTATCTTCTAAAGGGAGATTTTATATATATAACTTTCGGATGAGGAGCTCTGACTCTTCGATATATATCACGATGTTGATGGGTGCCATTTCTTATTACAGGCTTTCCTCTGGCTGATTGAGAATGGCAGTCCACCACCAGCGGGCCATATCTATAAGATCCTTCGAAAACTGGCCTGAGAGCCTATATTCTTTATTTTTTATAGAGATAAGCCCAGCTCCAAGCAACTTATTGCGCATTGCGTAAAATGAGGCGCGCCCTATCTGGAGTTCTTCAAGAAGTGTCTTCCATTCGTCAGTCCTAATTGCATTTCCTGCAGCTTGCCGCTCTTCAATAATTGTCAGAAACTTTTGACCCCTAACAGCAGTGGCATCTTCTTGAAAAATACGTCGCATAAGCCCATAATAGGGATCCCTCGAATGGCTTATACGGGTATTGGCATCCGATCTTACCACGATAGTTGTTGCCGTTCTGGGTGCGTTTTTCACAAGTGACATCGTTCATCAGGAAATTGGGGGTGGAATCTTAAGCTTTTCAGACCGTAAATTATGTAGATGTTTTGGATGAAGTTACAATCTTCATCAGCAGATCCATATATTCTTCTCTCAAAAAATAAACCATTGGAGTTTTGTATGATTCTTTATGTGCCCTCAAAATACCAAGTTTCGAATGAATGTACCCTATCATGGATGCAACCGTATTTCTTGAAACGCTATATCTACTTGAGAGCATTTCATGCAGCTCATCGATGGTTGCTTTCTTTACCTTGATGAAGATACAAAGTATAGCCCTTCGATATCCACTGTTATCGACTTCAAGAAATTTCTCTAATCTGGAGTTAATTTTGGCTCGGATGGATACCATTAATTACCACCTCTACTGATGTAGTAAACTATGTCAGTTATAGCTCTATATATAGATTTGTAAATTTATTCGTTCTGATGAAAATGGATATAAGGATTTATATCCTTAAACAATTTTACTTTACTTTAAGTCCATTTAATTATATACATATATATCTCCTCTAATATATCGCTTCTTATGGCCATCGGCATTATTTATTCTTTCAGACCTCTTTTTGAGTCTTTCGTATGTCTGTCTGACTTCTATATTTTTATTTTTAACTATCTATTCTGATAAAAGCTTTATATCCCCACAAATCGGAAAACTATTATATTTCAGAGGAATACTTTGAATTCTTACATAATATATTTAATTATACTAATATATTTATTCTTGTGCCGCAGATATTAAGTTTGTGTTCAATCCACTAAAACCATTAGTTTTAACTTACTGTTTTAGTAAATTTCTATTTTCATACAGTTTTGGAACCTGAAAATTACAGCTTTACAGTTTTTTCTGTGCTTCCACGCTTTCCGTGGTTATAGAGTTTTAAGCGAATTATTCCGTGCCCGCTCTTTCTGGCAGTGCTTAAAGAACCTCAAGTAGTTTTAATGTAGATATTCGAGGTTTTGCCATTTTCCACTATATTCCTTATTTTTTAATAATATTAGATAATAAAGCTTTTTTTGCGAAAAATTTATCTTAAAACAACTTAAAAGCAATTTAATGTGGTATTATGTCAATAATTTTTAATGAAGAGAGTTTTAATCGTTTAAAAACGAAAACGTAAACCACGGAAAGCACGGAAAACACGGAAATAAAGGAAACAAGGGCACAGTTTTTCAGTGCTTCCCGTGTTTTCCGTGGTTAATAGAGTCTTGATTGAGTTATTCATGCCCTTCAATGTTTTCATGTTATGAATAGAGAGTTTAAGGAATGATGAAACTATAATTTCAAGTATTTCTGTTACCGATATTGTCTTTGATGTTTTGGGGAAATGGAATTATAGAGCCATTCCCAAAGTGAAAACGTGGAGTTATTTCTTAACCATTCCTAAGTGTAATATTTTGGTAAAATAAGCATTTAGTATCTATTTTTTAGCTTCTGTAGCATTTTTGTCAATTTTGGCAAAACCTCATTTAAGTTCAAAACTAAAATTATTACATAATTATGCGTCTATTTTGTAATCGAATAACTATTTTTTACTCTAGTCTTTCAATTTTCGGGCTTTTCAAAGAATTGATGTTGAACTGACTTCATGTAAGCTACTTCTGAATCTATTCTTGAAGGAGCTTGCAGTGTATTTCTACATACCAAGTAGGTTTTTGAGAAAAACAGAAAAGCTGTGGGAAATAGGAGAGTTCTTGAAAATAAGAATTCCTGAATTAAAAAAGGGGATTAATATTAATAGGTTCATAACCTTAAGACAGAAACATTAAGGGAAATAAACAAAAACTTAGAAACTAATAGCGCCAAATTTCTGAACCTAAACTCATCCCGGAGCGGATAATATGGAATATAGCTATAATCTTAACGGGAATAATCTTTACATTGAAGAAAGCCAACTACCTGCGTACAGCTTGGAAGAAAACGAGATCGGAAATTGCAGTAACTGTGATTCCTTGCTTATAAGCCTCAGTTATCACTCCGTAGGAGAAAAGATCGTAGTCGTGACAAAATGTGTTTCATGCGGCGCTTTCTATGTAAATATCTACGATTCCGAGTGGAACTGGATAGACGAGGCCCCTGTATCTCTGCTTCCAATCCCAATTCCCATAAGTAATCAGATTATTGACGACTGTAAAGGGCTTGAGGCAATACCTATCAAAAAGCTTGAAGCAGTTTTTTCCCCCGGAGAAATCGAGGCTCTCTTTGCCAGAGCAAAAGACGAGGCTCCGATCCGCCAGTACCTGTATAGAGCCCGTAAAAAGTACGAACTTTTTGAAGAAATATTTGATTTACGATTAGAGTTATAATTTTGTTACATTTATTATTTACTTTTAGTGGATTTTTGTGAAATAAAGTGCGTAAAAGTTTAATTTATTAGATGTAATAATATAAAAGTACCATTAAAGAATAATAATATCTCTATAAATAAATACAATGTAAATAAATTAAATGTACATAATAAAAATAAATATATAATTGATTAAGTTTATTATTTTAATTATAAATTATTACCTATATTAACTTTATTTTTCAAAGAAGATCTGTTTTGTGGTTTCAGATTGAACCACGTATATTCAGATATAACTATTAATTATCAAATTAGACTTTAAAAATTAATATTGCTACTAATGTTGTTGTTTTTCATTTTACTCTTGGGTATATTTTTGTCCCCATGTTTTCTCTTCATAGTCTAGACTATTCAGTTCAAAAAGTAATATATAAATATAGCTATATAAAATTATTTTACAGTTTGATTTACTAACAAAAATAACATGATGTTATGTGACGTGAAAAATGAAGAACCGAATTACTGATTTTAACAGAACATGTCGAAGAACATATCTACTTTCGGAATTTAGTTTATCAGATGAAAATATTACACATTTGAGTGTATCAGCTCAAAAATCAAAACTTGAGTTAACAAGCCTGGAGTTCAATAATAATATTTAACAGAATTTATTACTATGAATAATATTAAAGTTTTAGTGTGATTTTTATATTTTATTGGGCAGAATATTGCCAGTTCAAAGATGGATGGAACACTTATTCATATAATATATAGGTATAAGTTTTGTTACTGGCAGAATATTATGTTTAGCCTGGCATTTTGTTAAGTCGATGATTCCAAAGACTATATGAATACACTGTATTTAGTCGACAGACGCCCCATTAAATATAAAAAAGTGCAGAGGAAAATCTGCAGTTAAATGGGGAATTCTTATACCTAAAGACTATATGTATGAAATAATAAATCATTGTCTAAAAAGTAAGCAAACCAAACATCAAGCAAATCGAACTCTTTATAATAAGTTAATTTTCTTATTGATTTCTTTGAATAGTTCTCTGTTTTTGGACTATGTGTTTCTATACCAATTTGAATCGAATAGTCTACCCTGAGAATGCTAAATACTTAATTATAAATATAATCTTATTAATCGATGGCTTTCTGTTTTTCTTTATCTTTGAATCTAAATTCCGCATTTTGACGATACAATTAAGTTACATATGCGGCTAAAAAAAATATATAATTCAAATATGTCTAATATTAATAAGAAACTAACAAATAATAAAATAATAAAATAATAATAAAATAATAAAATAATAAAATAATAAAATAATAAAATAATAAAATAATAAAATAATAATACCAATAATACTAATAATACTAGAGGGTATCACCTAATATATACAAATAACTAATAAGTGAAGTACAAATTTATGTTGTAATGAATTTATTTTAATCTATCTAAATATCTACTTTTTGAATATAATGAAATATTGTTTAAGGAAGTACTCAATAGTTAATAGATAATATTCCATAGAGATAAATTGAAGTATACTCCTTAATATAGTATTTAATAACGCTCCTTTTGATTAAAACAACGAGAAAATTTTAGATATATTATATAATAAGTTATCTATTTAATAATATATCCGATAATAAAAATACATTTATTACGTTCTCAATAAAAATATAATCAATGAAACAAATACTTTAGAAAATATATGTAAAAAAACTGTTTTTAATATATTTCAGTTTCATCGTAACTTATTAATAAACTACCTATATTAAAATTTAAATAGTAATCATTCTATTATATATAACCGATTGCGTTACAAAATTTAGTACAGTCCTACTTTTGCATTGAGCTTGTATAAAATATATATTTAGTGAATGGGATTAACTAAAGAATCAGTTTGATTGACTATCCTTAATGAGAAGACCACATTATAAACTATATTACTCATATCAGATGGTGTATAAGGGATATGTTACTAATTACTTCTGAGGTTTTGACCTATCAGTTTCTGAAGATATATTACTGTTAACACATAATCAAAAAAATAGTTAAAAATCTAATAGATAATAGAAATTTATTACAGAAAAGCCTAAAAATACTATATTATTATTGAGCTATATCTATATAACTGTTTAATAGGCATTGAGGGTAGGACTATTGAGATTAAAGACCCCGTTAAACACATAGCTCAATTTATCTCATATTTACTTGCCCGTATTTAAAATTCAGAGCTTATTAAAAAAACAGAATGATCTTGTCATAACAATTATTTACATAAAGATCAAAACTAAATGCCTGAATAAATCGGTATGATTTTAATAGATAAACGCAGGGTTATGTCATGCTTGAAAATATTGACCTGTCACTGGCTGTAAAAAACGGTGAATATAAAGAAAGTATGAAAATACTTGAGGGTAAGCTCGGTGAGCTTCAACGGAAAGCCTGGGAATTAAAGATTCCCATAATCTTTGTTTTTGAAGGCTGGCACGCTTCCGGGATGGGGGAAGATATCAACCGTTTCATATTGCCCCTGGACCCGAGGGGGTACGATTTCTACCCCATGACTCTTGACTGCCACAAAGATGCACTTAAACCCTTCCTCCCGCACTTTTGGGCCCTTACTCCCTTAAGAGGGAAAATTGCAATTTTTGACAGAAGTTGGTACAGCAGGGCAATTATAAAACATTTCAGGAAGGAAAAATACGGAGAAAAACTTGAGAAATGCCTGGAAGAAATAAATTGTTTCGAACGCCAGCTTTCAGATGACGGATACCTGATAATAAAGTTTTTCCTCCATATAAGCGAAAAAGAGCAAGAAGATCGTTTCAAGGAAATCAAAAAAAAAGGCATTCCCTTATTCCTCGATGAATATGAAATGAAAAACGGAAAGGAAAATGGAAAGGAACTGGATTTTATTAATGAATATAATGAGTACTTGCCAGTCGTAGAAAAAGTACTTGAAAAAACAGACATGCCCTATGCCCCCTGGACTATAGTGGAAGCAAATGACAGAAACTTTGCAACCCTCAAGATTATGGTCACTGCAACTCAGGCCATCGAAACCTATATTGAGCAGGTGACCCGTACTCCGGGGCAGCAGACAATCGAGTATTTGAATGTAGCAATGTCAAAGCTCCCTGATTTTAATGGGTCTGTTCTGAATAAAATTGACCTGTCCAAAACCACCTCCCCTGAGAAGTACGAAGAATCCAAGAAGCTTTACCAGCAGAAGCTTGAAACCTTCCAGTATGAGCTTTTCAGGAAAAAGCGCTCCATGATTATATTATTCGAAGGATGGGATGCTGCAGGCAAAGGGGGGGACATTCACCGCCTGGTTGAAGAGTTGAACCCCAGACTCTACAGGGTTGTACCCGTGGGCTCACCGAATGACATTGAAAAAGCTCATCACCACCTGTGGCGCTTTTGTGAAGGAATCCCTAAAGCTGGGCACATAACGATTTTTGACAGGAGCTGGTATGGCAGAGTCCTTGTAGAAAGGGTAGAGGAGCTATGCAGTGAAGGAGAATGGAAACGCGCTTACAGAGAAATAAACGAATTCGAGAATATACTTACAGGAACAGGAGCAATCATCCTTAAATTCTGGTTGCATATCGACAAGGATACTCAGCTCGAACGTTTCAAAAGCCGGCAGAATGACCCTGTAAAAAGCTGGAAAATAACAGATGAAGACTGGCGAAACCGGGACAAATGGGAAGAATATAAAATTGCAGTCGATGAGATGCTTCAGAAAACTAGTACCATAAATGCTCCGTGGATTGTCGTGGAATCAAATGACAAGAGCTATTCCAGAATAAAGATCTTAAAAACCGTTGCTGAAGTAATTGAGAGAGAACTGAATGTATGAATTATTATTCAAATATTTGAGGTTTAGCCATTTTCCACCATATTCCTTATTTTCCAATAATATTAGATAATAAAGCTTATTTTGCGAAAAATTTTTCTTAAAATAACTTAAAAGCAATTTAATGTAGTATTATGTCAATAATTTTAAATGAAGAGAGTTTTAATCGTTTAAAAACGAAAGCGTAAACCACGGAAAGCACGGAAAACACGGAAATAAAGGAAACAAGGGAACAGTTTTTCAGTTTTTTCCGTGTTTCCGTGGTTAATAGAGTCTTGATTGAGTTATTCATGCCCTTGAGTGTTTTCATGTTATTAATAAAGAGTTTAAGTGTAATATTTTGGTAAAATAAGCATTTATTATCTATTTTTAGCTTCTAAAGCATTTTTGTCAATTTTGGCAAAACCTCATTTACTTTATTAAACAAGAAACGAATAAATTATAAAAGCATTTTTCTGACTGATTCACTTAATAAAGATTCACTTTGAATTTTTGGAGGAAAGTCCGGTAACTCTGAAGAATACCGAATTATCGGAGCCTTTTTGGGATTTCACCGGAAATTTCTCAACACTATTCTTTTCCATCCTGCCCCAGTAAAGATGGTATAAATAGGTCTTTTTAGGTTTTTCCCATAAAAAGTTAGATGTCCTCTTTTTGCCCATTTCTATAATATTTCCGGAGTATACAGTCTGCTTACGGAAAGTTAAGAGGAACCGACTGACATGATAGTTGGCTAACCTTTCTTATAGAATTCGTAATCGCCACTCAAATAATGCGATCTTAATGTGTAAACGTATATTTGGTCGTGTCCCCGAGTTACTGAAAACAGAGAGCACAAGGATCTCTCTGCGTTTCCCTCAAATGCAGGGGCAATACTCGTTTTTCAGAATTGATCAATAACTCAGGGACACGACCGTATATTTCTGAAAAAATTTGCGGTTCTTTTTTAATAATTCGGATCTCCATAGCGGATGAACTGAGAAATAATGCCATTTAGTGTCGGGTCGTGGGTTTGAGTTATGGAAAACCGTAATCACAAGAATCTCTCTACATTTTCTTAAATGCAGAGGCCGCACTCATTTTTTCAGAATTGATCAACAACTAGCGGACACAACCCGAGATTATCCATAGGTAAATTTGTTTTCTTTCTAAACTTTTTATAATTATTAATAGTAAGGATCATTGGTTCTATCTTGTTTATTTATATTAAGGTTTTATTATCCTTAGTCACTATTTAAAATAATAATTTAAGTTTGTGAAATTAAATACTATTTTGAGAATTTATCGAGAACGTTTTGTGACTTTGGGAGTGAAATCTTGACAAGCGAAAATTTTGTAAGTGCAATAGTTTGCACCTTCAATGAGGAGAAATGTATTCAATTGAATGTAAGGTCTATCTTGGAATCCGATCCAAGAATTCAAGAAGTTATCATTGTAGATGATAACAGTACCGACAAGACCAAGCAAAAAGTGCTTGAGCTGCATGATAGACGGATAAAGTTTTTTGCTAAACAGGGTAAAAATAAAATTCGTGGAAAAAATACATCAATTTTTATAGGTGCAAAACTCGCAAGCTATGAAAACCTATTGATGATTGATGCAGATACGCGTGTGATAAAAACATCTTCCATGATAGATATGCTTTTAGAAGGAGCTGATTTAGTTGGAGGGGTCATAAGTATCAAAGAAGATGGTCGCTTGCTTTCACATTGCGAGGCAATAGAGTATTATATATCTATACAGAAGGCAAGACCATGGTTGTTAAAAAAATTTCATTACATCAATAATGTAAGTGGAGCTTTTTTCGGAATCAAGAGAAAAAGGATTATTGAAAATAAGGTTCCAAACTCAGTAGTGGGTGAAGATATGTACATTACCCAAATAGGAATCATACAGAAATGGGATATCCGATTAAGTGATAGTGAAGTTATAACATACGCCATACCCAACATTAAAGCCCTGTTTATTCAGAGGTGCAGATGGATTTACGGGTACTGGACAGTAATTAATGCAACAGGACGTAAAGTGCCCTTGATAGAAATGTCAACAATTTGGTATCGTACTCTAGTCACGATTGCCGGAATATATGCAGGTTCTCAGTTTACGGTTCATTATTTTATTTTAACTTTTATAGTCCTTGCTTTGTATTTTATTAACGAGTATTATAAGGTTCGTAGCGTGATAGATTCCCTTTTGATGATGATTTATAGACAGATTAATTTCGTATCAGCTTTATTCTTCCTTATTTTTGGACGCAATTGGAGAGTACTCAGGTCAATAACCCATCACTAAAGTGACGGGCATGTAAAGTGCCCTTGTTGACCAGATCACCGATTGGAGTAAACAAAATCGGTAAACGATATGCAAGAAATAGTTACCTTCAAATATCGCCTCAGTTTGAAGCTCTAAGGATACAAATTAAACAATTATGAGGGTAAGGAATAGTGTTTGTATCGTTAAACCTTGCAATATCAGATCGAGAGGAAGATGGATTCCTTGATTGACTCCGCAATCAGGATACACATAACTCCAAAAGGAGGAAAAC
>MDTP02000129.1 GCA_001714685.2 Methanosarcina sp. Ant1 | reverse complement strand
AGGCTTATTGATGTCGATTAGATTCTCAGAATCAAATCTTCAGATGATATAAGTACTCGAAGGAAGCCCCTTCCTCGCCATCAGGCAGGGAGGGGTAGTTCACTGGTTCAATACTCTATTAATTTCTCAGTTCAACTGCGTAAGTTCTATGATTTTTGGCTCTTCGTCATTCTCTTTGGATGAGATTATTTTTAATTCAAGACCACGTTGGTTTTATGAAGATATCCACACAAAACAACGAAGAGCCTTATTTTTTTGAATTAATCGAAACTTTCCTGGAGATAACTGATTCTGCTTCTTTCATATTGCCCAATATCAAAAAGTTCCACGGTTTTTTCACTTCATGAACCCCGATGCTAATATATTTCTTCCAGGAAAATAATGTAATTGAGGATTTTACATGGGAATCGTTAATTTTAAGAAAATAATGATTGCAACCGACGGCTCGGAATGCTCCAGGCTGGCTGTTGACAAAGGGATAGAGCTTGCTCGATTGAGTGGAGGGACGGTTTATGCAGTCTGTGTGGTGTCAATGGCTTATTTAGCTTCTATAACTGGGGATTACTATTCTTCTATGGGTATGAATCCTTATTGGGAATCTCAGTGGGAGCCGATGCATGAGGCGTTGAAAAAACAAGGGCTTCAGGCTGTAGATTCTGTAAAAAGTTTAGGAGAGATGAAAGGAATCAATGTAGAATCTGTCCTGCTTGAAGGCAATCCCTCACAAGAGTTTATCAGGTATGCCGAAGAGGAAAATATGGATATTGTTATTATGGGCACTGTTGGAAAGACAGGACTGGACAGGCTGCTTCTGGGCAGCGTTGCCGGAAATCTGGTCCGTCACTCGAAGGTTCCTGTTATGGTTGTAAGGGAAAAGTGTGAGTTATAAAGCTGAGATCAGGTAAACTATAACTTGCAACCTCTGGATTTTGCCTTTTCTCAGGTCTGCACCTTTATTCTGACAGTTTCCACTTTCATTTACTCAGTTCATGCTTCTCAACTACATTCAGCAGACCGACATTATGAATGAACTTATCCTGACAAGTTTCGGGATGAGCTCAATGATAAATTTTGCAGATCCCCGAATATATTAAAATGTCAGTTTTAGGCATAAAGGGTGGAACTTTAAGCTTAAGGATTTTATAATGGAAACCCCAATTAGATTTAATGGAAAGAACTGTAAAAATGGCTCTGGCCCTTCTAATTATCACCGTCCTGACTGCAGTTATTGTTTATGCCACACTTCCGTATCTAAATTACTTTTTCGGGGCTTTTATCCTTTATATTGTATTCAGATCTCTCTATCACTTTTTCGTAAAGAGAGTCCGGCTTCAAAAGCAATTTGCAGCAGTCCTGGTGATAATTGTTTCAATATTTGTTGTACTGATCCCATTGTATTTTCTTCTGAGTACAGTTATTGGTGAAATCCAGCAGCTTTTACTTAACCAGGCATCTATTGTTGCATCTATTCAGTCTAGCGGTCAATTCCTCACTAATTATCTTTCAAGGCTGGATATTTCTACTGGTCCTCTCCAAACGAAGATACAGGAAAGGGCTATGGATATCGGTTCTCAAGCCATCAATTACACAAGCGTGTTCATTTTGGGTTCTATCCAGAACCTGAGCCAACAGTCCATAGGCCTTCTGCTGATGTATTTTTTGCTTTACTATCTTTTAATAGGGGAAGATTCGGCTTTCGCACGCAAAGTTTATGTGGCAGTCCCATTCAATGAAGAAAATACAGCCACTCTCACGGATGAGTTCAGCAAAATTGTCCGGACAACTATTACCTCCAGCGGGGCTGTAGCCCTTATCCAGGGTGCAATTCTGACCATCACCTTCATAATGTTTGATATCCAGGGAGCGATTCTCTGGGGTTTTATCGCAACAATTCTTTCTTTTGTGCCCGTTTTCGGATCAACTTTAGTCTGGGTTCCTGCAACCATTATCCAGCTTCTCCAGGGGGACTATGCTGCAGGGATTGCTATCCTTATTGCAGGGCTCTTTGCAAGTGTCTTGGACAATTTTCTCAGGCCTATTATCCAGAAAAAGGTTGGGGAAATTCATCCTTTTCTATCCCTGCTCGGGATTATCATAGGGGTATCTCTTTTTGGATTGATAGGAATTGTTATAGGCCCCCTTCTCCTCTCCTACTTCCTTCTAACCGTAGAAATGTTCTCCAAGGAGTACCTTTCTGATAAGGAGTGAAAATATGGTTGTGGGGTAGGTTTACTGAAACTCGTCAGCACAAGAATCTATCTATAGTCACGAGGCCAAATAATGCAACTACTCAATGAGATCAAAGTGGATTCTATTGCAACAATTACAGGCGTGACTATATATAATCCTCAAAGAATGAGTGTTACGTAGGACACTTAGGAATGACAAAAATATAATTTCAAGTATTTCAGTTACCGATATTGTCTTTGATGATTATTTAGGGAAATGGAATTATAGAGCTATTCCCAAAGTGAAAACTCGAAGTTATTTTCTAGCTATTCCTTAAAGAACATCCCACTGAATCCACGAAGATAAACATTAATCCTTTGCCATATATTCTACAATTCCAATGTACAAAACTATCCGCGTTCCGATAGAAAAGGGAGAAGAAGCCCGTCTGGAAGTTTTAACTGCGGATCTCCTCGATAATACCCGAAAAATACGTAAACTCCAGACCTGGGAGGACAGTTTTCTGGAAATCCCGGTTACTGAGGCCGCAGGGGAAAGAGCTGGAAATTACCCGGTAGTTGAACAGAAAGATCCTGAATTTCTGCAAAAGACCTTCTCTTTGAAGGAATACCTTAAAGACTCCTTTTCAGAAGCCGAACTTGCATACGTCCCTTCAGGCTGGCAGATTCTGGGTGATATAATAATAGTCAGCATCCCTGAAAGCCTCGATGAAAAAAAACACCTTATAGCCAAAGCTTTGCTTTCCATGCACCCTAAATGTAAAAGTGTTGTAAGGGACTTTGGAATCGAAGGACAGTTTCGCCAGCCAAAAAGGGAACTTCTTCTTGGCAGCGGCACGGAAACAATTCATAAAGAGCATGGGTGTTTTTTCAAGCAGGACGTAACAAAGGTTATGTATTCCAAGGGCAACCTTGAAGAAAGAAAAAGGATGAGCAGGCTGGGAAAAGGGGAGGTCGTAGTGGATATGTTTGTAGGAATTGGGTATTTTTCAATTCCCATGGCTGTCCATTCCAGGCCGAGAAAAATTATAAGCATCGAAATAAACCCTGAATCCTTTGCCTACCTGAAGGAAAATATCAGGTTAAACCGGGTAGAGGATATCATTACCCCAATCTGTGGAGACTGCTCAAAGTTTACTCCGGAAGAAACAGCCGACCGCGTGCTTATGGGTTATGTGGGAACTACGCATTATTACCTTGAACCGGCTATAAAAGCTCTGAAAAATAGCGGAGGTATTCTGCACTATCACGAAACAGTCCCGGAAAATCTCGCCAAAACCAGGCCTCAAGAAAGGATAAAAAAAGCTGCCGAGTCCCTGGGGAAGAAAGTAGAGATTCTGGAGACTCGCAGGATAAAGAAATATTCTCCCGGTGTTCTGCATGTGGTTGTGGATGCGAGAGTTTTTGAATGACGTTTTTATCTCCTTAGCCAGGTTTAAACCGAATAAGGTTGCTAAATGGCCCTGAAGATAAGGATTTATAACCTGACCATGAACCATACCAGAAACCACACCCGGAACCATACCAGCGAACCAAGGTTTAGGGTTTATGCTGAGATAACTACAGTTCAATTATTATTTATCTCTGGGGCCGCTATTCACTTTTACATCCATTCCGAGAATTTTATTGTAAATATTTTTTTTCTGAACAAGATGCCACCAGCCATAGAGGAAAACATTAACAGGTTCCCACATCGCGACCCAGCCGATGATAGTCAGGCCTTCGGAAAGCATGGTCTTTAGCAGGCCTCCTTCTACAGTTGAAAGAAGTCCTATTATGAGCAGGCAGAGAAAAAGGAAAACGACAGCAATTGCCATGTTTCGTCTTCCCCTCTGAAGAAACCTTCTCAGTTCCATATCAGTAAGGAGATTTTTGTATGAAAAATGATTTTTGATAGCTTCTTTAAGGGTTTCTCCTGTTTCCTTGCCAGTTTCTGAGGAGGGGAGATATATCATCAGTTCAAGCGGTGTTTTAAGAGGGAATTCTGCTACTAAGTTATAGATATACACTTCTGCACTCGCATCAAGCTCTTTTTCGTGAAAAGGCGCAGGATCAAAAGAATTGAAGATCTGCATCAAGCTCTTAAGTTCTATCTCAATTTGAAGTCTTCCATTCTGCTCCCTGTAAAGAGCTTCTGTTCCTTTCGGGGAAGAATCTATCCCCCATACCATTTTTTATCTACCTTCTTTAGAATACTTCTAGAATTTTTAGGAATATACTTTCAAAATTATTTAAGTTACATATAAGCCTTTGCATTTTCTGCTTTCTACTTCAAGTCAAATGTTTGACGAACTCTAAGAGCCAAAAAATAGAGTGATAAGCATAAAAATTTAAAAAAAGATGAAGAGAGTTTCAACATTTAAAAGAATTTCAATATTTTAGACGCTCTAAAAGATCTCAGTAGCTCTTTTTTGAAGTAAAACGGTAACGAAAACTTTTCTCTCCTACCTTAGAGCCTGTGCCTACAGATACATCCATATCAATTATTTTTTGATAGATATTGCGTCTATGGACAATCGGCCACCAACCATATAGGAAAATATGTATTGGCTCCCACATGGCAACCCAGCCGATTATAAGGAGCCCCTCGGAAAAAAGACTACTCATAAGGCTTTCTTCAAAAGTCGAAAGCAGCCGAATTGTAAGAAGGCACAAAAAAAGGAAAACCAGAGCTATCATAAGGTTTCGTCTCCCTTGATAAAGAAGTCTCCTAAGCTCGATTTCAGTAAGGAGTTTCTTGTAAGAAAAATGATTCCTGAACGCTTTTTTAAGGTTAACTTCGATTTCTGAACTGACTTCGGCAGGAGGAAAGTATATCATGATCTCAAGAGGCGTTTTCAGGGGGAATTCATCAACAGCGTTGTAAATATATTCTTCCGCATCCGGATCAAGCTCTTTTTTATGGAACGGTGCAGGGTCAAAAGAATCAAAGAGCTGCATCACGCTATTGAGTTTAAGTTCGATCACAAGTTTTCCGGCATGCTCCCTGTAAAGGGCTTCCGTTCCTTCTGGTGAAAACCTTTTCTTCCAGTTTATTTTAATAACTCTTCCCCCTGACGGATTTATTAAAATTAGTATGCTTCCGTAAGCTGCTTTGTTTCCGCCTCAGGCTCTTCACCCTTTTGCCTGCCGGATATCTTTGATAAATATAGAGCTTTTGTAATATTAAATTCTCAGATAGTCCTGAGTAATTATAACCAGTTCGGGAAAAATCAGTGGTTTAAAAAAATCAGCAGCTAGAAAGGGCCAATATCCTCTCATTCTTATTTTCTATAACTCGCACAGAGTCTCTACAATTGATTGAAACTAGCTTCCAATTATTAGCCCAAGGCAGGCAGAACCACAATTAGGTGTCTTCAATATAAGGCTTTCAGCCTAATCGCAAAAAGGAGAAACCAAACTGGTTAGCTCGACAAGAGGATCACATTGATTCTCGGGAGTTCCGAACGAACGTGGATATGGGTTTTCGAACCAAGCTGTTTATGTCTTTTGCTTATGATCCGTGAAACAAGGGGGTCACATATATCCAAACGATGAAGAATATTATTTACGGATATTTTGAGGGTTAAGTCACAACTATAAATATAAATATAAATATAACTATAAATATAAATATAAAATAGTTCAATCACATTCCGTGCAAATTGGCAACAATAAGCAGTCATAAAATAAGGTTAGCTCATACTTTACTATTTTTGCAATTTATAATGTTCCTGAAAAACAAACCGACAGACATGTTAAGGTCAAAATTACTTTTAAAGCATAAGGTTTGGCATGACAAAAGATTATTGCAGATAACATTCTATAGGAAGAGTAGTAATTATTCCTGTTCATATGGGAAATGAATCGTTTGCATTAAATGAATATATAGTATCTGAGATTATAACCTGATCTCAGGAATATTCCTGAGAGCTAGGTATAGAGGTAATTCTATGACCGAGGATGTTGAATCCAGAGAAAATATCGAAAGCTCAGCCTCCAAAAAAGGTAAAAAAAGCATTACAATTGAATTTATGAAACCTGAAAGCTTCCGGCAGATATACGCCATCGGAGCCGCAGGTGGACACAGCCCCTATGATTTCAGGATCGGTTTCTACAATGATACTCCCAAGATGTTCGGGGATGCCTCCGAGTCCAGAGTTATCGAAAGGCGTGTAGAAGCCGAAGTAATTCTCTCTCCGGTTGCTGCTCTTGAACTTAGCCGCTGGCTTACCCAGCACATAAATGAATACGAATCAGTCTTTGGACCTATTGCAAGAGCTATTCCGAGACCGAAAAAAGAATCTGCGAAGTCTATTGATGAAAGTACGAATATTCAGGGCTATATCTAAGCTTGAGAAACATATGATAACTCCTTCTAAATTCAGGGCTGCTTGAGATGCGGTTTTTGGAAGGAGTTGTCTGAACTGAGGAGTATTTAGATAACTCTGGAGATCGATGGTTATATATCTCTGTAAAGGGTATGTAATTTTCAGTTTTCTTAAAAGCCGGTGGAGTGACGATTCAGGATAATTTATCGGTTGCTGGCAAGAGCGGCTGATAAAAGCAGTAGACTGACCATAGGTGTGGATATGGCTCTGATGATATTTGACCTGCATTGGCTTTGGGGCATGAGAAGCAGGAACCCGAGAGTACGGGAGCCAAAAATCCAGAATAAATCAGCGAGGGTTTAAATTTGTTCCCAAATAAAAAAGTCCAGAAAATTGTTGGATCACGGATCCAGGTAGAAATGAAAGGCGACCTTAATCTGCTTGAAGGCACTCTTAAGAGTGTGGATGACTACATGAATCTTCATCTCGTGGATACAATGGAGATTGTAAAAGGGGAAAAAGTCCGCTCCCTTGGTTCTGTAGTGCTTCGGGGAAATAACATCATACTGATCACTCCTGTCGAAGACTAAAACTTCATAAGGAATTTTATTAGTGTGGAAGCATGGATCTTGAAGAAGAAGCATACAATATTGTAAGAAGACATAAAGACGGCGTTTTCCAGAACGTCATCTGGAAAGAGCTGGACATAGATAGCAGGAAATGTTCCAGAATCATTAAGAAACTTCTGGATAAGGACCTTATTATCCGCGAGGTTGGTGTCTCAAACGGAGCAAGAACATATCTCCTGAAAGCAAAAGAAGAGGTTAAGGAGAAATATGACCTTCTGCTTTCAAGGGAAATGTTTTCAGCCTGTACCGGCTGCACCTGCGACTGCGAGCCCGAATACTGCGGGAGACTCAGCGAATGGATTGGAAACCTCATGATAGAGGGAAATGAGAAATCGGAAGAAACCGAAGAAACCGAAGAAAATGAAGAAAATATTGAAGATCAGGAAGAATCTGAAGAAGAGATCTGAGTAAAAAATCTGAGTAAAAAATTTTGAAATCATAAAAAACTAGTATATCCTCAGAAAGATCGGTAATCGACAACTATTTATAAAAAAACCCCTTATTGAAGAACCCCTTCTCTAAGGGGATAAAGCTCAAATATGTACAAGAAGCTCCGGTAGTGTAGTCCGGTCAATCATTCCGGCCTTTCGAGCCGAAGACTCGGGTTCAAATCCCGGCCGGAGCACCATACTCATTTTTTTCTAATTAGCTGGCTAAATTTCCCTTGGAATCCAAAACTTTTCCAATAGCTAAAACTTTTCCAATACCTATTTCTATAGTTGACATTAATTGCCCTTAATAAGGTTCAACATAAACTTGACTTCGACACTAAACCTTTACTTACGCCTTTTCCTCTAAATTCCCTGGTTTTGATCTCGGTTTTTGGAACAAAAATTTGACGTTATATAAAAAAGTTTCCTGGCGAATCGCGCCACGTTATTAATGTGAGATAAATGGATTTGGAAATCAATTACATAAATTTCTATCTGATTAATAAATTCCAGAAGAATAGCTCTTCAAAGGGACAAATTTATATATTACAAGCGTACATTGAAGGTCTCGCTGTGAAATGCAATGTGCTCCGGTAGTGTAGTCCGGTCAATCATTCCGGCCTTTCGAGCCGAAGACTCGGGTTCAAATCCCGGCCGGAGCACCAAACCCTATTTCTTTTCTATATACTGTTTTCTCAAGATAGTGTAAAATATATTTTTTGAAGCTTTTCTATCTTCTTTGGAGCTTTTCTCTCTTGATTTCCATATTTCTTACTCAACTGTTAAATTCCTTAAGTATTCAACTCTTTTTCAGGAAAAGGGAATGGAATTTCTTTATTTCCTGAATTTTTTCCAGATTCTGTTCTTCATCAAGCATTTCGGCAGTATTCAGGGATTCGAGAGCATCCTTTGCTGCACGGCAAGCATCTTTCAGATTTTGTTCAAGGGTAAAAACCCTGATGGTTTCCAAGGACCATGCTATCTGGACAAGTACACTTTTTAGGCCATACTGAGAAACCGCTGTCCCCAAATTTTCAAGTGCCTGAATTGCAGCCTTTGCGTAAGACTCGCTCTTTTTCTTTACAGCCGCATTACCCAGATCTTCAAGAATGACTGCAGCCTCCAGAGTACTAATTTCCATTGTCTGCTCGGCTGAATAAGCCCCTATTTCTCCAAGGAGGCTAATAGAAGCAATCACGGTCTCAGAAAGATTAATTTCCATAGCTTTGAGGGCTACTTGCATAAGGTAAATCTCAGAAAGGCTTGTCATTGTCTCCATTTTGATTTTTGAGGATACCTTACCGCAATTTCCAAGAGATTCGGCTGCACCTTTTGCTGCAGTATCCATACCTTTTGCTGCAAATTCCATGGCAAGGTTCCCAACCACCGATAAAGCCTTTATAGCAATTGGTTCCCTTTTCTGACCAGCTGCCTCAATAGCTATATCCCCAAGAGCGCGGCTCGAAGTTACGCATGCAATCTCCATTCTCATTTCAGCTGCTGCCCTTCCTATATCTCCTATCGATATCACCAGTGCCTTTATGTCTAATTCGTTTTCAGCAGAGACATTCAGATGAATTAGCTGGAATGCGAAATTCCTGAGCTTGTCAATGGCCTCTACTGTCCCTTTCGTATCCTGGTCATACGCTTTTTTGAATCCCTCTTCAATAGTCCTTACTTCATCAAGCTCATTTTCATTTACATACGACATACCGGGCCCCAAAATAATCCTTATTAGTCCTATGTCTTTACTCCAGATCAGTTTACCTATCAAGATATACTCATACAGATTTGATTTTCAAAATTATATTGGGTTATTGATATGCAATTTGAGGTAAAAATTCCAAATTCTAAAGCTGGATGAGTACAACTCATCCGTTGACTACAGTTTAAACGAAAAGCTAAACCACGGAAAACGCGGAAAACGCGGAAAAAACTGTAAAACTTCAATGAGTCCTCTTGAGCGAAGCGAAAAGGACCTCGTGCTCCCGAAGCGAAACTCGGGAAGCGAAACTCGGGAAGCGAAACTCGGGCAATTCAGGCTCCTTATTTTTCTGAGCCTTACCCTGGTGTTGCTAACCATTTTCACTCTGAAAAGTGGGGAAAACTGTCGGTTACCTTATCCTATCCGGAACCTTTACAGCCGGCGGAATCGTTCCCATCACAACAGGAGCCCTGGACTTTGGAGCGGTTATTTCCCTTCGCTTCTAATGTTCTTTAGGAATAGTTAAGAAATAACTCCAAGTTTTCACTTTGGGAATGGCTCTATAATTCCATTTCCCCAAATAAACATCAAAGACAATACCGGTAACAGAAATACTTGAAATTATAGTTTCATCATTCCTTAGTTTCCAGCTCCTTGTGCTCACTAAAAGGCTCAGTGAATTATGAAAGTCCTCTTGGGAATCCACATCCCTTCGACTATGTCGCTCATGTTCTTAATCGCTCTTCGCTTTATCTCAAGCCTCCAGGTCGAAGGACAGCGTATCCATGAAGCCCAGCTTGCAAGAGGTTACAACCCCGGAAAAGGCCATCGAGAAAAAGTGAGGAGCGTAAAGCTTCTCCTTGAACCCCTCGTAGTAAATTCCCACGGACTCAGGTACTCGGCCTTACAATGGACATGAGAGGTTACAGGAGCAGGTACAGTGTGGAGAGTAACAGGGTTTTGTCTGGAATTAAACGAACGTTGTGGCTGTCGGCTGCGTTGCTGTCACAGGGACAGTAGTTTTGCTGGGCGGTTTGATATGGTCTGCTATAAGTTTATGCCGCCATAATTTACCTGTTCATATTTCTTCACGAGAGAGGTTCTCTGTACATTTTGTTAATTAAATAATACGGTAACAGGCTGTCTAAGGTAGATCTTCCATCCAATACAAAATTACAATATTCTTCCTCATTTTTCTGAAATATTAACCCTGTTACTTATTATTAACAATGAAATTTTTTTGGAGATAATTTTTATAACATACCAATAATTTTTAATAATTATACTGTCATAATTATATCTGAAATTCTGTAATTGCCTTTAATATATTTTATATTTGGAATAACTTCTAGTAAAAATTTTTTGAAAAACATGTAAATTAAACTGTTATCTGGAATTAACTTAAATTTCAAAGACTCTTTTCAAAATTGGGGTATGGTATGAGAACAGGTAACTCACTCCTTTCAGGCTTGACAGTTCTTCTTTTTATTACTGCAAGTGTTTCTGTAGGCTCGGCTAACACATTATATGTTAGTCCCGAAACCGGTGCAGATAATTACACGAGCATCCAGAATGCTCTGGAAAACGCCCACGATGGGGATAAGATCCTCGTTTATCCAGGCAATTATACCGAAAATGTTGTTGTGAATCTGACAGACATCTGCATACTATCTGCCAGCGTGAAACCTGCAGACACAATTGTCCAAGCGAAAGACATTAGTAAAAGCGTATTCTGCATCTCTGCAGATGCTGTTAAAATAGGCGGGCTTACAATACAGGGATCTGAAAGGGCAGGTATAGAGCTGGACTCTTCTAACGGACATATGATTCTGAGTAACAGGATATTAGGAAATCCAACTGGTATTCTTCTGAACTTTTCAAATGGGAATACAATATATCGCAACTCTATCGAAGAAAACCTGGAAGGAGTCACTGTCTTAGACTCTGATGACAGCAAAGTAACAGAAAACGTTATTAAAACAAACGGCGTCGCAGTTGCAATTGCTTTGAGTGAAAAAAACTATTTTTCAAAAAATACATTAAGAGACAATCCTTCGGGGTTCATACTACAAGAGTCTGAAAATAACGAAGCTGCAGGGAATATTATCAGTGACAGCGAACAAGCGTTTATGCTGGACTTATGTGGGCACAACAGCTTTTCCAAAAATATACTTACAAACACTTTAGTCGGATTTATGGTGGAAGGATCCGAAAATAATGAAATTGTCGGAAACACCATATATAACAGTGAAATTCCGGTCATGATGAACTCAAGCGCATATAATTACTTCTCCGGGAATAAATTTACAAATATTTCTGTAGGGTTCATGTTCGAACAATCTGAGAATAACGAAGTTTCCCAAAATACAGTAGATACCGCTGCGATTGCGGCAATGATAGACTCAAGCGGAAAAAATTATTTTTCTAAAAACTTATTGACAAACAATTCATTTGGATTCATTTTACTACAGCAGTCAGAGAATAATGAAGTTACGGGTAATTTGCTTGACAGCAGCTTAGCAGGGGTTGTTCTATCTTTTAGTGGAAACAATAGATTTTCAGGAAATACCTTTACAAACATAGAGTATGGGTTTATACTTCAAGACTCAGATAATAACGAGGTTATCGGAAATACAGTAGATCTCAGCGATATTTCACTTACTCTTGATTCAGGGGGAGACAATAAAATATCAGAGAACAAATTTTCAAACACTATAATAGGAACGGTTCTGGAAGGATCTAACAACAGCATCCTTTCAGAAAATGAGTTTTCTAATAACTTATTGGGCATCCTGGCACTGGGAGCCGATAAAAGTACTCTCGTAAATAACAATTTTTCAAGTGATTTTTCCGATTCTGCCCCTTTTTCCGATTCTGCCCCTTTGAGTTCTTTGAACTGCTTACATGGCTGTTATTCTAATAGGAGTATATTGCTTAAAGAAAATAGACTCTTTAAAGAAAACAATTTTTTGAAACAGAATGAAATCCTTAAAGAGAATGGCTTTTTAGAAGAGAACTCATCCTTAGGACAGAAAAGACTATTTAAAGAGAATGAATTCCTAGCAAACGGGCTCTCCGGACAGTTAGAACTGTCTAATAATAGCGGACTGATTGGACTTGAGGGTCCTTTTAACGAGGACTGGACCTTTGGAATATTTCTTCAGGAAGTAAATAATTGTATTCTGGAAGGAAACAGAGTATCTAATAATTATTACGGAGTTGTGCTTTCAGGCGCACAAAACAGCATGCTCTCCGGAAACTGGGTGGAAAATAACGATTTCGGGCTCGTTCTTAACGAATCAAACGGAAGCATTGTCTGTAACAATTATCTCAATAATACAAACAACATGGCGTTTGGTATTGAAGAGCTGTCTGGACTTGTAGGGGCGGTCAGCGAGAGTAATCTAAACTGCACCTGGAATTTAAGTAAAACAAAAGGAACAAACATTGTGGGAGGGCCTTACAAGGGAGGGAACTATTGGGCCCTTCCAAACGGGACAGGTTTCTCACAGACCCACAAGGACGCAAACAAAGATGGTATCTGCGATTTGCCCTATAATATAACAGAAAACGAGATGAACATAGACTTCTTACCGCTTGCATGCGTCCCTGAGTCTCCGGATAACTGCGTGGGCAGCGGGAAAGAGAAGGGCAGTTATGGAAGCAGTACTTCATGGGACAGCTATGGAAGCAGTTCTTCAAAGGAAAGCTATGGAAGCAGTTCTCAAAAATACTTCCCTGCTTCATCAAATAGTACTAAAGGAGCGGACTCGGTCCAGAAAATGATTGCTGAAGGTACTGAAACCGAAATCAAATTCCATGACCCAAAAAATGATGTCTCAGAGATCAGCTTTAAATCCAAGAAATATTCCGGAATAGTTGGAATAAGAGTTGAACCGGCTGATGTAAACAAAAAGGGCAATATCGCAGTAAATGATCGCAAGGCCTACAGATATGTTGAAATCCTAATCGGAAACGAAATTTTTGAAAGTTCGGAAAATATTGCAGGTGGGCTTATCGAGTTCAGAGTCCCGAAGAGCTGGGTAAAAGAAAACGGAATAAATTTCGGAACAATAAGTCTGAACCGCCTGGAAGATAATGGGTGGAAGTTGCTTGAGACCGAACTTACTGGGGAGGACGGAGATTTCTACTATTTCAGGGCCGAAACTCCCGGATTTTCATGTTATGCGATAACAGGAAAGCAGCAAGTAGTAATCACACCCGCAGAGCATCAAGTAATAATCACACCCTCAGAACAAAAAGCTGGAAACTCGGCAGAAGTTGCAGGGAGTGAAGCAGCAAAAGGACAGGCAGCTACTGACGAAAGTAAAAAGGCTTCAGGGTTTGGGATAATCCTCTCAGGTGCAGGTGGATTACTTGCACGGGCTTGCTTTAAACGCAAATAAAAATATGGATTTTAAAGGAGGGGGCTACAATAAAGTACTCAACAGATTAAAGGGGACCTCTAAGTCCCCTCACTTTTCTATATAATTATTTTCCCCTGATTAGTAAAGGATTGAACTACCAAGGATAATTTTATAATTAAGAAAGTCAATAAGTTAGTGTCTAAAAAAGACTATCCTTTGAGATAAATTTTCTATCTTTGTTAAATATTCAAATGGGTCAAAATGGTGATTACAATGGAAAGCGAAACTAAAGGAAACGATGCCGGTAAAAAGGGATTTAACATTCATGAAAAAGTCGGAAAGCTTGGCAATGATATTGACGCACTTGCAAAAAAGACAGGGGATGAGGCCTCAAAACTTGCAAAGAATATCAATGCAGAAATTAAGGCACTCCCGGGGGAGATAAAATCCATTGATGTAAAGAATGAGGTAAAGGGTATCACTGGCAGGATTGAAAAACTGGTTGATTCAACCGGGGACAGTGCAAAAAAACTTGCTTCAGAGGTCAAGGCAGACGTTAAGAAACTGGTGGACAAAATTGAAAGTTCGACATCAAAGAAGAAATAAAAAAGGTGAGACAACACATGGGAAGGTAGGATTTTCTCCTTCTTTATCATTCTTTTAATGTAACTATTCAGATAGCCTTTCAAAGGCTACAATTTTTTCTCGTTTCGAGGAAAAATTGCATATAAATTGAATCCTATTTGTTTCGTTATTATGCTTACACGTGAAGAGATTTTTGTTATCTATGAAGCTGGTCCTGAAGCTGTAATTTCTGTA
>MDTP02000128.1 GCA_001714685.2 Methanosarcina sp. Ant1 | reverse complement strand
TAGGAAAAGCAATTTTCAGAAAAAACGATAGCGTGAAAAATTGTTGAATTTTAGCAAACATCTGCGGAATGTCAGATAAAGGCAATGTTGGGAACAGAAATACTTGAAATTATAGTTTCATCATTCCTAAGTTAAGATTATAGTCGAGATTCTTTTGAGAAAAGGTGACTAAGGGATAGGTCTCATAAAAGAATCTGATGTGTGGTAAAATTGATGGAATAAAAAAGAATATCATGCTCCCTCGGTTATTTGAACAATACCGTTAAATTTCTTCCATCTATGATTCATCCATAAGATTGCTTAATGTTATATAAATTAAGACTCTAAAAAGGTGGATGTAAAAAAATGGGTCGTGTACGCAATTACTGAAAACAGTGAGCAAACGGGTCTCTCTGAATTTTACTCAAATCCAGGGATTGTTCCCGTTTTTTCATAATTGGTCAATAACTCAGGGACACGACCAAAAAATGGCTTTGGTATTATAAAGAGTTATTTATTTAATCATATTTACAAAAATAGTTATTGTTTGGTAGTGGATATATGGAAAAAAATAAAGAATCTGCATTCGATGGGAAAACGATATTACTTACTGGGGGTACTGGTTCTTTTGGAAATAAATTTGCAGAGATCATTCTTCGAGAGTATAATCCAGCGAGCCTCAGAATTTATTCTAGAGGGGAATACAATCAGTACATAATGGAACAAAAATTCAAGGATGACAGAATTCGTTTTTTAATAGGAGATGTAAGAGACAGAGCTCGTCTCTACCGTGCGATGAATAATGTTGATCTTGTAATACATGCTGCTGCTTTAAAACAGGTTCCTGCCTGTGAATACAACCCTATCGAAGCTATAAAGACAAATATTGAAGGGGCTCTAAATGTTATTGACGCGGCTATCGATAACTCCGTAGAGAAAGCAATGGCAATTAGTACAGATAAGGCAGTCCATCCAGTCAACCTTTATGGAGCCACAAAAATGGTGGCAGAAAAGCTATTCATTCAGGGGAACACTTACACTGGCAAAAGAAAAACAAGATTCAGCTGCGTAAGATACGGAAACGTTATTGGGAGCAGAGGCAGCGTCATACCACTTTTTGAAAAGCAAAAAGAAAAAGGCGTTTTAACTATTACAGATGAGAGAATGACACGTTTCTGGTTAACTCTAGACCAGGGAGTTAATTTCGTTCTAAATTCAATAGAAAGAATGCACGGTGGAGAAATTTTCGTCCCCAAAATACCCAGTATGAGGATAATGGATCTTGCTGAGGCAATTGCGCCTGAAGCAAAAAAAGAAATTATGGGCATAAGACCCGGTGAAAAGCTTCATGAAATTATGATCACCGAAGATGAAGCAAGACATGCAAAAGAGTTTTCTGATTATTTTGCAATTGAACCAGAATTTCCATTCTGGGATAAAGAAAAACATGTGGAAGGGAAGTCACTTCCAGATGGATATAGGTATTCAAGTGATATCAACGATAAATGGCTTACCAAAGATGAACTCAAAAGAATGTGCTGATCAAATGCTCTTCAAGAAATTGTCCCGGGTTAAGCATACGAGAGAAGATGGTTGGCTTTCAGAACTGGTCTCAATGAATCATGATGATGAACCTTTCAACTGTGTGCACACGTATCTGGTGTGTATAAATCCTGGAAAGTTCAGGGCCAACCACTACCACAGGAAAAAAGAGGAATGGATTGCGCCGGCTTCTGGAGAGATCGAGGTACATCTGGAGAACGTAATTTCAGGTGAAAAAGAGATACTAACTCTGGATACACATGCCAAAGGATACGAAATGATATACATCCCACCTTTTGTAGCTCATGCAGTAAAAAATAACTGGGAACATGAGGCAAGCTTGATAGTTTTTAGTAAAAACCCTGAGGATAAAGAAGATACCATTCCTTATAGAGTTATCATATAATTCAAAGGATTTTCATGAAATCACAGTTTAGAGGACTTTTATGAAATTGTATAAAACCGAACAAGAAATGTTTTGGGCAGGAGAATTTGGCGATGAGTATGTTGAGAGGAACCAAAATGCTAAATTATTGGCAAATAATATTTTTTTATTCTCACAAATTTTAAAAAATGTGGATAGTGTGAAATCAGTTATAGAATTTGGTGCCAACATTGGTTTAAATCTTCATGCAATAAAAAAATTGATACCTGAGGTAGAATTATCTGCGATCGAAATTAACGAAAAGGCTGTATCAATTCTTGAGACTATGGGTGATATCACTGTTTACAATCAGTCGATACTGGACTTTAATCCAGATTACAAACGGGATTTTACTTTCACGAAAGGTGTCCTTATACACATAGATCCTGAACAGCTGCCCTCGGTATACAATTTGCTATATACTACGAGTAAAAAATACATTTGTATAAGTGAATATTATAATCCGACTCCTGTAGAAATAACATATCGTGGTCATAAAAACAAACTCTTCAAGAGGGATTTTGCTGGTGAGATGTTGGATAAATTTTCGGATCTCAAATTAGTAAATTATGGATTCATCTATCATCGTGATTTAAATTTTCCACAGGATGATATTTCTTGGTTCTTGTTGGAGAAATCCAATCCATAATAGTTTCAGAGGGCAGGAAGATACAATCTCTTTGAGGTTTTCAGATGATTTCTTATGGGCGGCAATGGATTGATGAAGAAGATAAAGAAGAAGTCATGAAAGTGTTGGATAGCGATTGGCTGACAACAGGACCAAAGATTCGGGAGTTTGAGAGCACACTCTGCAAATACGTAGGATGCAAGTATTCTGTGGTATTAAACAGTGGAACCAGTGCCCTTGATGTGGCAGTAGGGGCACTGGATTTTCCGGAAAGATCAGAAGTTATAACTACACCTTTTACCTTTGCAGCTACCAGCAACTCACTCCTTTATAACCATCTCAAGCCGGTATTTGCGGACATACAGAAAGATACCCGGAATATCGATCCCGAAGATATCCGACGCAAAATAACTCCAAAAACAAAGGCCATAAGTTACGTTGATTATGCGGGTCATCCTTGTGGCATCAAAGAAATTACTGAAGTTGCTGAAGAACACGGATTATACCTGATAGAAGATGCTTGTCACTCTCTTGGTGCTAGTTATCATGGAAAAAAGATAGGGAATTTTGCCGACATTACTGTTTTCAGTTTTCATCCAGTGAAACCTATTACCACGGGGGAAGGGGGAGCTGTAGTTACAAATGATCCCGAACTCGCAGAAAGGGCTCGTCTTCTCAGTAATCATGGCATTGATAAAAGCGCAGATGAGAGATATGGACCTGATGCTGGCTGGGCTTATGATATGAAAATGCTTGGGCGGAATTACCGGATGACTGATATCCAGGCGGCTCTGGGGATTTCTCAGCTAAAGAAATTGGATATGTTCATAGAAAGGCGCCAAGAAATTGCAGAGCTTTACAATGAGTTACTGAAAGACTGTGAATTTGTGGAAACACCTATAACTAAAGATGGAATTAAACACGGATGGCATATTTATACAGTTTTATTAAAAAACATTAATCGTGATAAATTCTTCACACATATGCGAAAAAGCGGGATCGGTGTAAATGTACATTATATCCCAATTTATCATTTTAGCTACTATCGAAAACATTTTAGTTTTGATGAAAAAGATTTCCCGGTAACTGAGGACGTTTTTAGAAGGATTATTACTCTTCCCATCTATCCGAAGATGAGTGATAAGGACGTTGATTTAGTGGTGAAAACTATCAAAGAATATGCATCCATTTGAATACGGAGATATGTTTGTAAATCCGTTTAGGAAGGTGAGCGTTATTAAAACAGTTGCCATAGTTCCGGCGAGGGGAGGTTCAAAGGGTATTCCTAAAAAGAACGTTAAAGAATTAAATGGGAAACCCTTAATAGGACACATTCTAGAAACCGCCCTTAGCGTAGATGAAATTGATAGGGTAATTGTGTCCACCGAAGATGCTGAAATTGCAGCAGTTGCAAAAGAGTTTGGCGCAGAAGTTCCTTTCGTAAGACCAAAAGAACTTGCTGGCGATAAAATTGGGACTTTACCAGTTTTGCAGCATGCAGTTAATTACCTGGAAAAAAAAGAAGACTATAAGCCAGATGTAATTGTTTTGCTATACGCCACATCACCAATGTTGTCCCATTCAAGGATTGTGGAAGCAATAAGACTTATCAAAGAGAAAAATTTTGACTCCGTATTAAGTGTTGTAGAAGACCGGGGACACTACTGGATAGAAAACCGCGAAAAATATGAACGACTCTATCCAAAAGACCTTAAAAATCGACAATTTACGAAACCCTTGTTGAAGGAAAATGGAGCTTTATATATCACTAGAAGAGACATTTTAATGGAAAAAAATGAAATAGTTGGTGGTAATATTGGTTTTTTGGTTATGGAAGAGAGAGAGACAATAGATATAGATGAGTTATTTGATTTTGAGATTGTCGAAATTATTATGAATAAAAGGGTACGCGTCTAACAAACTTTACAGCAAATTATGAAAACATACTAAAACCAAAAACTTACTTATGTACGTCTACTTTTCAAGATAAGGACCACTAATGATGAATTTAAAAGAAAACTTTGCTTTTAATGGGATACTATTAAAAAACTTTACCGATACTTCAATAGAAGAAAAAGAAATGGTAAGAGAATGCAGAAACAATGAGAGTGTCAGAAAATGGATGTACTCAGAAGAAATTATTTCTCAGGAAGAACATTTTAATTTTATAGAAAATCTACGGAAAGACAATAAGAATTTTTACTGGATTGTCTACAAAGATGAGGAATTTATAGGTGTTATTTCCTTAAACAATATAAACCTTAAAAATAAAAATGGCTACCTAGGCTTGTATTCAAATCCATTTTGTGAATTGAAGAACAAGGGTCATTTACTCATCAATTGTCTAAAAAAATTGGCCTTCGATATCATTGATCTCCATTCATTGAAATTAGAAGTTATAGAGAATAACGAAAGAGCAGTAGATTTTTACACAAAAACGGGTTTTAAAGAAGAAGGGAGACTAAAGGAATTTGTACTTAAAGACGGTAAATGGCTTGACGTCATAATTCTGGGGATATTAAATAGATGAGGAATGAGATAGATGGAAATCAAAATTGGGAACAGATCAATTGGAAACAGTAAGCATGCATTCATAATTGCAGAATTATCTGCTAATCATCTCCATAATTTTGATCTCGCTGTAAAAACCATAAAAGCCATAAAAGAAGCCGGAGCTGATGCAGTAAAACTTCAGACCTATACAGCAGACACAATAACTATTGACTCAGAGAATGAATATTTCAGGATAAAGCAAGGAACTCTCTGGGATGGCAACACACTTTATAAGCTCTATCAGGAAGCTTACACTCCCTGGGAATGGCAGCCAGAATTAAAAAAGATAGCAGAAGATCTGGGACTCGTATGTTTTTCCTCTCCTTTTGATAAAACCTCCGTCGATTTTTTGGAAAAAATGAACGTCCCTGCCTACAAGGTCGCTTCTTTTGAGATCACGGACATACCCCTCATAGAATACATTGCCTCAAAGGGAAAACCAGTAATTATTTCAACAGGAATTGCCACTCTCGCGGATATTGAAGAAGCCGTAAACGCCTGTAAGCGCATGGGAAATGATCAGATTGCACTTTTAAAATGTACATCTGCATATCCGGCTCCTCTTGAAGACGTAAACTTAAACACAATCCCAAACCTTAAAGACACTTTTAAAACCGTCATAGGTTTATCAGACCATACCCTTGGAATATCCGTACCAATAGCGGCTGTTGCCCTTGGGGCAAAAATAGTAGAAAAGCATTTTATACTTGACCGGAGTTTGGGAGGACCAGATGCTGCATTTTCTCTTGAACCGCAAGAGTTTAAGGCAATGGTTGAGGCGGTAAGGGACGTTGAGAAAGCTCTTGGTGAAGTAAATTATGAGCTTACGGACAAAATGAAGAAAAGCCGTGAATTTTCTAGATCTCTTTTTGTTGTCGAAGACGTTAAAAAAGGAGAGTTGTTCACCGATAAAAATGTTCGGTCAATAAGACCAGGTTTCGGGCTTCATCCAAAGTATTTGAACCATGTATTGGGGAAAACATCGAAAAAATACTTGAAGAAAGGAACGCCTCTTAACTGGGATTTAATTGGTTGATTAATTATGTGACATATGGGCAAAGACCCTTATAAAAAATTGATCTGGAAAGGGTAAAATGAATTTTGGTTTAAAACTTTGGTCAACTAATCAGGACATGATTGGAAAGGCTAGTAAGCTAATCGAAGAAGACCTATTTCAATATATTGAGTTGACTCCCATTCCTAATACCAAAATTGATCATTTTTTGAGTTATGACAACCCTTATACAATTCACATAACAACGGAAAGGCACAGTTTGAACATAGCAGATCGGTACAAAATGGATTTTAACCTTGAACTTATAAATAATTCCTTATCTTGGGCTGATCAGTTGAATGCCGAATTTCTTATTCTACATCCAGGGTTTGGGGAACTTGAAGATGCAATTGAGTTTCTGGACCTCATCAATGACAGCAGAATTTTAATAGAGAACATGCCCAAGGTAGGTTTGAATAATGAAAAAATGGTAGGATATTCCCCTGAGCAAATCAGAGAGTTAATCGGATCACGATTTGGTTTTTGTCTGGATCTGAATCACGCGGTAAAAGCTGCTCTTGTTTTGGGAATTGACTATAAATCTTTCATAAAGGATTTTTTTACTTTAAATCCTTCCTATTTTCACATTTCTGACGGTTGCTTAAATAATTGCCTTGATGAGCATTTAGCTATTGGAGACGGGGAATATGATTTCAGTTTCTTAATTAAATATTTGCATTTCGGGAAAGATAATCATGTAACTTTGGAGACACCTCGAAAAAGCTTAATGTCTTTTAACGAAGACCTGTATAATCTGGAAAAAATCAGCTCATTTTTAGAAATAACTCTAAAAAAGTTTCGTTAGTTTATCCTGAAATAAAAATTAATTTGGGAGCCTTTACCGAAGAGTAACTATAACTATTGATGTTTCTGGTGATGCGCTCTTCAGATGGTGATCCTACGGTATATTATCTTTAAAAATTCAGTAATATTTTACATTCCGATCCCCTCCAAAAAAAGTGACTTGTTTTTTTATTCATACAGTTTAATGTTCATTTTACCCTCTCTTCTGAATTAATTATTCAACCTTCAGGGGTCGTGCATGAATAATTGGTTGATGTTTTGTCTTTGAGTACATTTGCTTAACTGCATCCGACATTCCGCAGATGTCCTCAAGAAAATAACATTTTTCTTGCTATCGTTTTTGGATATTTGCTCAAAAGTTTGAAATTATTATCTCAACTGAAGCTTCCGGAAATAGGGGTTAAAAGCTTTCATTAAAGGTACATGACCAAAAAATGTGAGATATTTCTAAAAAATATGCTTGAATAGGAAAAGCAATTTTCAGAAAAACGATAGCGTGAAAAATCGTTGAATTTTAGCAAACATCTGCGGAATGTCACCTGCATCTGTTCTCTAAACTTATAGGTTGTAGGGAATTGTATTTATTCAAGGCTGAAAACGATATACATAGCTTGAATATCTGAGATTTCTGGATAAATATCAACCTATTATTTACGAACGACCCCTTCATGAGACATAGCTGAAAAATATGCCAGCTTTATTGTATTTTTTACTAATTTGGCCGGGAGTTTTTGGGGAATTGTGGGATTGAGGTCAAAATCATTGATTTTGTTGAGCATGTGTCACGGCAGATTCAATAAGTTTATTCAGTTGTTGCAAAAATCACCTAATTTTTGAAAAGGGGTCGAAATGTTACCGATAGACTCAGTTCCCCTTAAAAATCGCGAAACAATTCTGGATATGCTTCTCTGTGGAAATGAAAAAATGTACTGCTTTAATGAAGATGCATTTGAACTGATGGAAATGTTCAATATTTCCAAGCGCTGGATAAGAAAACTCTCTTTTTTGATAGGCAAAACATACACAAAAGAGGAAATGCATCGAAAAATGGATTATGTCTTTTCGCCTGGTAGATACAAAAACACTAAGCTGAGAGTTCTTGAAGCCTGTTCGATTGCGGCATATCATCAGATGACAAACATACCTGTGGTTACTACTCTTCTAAGTGATGAAGCACCTCAATTCAAACAACTGACGTCCCAACATGCTAATTGCTGGATTCACGATGGGAGGAACTACAAGAAACTACGACCAGTAACACTTTATTATAAGAGAAAACTGGAAGTTTTTCTGGATCGATACTGGGATTATTACAGGAAACTCTGTGAGTTTAGAATAAAACCAGATGCAGAGGTAGCGGAGCAGTTAGACTTTGAGTTTGACCAGTTGTTCTCGACCGTAACTGAGTATAAGCAACTCGATGAAAGAATTCGGAAGACCAAAGAGAAAAAGAAAGGTCTGCTGATGGTATTTAAAATGCCTGAGATCCCTCTACATAACAATGCAGCAGAGTTAGCTGCAAGAGTAAAAGTAAGGAAAAGAGATGTCAGCCTTCAAACAGTGACAGATAAAGGGACAAAAGCAAACGACACATTCATGACAATTGTTCAGACGGCAAAAAACTGGATGTAAGTGTATATAAATATATCTTTGTAGAGTGAGCAAGAAATTTGAGATGCCATCTCTGGCTCAATTAATCAGAGAAAAAAGTTCATCGAATTGAAAGTAAAGAGGTTTTCACTTAATTTGAAGAGGATACCTCAGAATGAAGGAGAGATAGAGTCAGAGATATTGATTATGGGGGAAGTTCACTTGAAGATATTGAAAACCATGCGAGGAGAATATGAAAATATCTGTCTCTAATTACGCAGATTTGCCGAATGTAGGATGCATTCTTAGAATTTTTATGTTTTCTGAGGCCACGATAAGCCTATCTGTCTCCCTAACTGTATTACTTCACTTCGGATACTGGTGTCAAGTTTTAAGAGTAAAAAGATGTACGAAATAGCACCCAATATTATTGGGACTAATATAAGCAATATACTTGATATAGGCATTATCATGCGGTAAAAGCCAACAATAAGTCCCATTGCCAGAGCTGCTAAAACGATATTTTTTATTTCCTGGGAATTAAGTCTGACGTGAATTGTACGTTTCAATGCCAGATGCGCCAGTAAAGAGTTAAGGAGCATTGCCATAAGGGTTGCAACAGCTGCTCCGAGTATTCCGAGGACCGGAATTAACAAAATATCAAGGATGACATTTGTGGCTGCAGCGATTACCGTTGCGTTAAATGAGTCTTTTGGGCGGTTCAAAGCACTAAGGTACATTGTTTGCAGGAACATGAAGACATTTACAATCTGAACTGCCAGAAGTACGTAAAATGTCTGTGTACCCCTTACAAAGCCTTCCCCATAAAATAAATAAAGCATTTTATCTCCGAGGAGTAGACCCCCTACAAAAACAGGCACAGCAAGCAGTAAAGAATAAGTGATTCCTTTTGCAAAGGCATCTTCTGCCATATCTAATTTTCCGTGTGAGTGCCAGTTGCTTACTTTTGGGAATAGAACCGTCCTCATTGCAGTGGTTGTAAAGGTTGCAGCTGTTGTAAATTGGAATACAACTCTATAAATTCCTACGTCCGCATTTTTCAGGAAATACCCAATCAATATTACATCTGCATAGCTGAATACGAGACTTCCGCTTGAAGCTAAAAAAGTCCAGAAAGAATATGAAAATATTTTCTTTAAGTGGTCGACATTAAATTTTTTGAGCTTGAGGTTGAAAAAACGAAAGCCTATTAACATAGATGCAATCATTCCAAAGATAAATCCTCCTGCAAGCCCCGTTGCCCCTAAACCCAGGTAAACAGCAATTACCTGAAAGACCGTGCACCCTGCACTATTTATGAAGCCGCATATCTGGTTTATTCCCACTTTTCCGGAACCATAGTTCCCATCTGACACGCTACTGGAGAGAACTCCTATGATTAAAGCTATGATAAGCCATGAATACATCCCTGAGTGGTCAATGTTTTCGATGAAGGGGCGTGCAGAGTACAGGAAAAGTATGGAGGTTACTAATAGAAAAATCTTCAATGCAAAAACAGCTGTGAAATATTCGTCTTTTTCTTCCCCTTCGCTAATTCTCTTAACTGCTGCTCCTGCCAGACCTCCGTCCAGTATCAGGTTCAAAGTACTAAAGTAAGCTAAAAAAAGAAAATATGCTCCTAATGCTGATTCTCCAACAGCATGGGCAAAATACATTGTGCTTAAAAATCCTATTAAAGTTAGTAATATTATTGTGGAGAGAGTTAAAAGGCTCTGGCGGCGCAATTGTTCAATTTGCATAATTCGAGAAACTAGATTATTCTGATTAGCCATGATTTCGCCTGTTTTTATAAAATGACATTATTTCTATGTTGCTGCATAATCAAATTTTTTTCATATCTCGAATTCATGCGCATCTATTAGCTGGTTAATATTTCATCTTAGGGCTCGTTACGAAATAATTTAGGCAATGAACTATTTAGTTGAAGTTAAATAAGCCATCTTGCTCGTGAAAGTTATTTGATACGTTCTTAAAAACTGCCTATGTTATTTAGCAGTGGGTCTGTATTTTAGTTGGAATGTGGTTTCTTGCTAGAATACTCATATAACCTTTGGTAAAGTGGTGCTTCTATGGCTTCATAGTGTTCGATAAAAGTATATTTTTAGTTTTATTCATTTATTATATTTTTTGCGACCTGTATCAATCTATCAGAAGAAACCCCATCTATTTTGTAAAGGTATTTACTTATATAGTGTTCTCTATCATCATTCAGGTTTTTGTCTTCTTTTAGTTGTATTTCAATTGCTGACTTTAATTCTTCTTCTCTATAAACACCTATTGCTACTTTCTCTTTTACGTACTCTAAAATATCGGGTTTTCCACTCAAGTTGAAGATTATTACTGGTTTGCCTATTGCTATAGCTTCTCTTGCAGTAGTTGATGCTTTTGTAATCATCAAATCGCAAATAAACAGAAGTTCAATTGTATCGGAATATTTGGGAACAATTATTGCTTCTACTTTGTATTTTTCAGAATACATTTTTATCTGCTTAGTATATTTAATTTCTTCAGCAGGGTGTTGCTTTATTATTAGTTTTACATTTTTTAATACCCTGATAGCTTTAAAAATTGCTTCGAAATTTTGAATATTTTCTTTATTGTTCATACTGTGGCAATCTGTTGTCCAAAGAATAATTTTTTGGTCCCGATTGATATCATAGGCTTTCATGATCTTTTCTTTATCATATAATTTCTTTCCATAGTATAGAATATCATATCGTGGTTGCCCAGTGACAATAATATTCTTATGGTCTTTAGAATTTTCTTTTATCTCTTTGTATTTCGAACCTGATACTAGGAAATAATCCGTAATATATTCATTCAGTCTAAAATTGGTTATGAATATATTTTTTAATGTTTCATATATTTTAATCATGGACGCTGATTGGACGAGGGCCATTTTTATTTTTTTGTTTCTAGTTTTTGGCTTCAGGCTCATCACATCATCATTTGCCAAGATCAACTTGGGTTTTGTTTTTTCCAGAGCCTTCTGGAGGCTATAATCATAAAATATAAGGTAAAATAAGTTGTTAAAGCTGAAAAAATTATCAAAAAATTTAACTAAATATTTTAAATCTGTGTTCTTAATATAATTAACTATGCTCTTCTCATTAATTTTCCATTTAATGTAATAAAATGGTGTAAACAACGCAGATTTAATAAATATTAATGGTGTACTATATTCGGCTAAATTATGTAATTCTATGTCATCTATTGTAGGTACAGGATTAAATTCAGTACTAATGAGTACCATCCTATAGTTTGGAAATCTTTTTCTTAAAAGATGTATAACATTACCAAATAAATAATCAGATACTATTTCTTCCCCATTTTCCATTCTGATTTTAAAAAATCGGTCACGTGAAAAAAAAAGTATATCATAACCATTATCTTGAGTCTTAATTTTTTTCCATGAGCCCTTTAAATAGAACACAACTCTTTTAATTAATTCTCTATATCTTTTTGACTCTTCGGTTTTTTCATCGACTTCAAAATCTGATTCTATTGAACTATATATTTCGGATGATATAAATTGGCACATGAAATAATATGAAAGAGGAAAAGCTGAAATTTCAATTTGCAATAGATCCCGAATTTTATCATGGGACAATATTCTTGTTAATTGTTCTTCTTTTATTATATTTTCGTTCTTAATCATGATAAACAAAACCTAATCTTAAAGTTTGTAAATTACATCGATAATCTAATTTTTGAAAATAAATTCAAAGTTTTCTTAAGCCATTGGGTATTTCTAGTAAGTTGTGTTCTGAATGACTTTTTATCCTACAACAAATGATCCATCCTAAAAAGATTTTGCATTACCTGTTGTGTTAGCTGGAATCGATCATATATTGTGAAACTCAACGCTAGGAAGATCAGACGGATCAGCACTCAAAAGAAGAAGTGAGAAATGACTTCCTATAGCCGACATTCCGCAGATGTATACAGATGTATAATTTATTTGCCTATTTGCCCACTATTACTCATTAAAGGAAAAATAGGTTTTTAACCTACTGCCATATTGAGATAATAGATGGTATTTTTGTGTACATCTGCGGAAAGTTGTCTATAGCTGAGATAGTCCTAAATTTCGAACACCAAAACTAAAGTCAATATCTCGTTCTAACTTCACATCAATGAATATTTTGAGGAAATGTTGTTAAATAGGGCAATTTATCATGATTTCTTACTTAACCAAAGATGCATGAAAAAGAATATACTTTGTTCATAAAAAATACTACCAAGTTCATATTATCTGATTATACAAAGTGAGGATTATTTCACATATCTCCCTGTTATTATGAACCTTTTCAACATATTTTCTTCCACTTTTCCCAAGACGCTTTCTTAGATTTGTATCTAAGATTAGTTCTTCTAATTTTTGTCTCAGATTATCTTTTGTAACATTAACTATTCCACTTGGTTCTATTAGAAATTGTTCCAATCCAGGTTTAATCCATGTACAGCATGGAATTCCCATCTGTTGAGCTTCATTCGTAAGGACACCGTACCATCCGACTTGACTTTTGTCGAAAAAACCAACTGAATCAACCATAATATCAAAGTTCTGCAATAATTCGATTGTTTTTTTATGGGGCTCATTTTCAATCAGTAAATAGTCGACATGCGGATATTTCTTTTTGAGCTGATTCATAACTTCCAAAAAATATTTTGTACCTTTATGGAATCTGTCTGTAGGGGCATGTCCGATTATTATTCTATCATCATTTCTGTCGATTTTATCTAGGCCATGCCAAGTGATACAATTCGGAATCCAAATAGCTTCCGGAGCATATTCCAGGAGGTCTGGGGTAGAAACTATTTTAGTATCCGCATACCTTGATCCAAACGTTTTTTTAAAATCTCTTAATTTGCTACCGTGCCAGTGCACGATAACTTTCCCATGCCGTTTGAAAAGTAATGGTATGTCTATGTCCTGAGGGAATATTCCTGCATCGTGAAGGTGGAATATGTCAAACTTTTCCTTACGGATTATCGTTAATAAATTCTTTGATATAATTTGAAAACGGTTGAAAAGGTCTCTTTTTGAGTATTTCATAGGGAGGTTTAAGGAAATATCAATATTTTCACTGGTATAATTTTTAGTTATATCAAAAATCAGTACCTTGTGGCCCAATTTTTTTTGTTGTATTGCTAGATTATATGCTACATTTGCAATATTCCGTATGTGTAATATTTTCATGCTTCCCCATCATATACCGACATTTATTTTTGGAACTATTTTCGTGAAATTTTCCAACTACAAAATACAATGGTACTTATATTTCTGTCTTTCTGGATTATGTACCTGATGGACAATTGTGATAAAAATTATCAGAGACCCAACGAAATTTCCCGGTAACTGCCAGATGTCTTTTTAAACCTTATTTACATCCTTAAAAAAGTTTCGCCTGCTGAGAGCCCTTCAGCGCCAAAGCATGACCCAATAGGCACTTGTCTATTAATCCTGCCTAGATCTATGATCGTATTTGCTCCAATCCTTAAATTGTCTCCGATCTGAGCCGATTTTCGAGACCAAAAGTCTTCTTGTTACAATTGCGACAGCCCACAGATTTGCAGTTTTCCTCAATACAGTGCCGGTATTACCAGATCTTCAACATGTGATGTGCAAAGATACTTATATGATTATTTCCTCTATTAAATAATTTTAAATGTTCGTTCTCAGATTAATGAGGTTCATAAATGTGTGGGATTGCAGCTTTAATTAGTTTGAATCAATCATCAAATTACCTGCATAATATCAACTTAATGACAGATATGATTAATCATAGAGGTCCCGATGACGAAGGATTTGTATTCTTCTCAAAAAATAACTCTTCATCAAAAGATCAGCCT
>MDTP02000127.1 GCA_001714685.2 Methanosarcina sp. Ant1 | reverse complement strand
ATATCTTAACCTTTGCCGTTAGATGCATAATTGTATATAAATAGAAGGTTTAAGAATAAATAGATTTTGAGAATCAACAACATTAGACTTTTTTGAAGTTGACGGCTTTCATCCCCCACCTGTCGCTAATGCTCCGAGGAAGGGGACTTCCCGCCTTCGTGTTAAAAACTGAACTTCAGTACGCCATTAAATACTGAACTTCAGTACGCCATCTCTGATAATTACGTCCCCATCTGCCATCATTCTCTTTAAGTCCGTTTTAACGACCTCAACCGTGTGGATTGTGAAATCCGGCGAGCTGGCGATTACATACATCATCAAATCATCATCAATTCCATTCAAATCCATGTCAATGATTGCTTTATACACATTTTGTGCACTTTTTACACCGGCTATGAAACTATCATTTACCTCAATTTCTGGCATGTTAAATCACATCTACTGCTTTGGTTTCTGTTTCCTTACAAATATCCGGACATCCTCTCATGCCCTCGTTTTATCAACATAAACTGTACCGTTGTTTATGATTGTAGGGTGTTCGCCTTTGCTCGGTCCTCTTGCCTGAGTAACAGGCTCCCATATGTCTAAATCAAGAAAGTAAAGTTCTCCCTGCGATCTTCCCCTCCCATATATCCCATTATGCGTATAGTGTTTAATTATCTAGTACCATGAAAACCCAAATATAGAACATATTATTCTGGTGACTTCCATCAGCTGATATTGTTTTGATCAAATTGATGATCCACAATTAAGTTTTCATGGTACTAGTCTAAGGTTTTAAGAATATACGAGAAGTCTAATTTTATAACGCAACTATACAGAAGTTTGAATGTGAGCACGAAAGGAAGGTTCACATATAGAAAAAGAGACTGTTGCTAAAGAGAGTGTTGCTAAAAATGCTGCTGAAAGTCTTATAGAAGTCTATGTCTCAAGTTATAATAGAAAAGCTGCAAATATGTACTCTCAAGTTGCTAAGGAATGACTAAAATTTAATTTCAAGTATTTATGTACTGATCTATCTTTGGTGGTTATTTAGAGAATTGAATTATAGAGCTATTTACAAAGTGAAAACTTGAAGTTATTTGCTAGCTATTCCTAAACACTGCATTCATTCAATAAAACATTATCTTGATGAGGCTATGAAGCAAAAGATATTTTACTTCTATCCAGCCTGCTTTCGGCAAGTGAACATAAAAATTCATTTTATTTTTTATTGTTATCGATTTCCTCGCATTTTTTAAAATTATACCAATATGTATAATTTTAAACTGTGAACAATATCCTCGTAAATTTATATAGTTTTTGGCGGAGGAGAATCACAAATAAATTGATAATTATAGTCAATTTGATGCTGATTTTCAATATTTTAATTAAAAAATTTCAATCAAGAACTTAAGTATGTTGAGTAGTACTTACTGCCGAATGTAGAATTCATCCTGTCATATGCCTTAAGACCCGCTACGAGCGTGTGTTTGGCTTCTAGGATGTGAAAAATGCCTGTTCTATTAGCTTTAATTTTCAAGATGACATTATTAAGGATTTACGCAGTTGAACGGAGAACTCCACTTAACGCCTTTTTGTGCTTTCTTATGCATAACCAAATATTAAAAATAGACAAATTGCCCGAGCTGCTTGAAAGATTGACTGAAAAAAGTTTTTTGATCCTGAAGAAAGAAAAGGATCTTTTTAAGAAATTACCTGAATCATAAGTTCAAGTTTCTCCATACCCCCAAAATATAATGTTTAACTGGAAATCAGATTATTCGAAAGATTCGACATCTCTAGTACTACCTAATCTCCAGTAAAGCGCCTGCTGACATGACCTATCTACACTAATTTAGGCAGGATTTTCCTTGGTCAGAATATAACCAACCATTTCAGGGTTCAGCTTGCTTTCCTTTGAAATCTTTGCTTCAATGTCCTCAGCGGATTTACCTTCAATTTTCATTTCTTTTATTTTTTCAATCACAGAAGACGGAACGGTGTAATATTCATTAATGTCCGTCCTATTACCCCAGACATCTCCTTCGAGAAGCTGGATTCTCTGCATCTCAAGGAACATCTCAATCGACTTTGAAACCGTAGCCATGTAAGATTTAGGTAACTGAATTACCTCAATCTTTGGGCAGGTTTCAACCAGTCCAAAGATATCTTTGTTGACGGCCTGAAAGCCAGGTGAGCAATACGGTCATTAGGGTTTAGTGTAAAGATTTCCTCTCTGGAACTAACTACTCGAATTTTCATGTTTTTCCCCCACTGTAAAGTTCTTTTCTGTTTTTTTACTTTTTTACCCTGATATATAATACGTTATACTTACTATAAATATTTATCTCATTAAACTAACATTATTCTGTTAGTATACTGGGTGTTCTATCCTTATCAGATCCCAAAAATCAATGTTTAAAAAGCTAAAATGAGGAATTAAAACCTGTTATTACACACTATTTCACTATATTTCCTTCGAATTTATTCACTTTTCTGTTATAACTTTTTTCAATAAACTGACACAATTATTTTTGCATTAGTTTTTGGACTCTCGCAACTTTCAGCTTTAGTTTAGCGATAATGTGTGCTAGAAATAAGGGCAAAGCCCTCTGGGTACTAATCTACTGCAAATCACACGGAGTCTCTACAATTGGTAAAAATTAGCTCCTTTATTCAATTTATCCGAGAAAGGCGCAAGCTTCACATGATATGTATGCCCAGCAAAACTTCGATTTTGCAGCTCTTGGACCATTTTACACTTTCCTTGCTTCATATTGTAATATGGCTGCCATTAATATCCCGATAAGTTTACTGTGACGATCTCTTCCAAAGATACGAAAACTGGCACCATGTCATCTGCTATATAATACTGATTATAGTTTACATACTTCTAAACTACTTAAACTTTAATAACCTATAGAATATACCTGACTTCCTAAAATCAATTGTGTAGTCAAGCTTATTTTCAAAAAACTCCAAATTTTAAAAATTACTTTAATGTATAACCTTATGGTACCCCTATTCTTATATAGGATAAATATGATTTTTGTTTTTCATTTTTCAACAGGAATTACGACAAGAGTTAACAGAAGAGAAATATCATGGCCATGATAGAGGTGGAAGAACGGGAAACCGGCGAGCAAAATAAAGACCTTTTCATGATAGCCCTTAAAGCTACGATTCCCGTTTTTCTCGGATATATCCCTCTAGGAATGGCTTTTGGATTTTTGCTTGATGGCGCAGGGTACCACTGGATCTATGCGTTTCTGATGAGTCTTTTCATTTATGCCGGTTCAGGCCAGTTTCTGGCGGTGGCTCTACTTGCTGCTGGGGCAGGGCTTACGGAGGTTGTTGTAGCCACACTGCTTCTGAACCTCAGGCACTCCTTTTACGGGTTGTCTATGCTGGAGAAATTTTCTGATGTTGGAAAGGTCAAGCCTTATCTCATCTTTGCGTTAACTGACGAGACATATGCTCTTTTGACCATAACCGAAGTCCCGCCAAGAAGCTCAAAATCAAGGTTTTACTTTTATATTGCAGCTCTCGACCATCTTTACTGGATTGTAGGTTCTGTGCTCGGAGCAGTGCTTGGCTCTGTCCTTGACCTTAACCTTGAGGGCATGAGTTTTGTGCTGACTGCACTTTTTGTGGTGCTAACAATTGAGCAGTATTTCAATTCCAACGTGCGTTTTCCTTTTATAGCCGCAGTTGGAGCAGGAATACTTTCGCTAATGTTTTTCAGACCTGAGAATATGCTCCTCGCTTCGATTGTTATCGGGACCTTAATCCTGATCGCAAGGGAAAAATTCGTAAAAGAAAACCTGCACGTAAAGCAGGATATCCAATAGGCTAATTTGGCAATATCCACTGAGAAAAATTCGGAAGGAAAGTGAAGAAAATTAATGACAGATACATTGCAAATTCTTGTAACCATTACGGCCCTAGCCCTTGCAACTTTTGCAACAAGGGTTCTTCCGTTTATGTGTTTTGGCTCAAGAGAACCACCATTAATGCTCTTAACTATTGAAAAAAATCTCCCTCCAATGATTCTCATGCTGCTGGTTATCTACTGCTTAAAGGATGTGCAGTGGCTTGCAGCCCCATATGGGATTCCGGAACTATTTTCCATAGGAATTGTCGCAGGTCTGCACTTCTGGAAAAGAAACGCCATGCTCAGTATCTTTATTGGAACGTTGCTTTATATGGCACTGGTTCAGTTCAATTTATTTTCGTTCCTGTAATTTAAACTATTTTTCAAGATCCACTCACTTTTCCTTACTTTTTCTTTCTCTTCCTTAATTTTTCTTTCTTGCCTTAATTTTTCTTTATTTTCCTTAATTTTTCTTTATTTTCCTTACTTTTTCTTTCTCTTCCTTAATTTTTCTTTCTTGCCTTAATTTTTCTTTATTTTCCTTAATTTTTCTTTATTTTTCCTGGCAGGTTAGACAGTCCGAAAATCCATAATTTTTATACAGATTAATTTTAATGCCTTTGCAGTAAAGTGATCTCACATGTCTGAAAAAAAGATTGACCAGTCTTCACTCAAAAGCAAAGGGTTTCTGCCGCAGAGACAGGAAAACATGTTTTCAATGCGGCTTAAAGTTGTAGGCGGCAGGATGGACGCTGAAAAGCTGCGTGCAATCGCGGATGCTGCCGAAAAATACGGCTCTGGCTATGTCCACATAACCTCAAGGCAGCAGATTGAGATTCCTTTTGTTAAACTTGAAGATGCGGAAGAAGCAAGCATTGATCTTGAAAAGCAGGGAATTTTCGGAGGATCTTCCGGGAAAAAAATAAGGGCAATAGTTGCCTGTCACGGGAACAGTGTCTGCAGATACGGGTTAATTGACTGCCAGGAACTTGCGTGCAAGATCGATGAGAAATATTTTGGGGGAGCTGTCCCTAAAAAACTCAAGATCGCAATAACCGGCTGCCCTTCTGCCTGTGTAAAGCCTCAAGATAATGATTTCGGAATCATGGGTGCTACAAAACCCGAAATTTTAGAAGAAAATTGTGTCGGCTGCGGGCGCTGTGAAAAGGCTTGTAAAATGGAAGCAATAACAGTCCAGGAAGAGATAGCCAGGATAGACAGGGAAAAGTGCGTTCTTTGTGGAGCCTGTATTGCAGCCTGTAGGAAAGAGGCTTTGAGAGCGGAAAAAACAGGATATACGATCTTTGTTGGAGGCAGCATGGGACGCAAGCCAAGGCACGGCATAAAGCTTCTTGAACTTGCGGACGAGGAGCAGCTGTATTCAATTCTGGAAAAAACCGTGGAATATTACAGGAGAGAAGGCCTTGATGGAGAGAGATTAGGAGAACTTCTTGACAGGCTTGGAATTGAAAAATACAGGGAAGAAGTCCTTCCCTAAAATTGCCGGAAAAGTCATGCATCGAAAAACACATGACTGAAAGATTAAAATTGACAAAATCAATTAGTTGATAATCAATTTTCAATTAGTTGATAAATCAATTCTCAATTAGATGATAAATCAATTTGATTAAATTCCCTGTCTGGCATGCTCTCCAAGCCAGACTACTATTACTCCTAATCCGATAAGCAGTGCAATGAAACGTATAAGCCCTCCAAGGAGGGGAATTTCATAAGCAATTGCAAATATAAATGCCCCGATAAGGTAATACACCATCTTTCCGGCGTCTTTTTTGAAGATTTTATTATATATTATCTCACCTGCAAGCAATTTTACCGGCACTGTCGCAATAAGAATCCCAATTGTCAGGAGCAGGATCATCAAAACCGACAGGCTCCACCCGAAGAAGGTAATAAGCAAGACTATTGAGAGTATCGGAAGGAAAATCAGAATTAAAAAGCCCAGAAGTCCAGCTTTCAACGCTGAGTCTCTTACTAATTCCGCAAGTCTGCTAACAAAACCCGGGAAAAGATAGATCAGGATAAAACCCAGAGCAAGGGACGCAAGCAAGCCTAGAATAAACGAGAAAATGCCAAACCCTTCAGAAGCGTTCGCATACTGGTATTCCGTTTCATTTCTTGCTGTGATGTTCAGGTTTCCCCCTACATCGTCTTTCAGATTAGAGGGGTAATTTTGGGATTCAAGTTTAAGGTTTCCTTTAAGCTTGAAGTTATCTCCGGTTCGAAGAGTGCCTGCAGATACACTTCCATTTCCGTTAACGACCCCATCAAGGGTCACCTCCCCTCCTCCAAGCAGGATATCCCCATTGACCACGCTGTTCCGGGAAAGAAAAATCTGACCTCCCAATACTGCCACATCTCCACCCACATTCCCGTTTACTTTTATAGAGCCTCCTCCTGCGATGACATTTCCTGAAACATTGCCATTAACAACTAGCTCTCCACCTCCACCAATGAAATCGTGCACAACATTCCCATTTATCTCAAGTCTGGAACCTGCAAGCACCAGATCTCCCTGGATGTCCTGATTAATCTGAAGGCTATCTCCCGCACCAAACACATTTCCTGAGCTTGTGTTTTGAAGGAGATTACCCTCATTTGAAGCTCCCACTGAATAAGGCAGTGCAACAAAAAGCGCTATAAGCAAAACAAGCCATGATACCAATTTCTTTTCCATAAATTAACCCTCTTTACACTACTGCTTAATTTTATCGCTTAATTAGCCCGTTTAATATAAGAAAATTCCTGGAAAATGATTGAATTCAGAGAAATAAAGTAAAGACAAATCCTTTTGGAGGTGAGTTATTGAAAATCATAAGCACCAGAATGTATCTGCCAATTTTCCAAAAATGGTTGTGTGCTTGTTTTTTCATATTTGATCAATGATTTACCCGTATGCTCAAAGCCTCTAAACGTTCATCTGGAAATTTACCTGAAAAACGGCCTGAAAAACGGCCTGAAAAATTGCTGAAAAATTGCCTGAATTCTTTTTACCAGGCGTTATTATGGATTCTTGAGGTGTCATATCTGAACCTGCTTGACTTTTCTTCTGCCGGATAGCCCATTCCAATAATTGAAAATGGAACCACATTTTGAGGGATGTTCAGAATACTTCGAACTTCTTTTACCAAATTTTCAACGGGATAAACCCCGATCCAGACTGCACCAAGTCCCAGGTCATGGGCAGCAAGCAGCATATTTTCACTTGCAGCTGAGCAGTCCTGAATCCATAAATCTTTGAATTTAAGGATGTTCAGGTCTCCACAAACAATTATCGCAGCAGGAGCATCCTTCAGCATTTTTGCATATGGATGAATCGTTGAAATCTTTTCAAGCAGATCGTGCTTATCAACTATAACAAAATGCCAGGGCTGTTCGTCTCCTGCTGACGGTGCATTCATTCCGGCTTTCAAAACATTCTCAATCAAATTACGGGTTACTGGCTTCGGCAAATACTTTTGAATACTTCTTCTGCTGAAAATTGCATTCATTTTTTCCATAAATTAACCCCCAATCGTTAATGTTTTTTTATAAGGGATAAAAGTATTGTTGAAATGAATAAATTGTAGAGCAGTTAGAAGATAGAAATCATAGAATAGCTATAGGAGTAAGAATAAGAGTATAGAATAGGAGAAAAGAATAGGAGTATAAAATAGGAGAAAAGAATAGGAGTATAAAATAGGAGAAAAGAATAAAAAATGCGTAATTCAGAGGAGTAACAGAAATTTCAAAAAAGGAAATTGACCGAAGAAAGAGCCAGTAAACGAATGTAGCTTTTATTTTGTCCGTTTTTAAAAATAGGAAAAAGAAAAGTTAAATGCGGTATTTTTTACATGAACCGTTCAAATCTTTCCTTTCTTGCTTTACAGATCGGACAGACCCCTGGAGGTTCGTCCATGGCACAGAGATATCCACAAACCTTACATCTCCATACCGGTTTTGAAAGTTCTCCTGTAAATTCCATAGTTTCCATCATCTCCGCTCTTTTTCGTTCTTCGGCTCTGGAAGTTTCTCTCTGCTCGTGAGGTGGACGCCTTTCAGGAATCGATTCTATTTCCCTTTCTCCTCGAAAGACTTCATCTGAAACATAAAGTGCACAATAACAGGCCCCGTAATCGTTCAGGTCGGGATCTCTGTAATAACAGGGACAGATAATATCCAGATCCTCTTCTTTGTTATTCGCAGAGAGTCTGCAAGGGCAAGACCAGTAACCATAACGTTTTTCATTGGCTAGCAGCCCCCACACAAGATCCTTCGTAAACTCAACGTCAGGATTGAGGTGATAGCCCGACTTTTCAGCCTGGTCATTCAGACGCCTGTAGACTTTATCCACTTCTTCTGAAATGCCTTCTTCGGCAGCTTCCTCTTCTTTCAACCAAATTCCCCCCTTAGAAGCCGAGAGCTTCACGAATTTCTTTTTCTTTAAAACCTACTATTGCCTTTTCCCCTTTTATGATAGTTGTTGGGAAAGCAATTGAGGGATTAAAACGTCTTAACTCCTCAACAACCTGGTTTTCTTCCTCTCCTTCAAGCGTGTCCACATACATATAGTCAAAATCCACACCAAGGTCGGTAAGTAATTTCTTTGTCTTCTTGCACCATACACAGGTACTAAGACCATACATTACGACCTTACCCCTGTCAATACCGGAAACGTGATTTCCTTTCTCCGTATTCTGATTAAAAATATCCATTACGTAAACCCCCTGGCCATGATAAAGTTATGGCAGTGTGTCTATGAGTACTTTGCTTCTAGATAGCTTTTTTTCCTGAGCCTGTTGACAAATTGAAGACTTGACAGACTACGGGTTCTGTAAACTGCTTATAGGAAATTATGGGATAAAGTATATAAATTTGGACATACTGCGAGAATGACCAGCAAAAATTGGACAGAAAAATTAAAGTCAGGACAACCCATGTCAAATCCCAACCAGTCAAAAGAACTGGATTGTAATGGCATCCATACCGTCTGGCGACACTTTATGCGCTTGTCCGATTGCATTGTAGTACTGAACGACGCACCGTCCGAGAGAATATCCATTGTGGTGGAGTGCAACATAGCCGAGCTTAAGCACGCTTTTGCTGTTCGGTCGGAGGAAGGGAAGGTTGGAATACTTTACAGAAACCTTTTTAGCCCTTTCCACGGGGTCGTTTTTGATAAGTTTTGCGTCATGTGGAATTTTGTAGGATTGACAGAAAATCAGTAGAAGGTATATACGTAAGTAACTTATAGTTCTGCCAAAAGCTGGCATATCATTATGAATCAAAACTATAGGAGGGATGATTTGATGATTGTCAATGAAACTTTGAAAATCATTAAACAGCGCAGGAGTATCAGAAGTTATAAAGATGAACAGATCAAAGAGGAAGAATTACAGGCGGTACTGGAAGCGGGGCTGTATGCTCCTAACGCCGGGGATCAGGCGTGGCACTTTACAGTAATTCAAAACAAGGAACTACTGGGCAGACTAAATCTTGCAGCTAAAGAAGCCGCTAAGCAACTGGATATTGAATTTTTAAGGGAAATAGCGAACAACGAGAAGTACAATTGTTTGTACGGTGCACCGACACTGATCATAGTCTCTGGCAATGAGCAGGCCCCCGTGCCTCTCGAAGCAGATTGCGCCGCCGCCACTCAGAATTTGCTGCTTGCCGCAGAGTCGATAGGGTTGGGGTCGTGTTGGATTTTCTTTGTTCTGTTAGCGTTTAATTCACCACAAGGATCCGAATTGCGAAAAGAACTGAAAATACCTGAAGGCTACAAGCCTTACGATTCGGCTGTGTTTGGGTATAAGAAAGATGCAGTTGTCAATGTACCTGAAAGGAAGCCCAACCTTATTACATACATCAAATAATTTTAACTGTAAAGAACATTCTCTTTACTCTTGAAGGAATAGAGGTTTGTTCTTTACTTGTATCAAAATTTTAATGATGATATCCGGATTTCTGAGGACGGAAAAGGACAAGCCTTGGACAACGTACGATCCAAAAAAAATTTTCAGGCCCATTAAATACGTATATCTTCATCAATAGGTACAACTCATAAGTACAACTCCGCCAGAGAGACGATAAAAAACGCATTATTCCCGCATATGCTTTTATCCCGTAAAAGGTATCGCTCAGGGGTCCGTACTTAAAAGGCATTAGTCATATACCGCTATCATTACAAGCATATGTAAGATCATCTCGTTTTCAGATAAATAGATCCTAATTGTAGAAGACAATAAATTTGTCCTAAAAAGGTGACAATATAATCCATGTCTCGTCCCACTCCCACATACGCAACTCTCGACGATTGGATTCTACACGAAGCGATTCCGTTCTCCGTCGATTCGTCCGAAACCTTCAAAGCCTCCATCGACAAGGTCATCACCTTACTTGACGACTCGGTGGAGTTGCTTGGCTTTGGAGAAGCGCTCCACGGAGGCGAGGACATTCTTATATTCCGAAACAGGCTCTTCCAGCGCTTGGCGGAGACGCATGGCTACAGCGCCATTGCCATTGAGAGCAGTTTCCCTCGGGCGCTTGTAGTGAATGAGTACATTGCCGGTCGCGGCCCGGCATCGTATGAGGCTGTGCAGGACACTGGATTTAGCCACGGCTTCGGCCGGCTCGATGCAAATCGAGAACTCGTGGAGTGGATGCGGCAATACAATGCCGATCCTTCCCATCGTGTCAAACTCCAGTTTTACGGCTTCGATAGTCCGACCGAAATGACCAGCACTGATAGTCCAAGCCGGGTCCTGCATTTTGTTCTTGATTACCTCACCTCGATTGATAGCGCCAGCGGCCAAGAGCATCGCCAGCGCATCGATTCGCTTCTTGGCCAGGAAGCTGATTGGGAGAACCCCGCTGCAATGATGGACCCGACGAAGTCGATAGGCTTGTCACCGGCAGCAACTGCGCTCCGGATTGAAACAGAGGATCTCATTTCAGAACTACATGTTCGCCGCCCCGAGTTGGTGGCTAAGAGCGACGAAAGCCACTATCTAGAAGCTGTTCAGTATGCAACTGTCGCAAGGCAGTTGCTAAACTATCACGCCACATTGGCGCGAAAGTCGGAGCCAGGGAAACGGATTGTTGAAGGCCTCGGCATCCGTGACGTGATGATGGCGGATAATCTGGAGTACATCGTGTACCGTGAGCGTTGCCGAGGGAACGTGTTGGCCTTTGCTCACAACAACCATCTGCAGCGCGGAAAGGCACAATGGCAATTAGGCAATGACTTGTTAACATGGTGGCCGGTGGGATCGCACCTCAATGAGATGTTCGGCCCGCGCTATGCTGTCATCGGTTCTGCAATTGGCGTTTCTGATGCCAATGGCATCGGCCAGCCCGAAGCCGGCACTCTAGAGGCGCGGCTGACTGCCGTGCAAGGGCCCGCGCGATTCATTCCAACTCACAAAGGCCAGGAGCTACCGAGTTCGGCAAGCGCAGCTCTTCCGACTCGCTCGGGCAGTATGAAAAACCCGACCTACTTCGCACTAACTCCTCAAAGTTTTACCGATTTCGACTGGCTGGCTGTCCTGGATTCAACGGCATACAACCGCGGTTGGCCGCCGCTACAATAATGGGACGCTTCCCTAAAGCAGTAAAACTCTTCGACTTTCTGGCAGCCGTCAGTACAGCGGGATGTTCGGGTCGATGAGACTGGCGAGTGAAACGGGGACGCAACAGCTCTGTTGAAATCCTTCCAGAAATGTAATGCTTAGGCACTCCGAAGCATCTTAATTCCTCGCCAATCGGTGCCAGATTCTTCGCTGAGTAACGCTAAGGATGACAGTTTCCAGTTGTTTTCAACAGAGTCAGCCGAGGTCTGATGTGAGAATCTATTTTCTGTTTTCGAAACTCCCTTACAAAATTATAACACAAGGGTTTATATTCGTGGAAGCCCTTCTTTAAGAGTACATTTGACAAGTCGGTAGAATTAGTTGTCCTGCTCCTGCTTCCTATTTAATGTGTCAATTTTCCATTCTACGACCGAAGCATCCGGCTGGATTTTTATTTTATCAATCCCTTCTGGACATACCAGTTATAATCATGGGCAAAGAGCTCTTTATTGAATTTTGCCAGCTGGCAAAAATATTCTCTGCGCTGGAGATGTGCTTCATCCTGATCGGAATATTTGATTTCTCCGCGGATTGACTTTGCCAGCTTCTTCCCAAGATCCTGAGCAGGTCCTGTAGACTGCTGAAGTGCAGAGAGATCTCTCCCGACCACAACTCCAATACCGCCAACAACAGTAACGCCAAGATTCATGAGAACGCCATTCATGTATTTCAAAACCTCATCCTCGCCGCTTCCCCCTGCTGTGCAAACTGAGCAGCCGAATTTTCCGGTCAGCATCTGACAGTGGATAGCATCTGAAAGCCGGTCGAAGAGAGCTTTCATAGGGGCCGGAACAGAGTTAATGTAATTCGGAGCGCCAAGGACAATTCCGTCAGCATTTAACAACTTTTCAAAAAGCTCTGTGAAGTCATCGAATAAAGGACACTCACCTGTAGCATAACAGACTCCGCATGCTGTACAGTATTCGATATGCAATTTGTAGAGATCTACAAGTTCAGTTTCTGCTCCTTCGGATTCAGCACCCTCTAGAACATATTTTACCAGCTGCAAGGTGTTACTTGCATTGCCCTTCGGACTTGCGTTAATTCCAATGATTTTCATAACTATCTTCCCTGATGAAATACTTCAAAATAAAGAGATTACCTTACCGTTTTTTACCTTCTGCAGGTATCCCTGAATGGGCTATTGTAATATTTTTTCCTCTAACCAGAGACGCGAATATCCCGATAATGCAGAAGACCGTAAACAGGATAAAAGCATAATGCAGACTTAAAACGAATTGAGGATAATATTCAGGTGTGATCTCTACATGGCCGATAAAAATCGCAAAGATCATCATCGCGATGCCCATCGAGATCATTTGGCCAAGGAGTCTCATAGTCCCGTTCATCCCGGATGCGACGCCATAAAATCTCTTGTCTACGGAACTCATAATGGCATTCGTGTTCGGGGACGAGAAGAGCCCGGAACCTGCGCCGAGCACGATGAGGGTAAGAACCAGGTACAAGAGAGACGTTTTTTCTGTAAGGAAGATGAGAAGAAAGAGTCCAATTGCAGTGAAAGTCATTCCTGCAGATGCAACGATCCGCGGTTCAACTCTGTCAGAGAGCTTGCCTGCAATCGGCGAAATCATAGCCATGACAACTGGCTGCACTATAAGGATAATTCCTGCATGCTCAGGCGTGAAGCCTTTAGTGTACTGCAGGCCGAGACTCAAGAGAAAGGTCACTGCGAAAGTTGCGCTATAATTGATGAGCGCAGACAGGTTCGAAAAGGCAAAGACCCGGTTTTTTGTCAGAAGCCTGATATCAAGAACCGGAGAAGGTATTCGCATCTCGTACAAAGCAAAAATTATCACCCCGATAATTCCCGCGGCTATGAGAGCAGCACCTTTCAATTCCGGGAGAAGTGAGAACCCGTACATGACTGCAACGACCGCTGCACCGTAAATAACTGATCCTGTCAGATCGAACCTATCTCCCCTGCACTCTGCCCATTCACCTTTAAGCTTCCAGAGAATTAGGAGAATTGCTGTGATACCTATAGGAACATTTACGAAGAAGATGCTCCTCCAGCCAAGATACTGCGTCATCACGCCGCCAAGGAAAGGGCCGATGGAAAGCCCGATGTAAACTGCAGTGATATAAATACCGAGAGCTTTCCCACGTTCGCCTGGCGGGAAGACAGAGGTGACGATAGCCACTCCGGTCCCGAAGATCATCGCACTCCCCAGACCCTGAATAACCCGAATTACGATCAGCATCTCTGTAGAGGGGACCATAGTCATCGCCAGGGATGCAAGGCTGAAGATCGCTATGCCGTAGAGAAAAACTTTTTTTCTCCCGTAGATATCGGCGATTTTTCCGAAAGGGACAAGAAACACTGCTGCAGCGAGGAGATACGCAGTTGCAACCCACGAAAGGGCAATAGCGTCCATATGAAACTCTGCACCCAATGCAGGCAGGGCAATATTTACTGCAGAGCCGTCAAAAGGAGTGATAAATCCCGCAAGTACCGCGATAAAGAGTACAACTCGTTTTTCGGTATCGTGGATAGAGGTATCAGGGTTTCGGCATATTCCCGGAGCCTCAGAAGGTAGTCCGGTATTTTCAGCAGGTGATCTGTTATTATTTGTTTTTTTCACCATGTATATCACTGATCAGCAAGGTCATAGTCTACTATTGAAAATCAAGAATTGAAATGATCAAGAAGATCGCAGCGTTTTTGTGCGAAGAGAAGATTTTTAAGGAATATAACTCTTCACATTATTCCTTCTTATTATGGTTGACTGATCAACAATTTCAGTATGATCTATTTGTTATAAATAGTATCTCATTCAACTAGTTTTCCAATAGGTCCGAATGATACTGATTTGTCATGAGTGTGAATGATGAATGAGGAAACAGCAATCAAGTGGATTGAGGATATAGACATAGTAGCCGCGATGATATCGTATACGTACCGTTCTGTCCAGAAGCATTTTGCAAAAGAGCTGGCACAGTATCACATCGGCTGGGGGCATTTTGCCATTCTGATGTCTCTGTATGATCAGGACGGCCGCAGCCAGGACAGCCTTGCACAGTCGAAGGGGTTCGATAAAACGATGATTGCGAAATCTATACTGAGACTGGAAAAGGAAGGCATTGTTTACCGCAAAATCGATCAGGAAGACAAAAGAATCAAAAGGCTCTATCTTACCGAAAAGGGAAGAAAACTAAGGCCGGAAATGGAAAGGATAGGATTTGAGCTGAATGCACTCCTTCTCAAGGGTTTTAACTCCGATGAATTATCATCTGCTATTGAGAGCGTTCGGAAAATTGCACTTAATGCGGCAAAGCTCTAATGAC
>MDTP02000126.1 GCA_001714685.2 Methanosarcina sp. Ant1 | reverse complement strand
TGGAAGTTCACGAAGGAGAAAGCAGATAAGAAGCTGTCAAAGCATTATGTATCATAATTAAATTGTCATTACACTAGTCTTCTTAAAATGAGCCACTGCCCATTAGAATCAGACATTCATGAAATCTAAAACCAGCTCAACATCTTCAGGATCCGATATTGGAATATAAGGGCATAAGAGGTTCCGAATGTAGCCTTGAAAATAAATAAATTTTCATCAACATAAACGATAAAATTAAACTGATACTTTTCGAACACCACCCAAATAAATTTCATTAAAGAGGATGTCTTGCAACTCAATTCTACGCCTCTTGATTCGACTATTGTCCTGTGAATGACAGATGGATATCAGGAGAGGGTATTTTCGATAAACCACCTTTGACTGTAAGCTGGCAGGTCTAATTCTACATCGGGCTCTAGAAAAGGTCTTCTTTGACTTGATTTCACAATCATCTTTTCAGGTTTAGGATGTTCTTTTTTCATGGTTTTCGGAGCAAGAATGACTTTCTCTTCTCTACTCGTTCCAAAATTTCCTTTCCAGGTTTAGGATGTTCTTTTTTCACGGTTTTCGGAGCAAGAATATCTTTTTCTTCTTTACTCTCAAAGAAGTGTGAAAACCTGTCAAAAGTTGTAATACAGGTTTCAAGCAGTTTTTTCTGAGCTGACAGGTCACCTGGGGGTAGATCTTCTGCACTTCTGAGAAGCCCTGCTAGCTGATTGAGGATTTCGAGAAATTGCTGGTTTTCTCCGAGGCTCCTGATCTCACGGGTTACTTTCGAGACGTATCGCTCGCTTTCGAGTTTCGCTATTTCAGGTATATCGCTGAAAAGGATGGATAAGAGAGCTTCATAAAAGGGTCGATAGAAATCAGGAATATTGGTATCTACAGAAACTTCAGCTGCTTCTTTAAAGTATTTGACAGCTTCTTTTAGCCCGAAAATGTAACCAGCTTCGTTTTCTGCCCTTAGCGACCTCCAGAGCGAAGCCCTCCCAAGGGAGCGAAAAGCGTATTTCCGGACATAGATATAGGGATTTGCTGTAAGCGCCTGCAGGTCTCTCCATGCCTGTGTTTTATCCGGCGCATGAAAGAAGGCATTCCCAAGCTCTCTCGTTGCAACCCGCTTCACAAAATTATCGCTGTAATCCGAAAGCGAAATAAAATCCTTCCAGGCTTTTTCCTTATTCTGAACCTCTGTATAGCCAGATGAGAGGGCAAGGACGGCTCCCCTCCGGACTTTTCTGTCCTCAACTGATGCAAGCCTTACAAGCTCATCCCACGCTCTCTGTTTATTTTCAGAATATTCAAAAGCGACAAAAAGGAGTTCGGCAGCCCTTTCTCGAAGCTGAGCATCCTGGCTTTCTGTCAGCTTGACCAGGTCGAAAAAAACTCCCGGCCTCTCCTTAACCTCCGGAAAGATACGGGAAATCAGCTCTGCAGCATGTCTTCTGACACCTGTATCTTTATCTCCTGCCATCATAAGGGCTTGGCTCCAGATATCCTCCTCTTCGCCCGAGTTTCGTGAATAGGCAGCCTTTTCTGATGACGTCTCATAAACCCTAACAGGTTCATCTTTTCCCATTTCTTTATCCTTCCCCACTTCTTTATCCTTTTCCATCTCTTCCCATTCCTTCCGACTTATTTCATACTCATAATAAAATTGAGGGTAGTTAGCAGCGAGAGTCTTTACAAGTTTCCTGAGTGCGTAACTATTTTTTCTTTCAGCCAAAAATACGAGATCTGAATACGCCTGATTTTTGTCAGGTACTTATAGGAAACCCTTACTAAGGGTATCAGCAGCTGTTCTCAGGATATGTTCATTCTCATCCTGTATAAGTTCAATAAGTTCCTTCCAGACTGAATCTTTGTTATCCAGATAGGGAAAAACAAACTCAAGCGAATTGACTGCTATGTCCCGAAAATACCCATCCCTTTCCGTAGTGAGGCTCAGGAAATCAGCCCAGACCTTTTCCTCATCCGGTACATCAGGAAATATAAAAATCAGGGTATATCTATTAGCTTTTTTTCGTATATATTCGCTCTTGTCCCCTGTAAGCCTTATTATGTCGTTCCAAGCCCTTCTCTTATTCGAAATATGAGAAATACAGAAGGAAGAGCCAAAAATCAGAAATCTGACTGAAAGTCATATCATGTATTTCTGGCTGCTCACTCAAGAACTTCCACCAACTGCTGCTTTTAATCTTCCGATCTCTATATTCCAATCTGGCAGGTTTCCTTTTATAGGTATTGATTCTGGATTTTAGCTGGAAGTAAAAAGCTTAGGAAACTGTGGGCCTATCCCGAAATAATATTAAGTTTAAATATAAATTTAATATGTGTTATTTCTTGAAATGCATGCATTTATGAGGATCTATAGAACATTCTCTGTCTCTAGATAAATCAAATACAAAAAAGCCTTCTGCAGACTTAAATCGGAATATAACAGAGAAGAGAAATAAAATCCACTGTACCAGTAAACATAAGGGATTGGGATTATAAGAAGAGGAAATAGGCAAATTGAATATTCCTTTCCCTAAAATTAACTTACATCAAAACTGAATATATAAGTTGCCTGAAATTTATTTAAAATGAGGTAGCGTTCTCATCAAGAAAAACCTAGGAGTTCCGATCGATATTCAAGAGACTCACTTTGTTTTATTTGGGGAAGAGGTATTGAGGTACTTTGATTTCTGGGTTGCGAGTTTCTCTTTCTATCTCTTTACTTTGGAGTAGTGTTCTGGAGTAGGTGTTGTTTGCTAGTGGGGTGTTAAAGAGATGAGAACGCAAGTTATACTATGCTGTTATCATATATAATATTTTTAACACTTAATATTATTTCATCAGGGTGTCCATTAGTACACCTCTATAACTCTTAACTCATGAGTATAATAGTATGTAGCATCAAAGTAATTATGGATTTAAAACGTTAGATGTATCGAGATAATGGCTTTATGAGGAAATTCTCTGTATTACTAAGAATGTTGCATCCTAAAATGATTTTTTATGTTCAAATTTGCTTATACTCAAAACTTGGATAGTAAATACTTGATACAATATCAGGCAGTATAAAGAGTTAGGTCGTCCATTTGTATTCAGTTTATATTATTCCACGATAATCAAAATAACGTCTACTCTCACTCTTTTCCCGTGAGTTTGGTGATTGTAGAGTTACGTGCCGCCAAAGCTTCAAAACGTGAGCAAAAGGCGCGTTGGATATTTTACCAGAAAACACCAACCCTTTATCGGTGGACGACCAAGAGTTAAACATTGAGGAAATGTCAATTCTATTATGGTTCTATAGGATGAATTAGAATAATTTAACCTATTTGAGATTATAGAATAAGTAGTGGATATGTGTGGGTGATGAAATATAACTGCTATTTAATAAACTTAAAGAGCAGAATAATTTCAGAATAAAATCAATATATATGGTCCAGAGATATAATATCAACAGAATATTAATGGTGGCCAGAATTTTAGTAATAACAAAAATATGCAATCTAATAAAAATTCAAATTACAAAAGTTTTTTCGATAGGTTGCGATATATGTGACTGAGCAGCTATAAAAAGTAGATTGAGAGTAATAGCGCTTCCTCTCAAACTTTGGGTTGGATTGCAGGTAGGGACTCGAGAATAGGGACTCGTATCCCACCAACTACTTCTTAACTAATTTTCAGAAACACTCACTCTTTTTTATAATGTCCTTAATTTAAATAAACCTTATGATCGTTCCTAAATTTATACATTTAATTAATCTGTTGCCGCAGCTGACTGATATATACAGTATGTATTTTTTTATTCAATATTATACTGATTTTATTTGATATTGATTTTCATCTTTGTGCTGTCTTTCCAGTTAGTAGGGAGTAATTCATTTTTCGATCTAATTATATCTGGACTTGTAGTTACCTGAATTTGCACTTCATCGTGAACCTGCTACATTACTTAGAAAAGCTTTTAAGAAACATAATAAAAGTCACTTCATATTCACCTTGATAAGTTTCAAGGCTGTTAAAATTTTTAATTTCAACAAAAATATATAATCCAACAAAAATTCAAATTACAAAACGCTTTTTTGATCGGTTATAATATATATAAAGCCGTCGTTATAAAAAAGTAGATTGAGAGTAATAGGGTTTCCTCTCAGTCTTTGGGTTGGATCGCAGGTAGGGACTCGAGAATAGGGACTCGGACCCTACCAACTACTTCTTAACTAACACCAACATTGTAATTAACTTCATATCACTCGTCTTCTTTTTTAGAATGTCTTTAATTTAATAAAGATTATGATTTTTCCAAAATATATATTCTCTTAATTAGCTATTCTGTCGTGACAAATAATAAATTTTTGAGTAAACATTTGACTTTCTGATCATGAATAAAGTCCTATCAAATCCTGGGTTGTGTCCGCAAGTTACTGAAAACCGCGAGCACAAGGATCTCCATGCATTTTTCTAAAATGCATTGGTAGTACTCGTTTTTTCAGAATTGATCAACAACTAACGGACACGCCCCTATCTTGTAGTCATGGAACATCGACAGGCAGGAAAACCCAATCAATACACTCTATAACCGCGGAAAACACGGAAAGCGTGGAAGGATTGTGCCTGTGATTCCTTTATTCCACGTTTTCCGCTCTTTCCGCGGTTCCCATACTCTTTTGAGATTGGCTAAGGAGTGGATGTACGCTAACCTTCCTTGATCTAAACTCAAAGATTTGGTTTGTGACATACTTTGGAATCGATGTACTATAGAGAACACTTGTTGGTGAGAATACTGGATCTTTGGGCGAGAGCACTTCGGGGAAATATCAAATTATGTTTAATGAATCTAAGCCCACTTTAATAAAAGTGAATCCAAAAATAATCTGTGCAACTCCCAAAATGCGAATGATTGAAAAATAGTATTTACTGTTAATGAAATATTTTGATTTCTCTACAATTAACGCAACGATTACCTTTGATCCTACAAGGAAACTATAGAAACCAATTATGAATAGAACTGTAGCCCAAATATGAGTATTTAAACTCTTAAAAATTATTGGCCCGCCTATAGAGAGCCAGAATATATATGGATGTGGATTCCCAAAGTTAACAATGATTCCTCTTTTAAGCGCATCTTTCTTTTCTAACTTTAATTCAAAGCTGTTCTGTTTGATTTTCAGAGATTCCATCCCTGAATATATAAGATAAGATGCACCAAAAAACGCAATAATTCCTATAACAAAATTATAGCTTGTTAAATGTGACAGAATAAACAGCACAGATAACACTATTGGCAAGTCAGTAATCAAAGGAGATATTGCAACCTTTATCCCTTCCCATTTGCCGTGTTGTAAAGTTTCAGAGATAGTTACAGCTAATAGTGGACCTGGAGATATTCCTGCAGCAAGGCCAAGAAATGCCCCTAAGACTAAAAATCCAATAATATCTAGCATGCTCAAGCATTATATCTCAGTCTCTTATATACACATTGTCAATTATACACATTGTCAATTATACACATTGTCAATTATACACATTGTCAATTATACACATTGTCAATTATACACATTGTCAATTATACACATTGTCAATTATACACATTGTCAATTATACACATTGTCAATCCAAAAGACTTGCCATTTCCACTGAGTAGGCCACTACTTCTATATTCAACAGTTTGAATTAACGGTCAAATCGTGCAGAAATATACTTTTCGTTTTTAAAAAGTAATTTCGGGTCTTTGTAACCCTTATTTTCAGAAAGGAAATCTGAACTTTCACGCCTCGATCTCCGAAAAAAGCACTGTCCCGATTGCGCAGACAAGGACGGACAGTGCACCTATTACTGCCAGATCATTGTAGACGCCGAACGTACTCATCCCGGCAATGGCTCCCCTTAGGCCATCAACTCCGTAGGTGAGTGGGTCGAGCCTGCTTATGAAATATATTGCAGGAGGCAGGTTTTCAAGAGGGAAGAGGGCGCCGGATAGGAAGAAAATTGGCATGATCAGGAAGTTTATGATCAACTGGAAACCGTGCAGATCTTTCATTTTAGAGGCTATGGTAAGGCCAAGGCCTGAAAAGAAGATGGCTATCAGGAACATGAATATTAACCCCAATCCAAGGCTACTCAGACTGGGAATTCTGAACCCGAGCACATAACTCAGGCTCAGCACTATCAGACCCTGAATCATAGCTATGACTGCACCTCCCAAGGTTTTTCCGATCATGATTTCGGTCCTTGATATAGGAGCTACAAGGGTCTCTTTAAGAAAACCGAACTGCCGGTCCCAGATAACCTCAAGTCCAGAAAAGACAGCAGTAAAGAGAATTGACATGGCGACAATTCCTGGTACAAGAAAGTCTATGTAATTTCCCCCTCCTCTTGCTGTGGTATACATAGGGCCGATTCCGTACCCGAAAGCAACCAAAAAAAGGAGGGGCTGCCCGAGAGAGCCAATTAATCTTGCTTTGGAGCGCCAGTAATGTTTGAGCTGCCTCAGACAAAGTATGTAAATAACCTCGATCAATGCCTACTCCTCCTCCCTCTGCCTCTCATTCCTGTTTTATTTGAAGGCCCATTATTCTCATCACGGATATGCCTGCCTGTCAGCTTCAGAAAGGCCTCTTCTAATGATTCGCTTTCTGTCCGTTTCTTTATCTCTTCAACCGTACCGGATTCTACAATTTTACCATGGTCAATAATTGCGATCTGGTCCGCAATTGCTTCGGCTTCTTCCATGTAATGTGTGGTTAGAAAAATCGTCATTTTTCTTTCTTTATTCAGGTCTCTGATATGGTCCCAAATGGATCTTCGGGTCTGGGGATCAAGGCCAACAGTGGGCTCGTCGAGGAAGAGAATTTTCGGGTAATGTACAAGCGCCCGCGCAATCTCAAGCCTGCGCTTCATCCCACCTGAATACTTTTTGACATAGTCTTCCCGCCTGTCCCAGAGCCCGACAATCTCCAGGGCTTTCTGGATTCTTTCTGCTCTTTCTTTTTTAGGCACTTTGTAGATCACTGCATGATATACCACGTTCTCGTAACCGGTCAGCTCTTCGTCAAGACTGTGATCCTGAAAAACTATCCCGAAAGATGCACGGGCCTTGTCCTGTTCTTTAAGCGCATTGAAACCATTGATGCTTATTTCCCCGGATGTGGGCTTCAGGACTGTTGTAAGCATTTTGATGGTCGTGGATTTGCCTGCACCGTTTGGACCGAGAAAAGCAAAAATCGAACCTGCTTCAACATTGAAGCTGATGTTGTTTACAGCTGTAAGGTCATCGAATTTCTTTGTAAGGGATTGGACTGAGAGTATGTTTTGCATGACTGTTCCTTAGGTATTTTTTAGGAAAGATTGACTTTATGTGAGTTTACTGTTTAAAATATCCTGACTTTTACAGGTTCAGGAAGAATTCTGCGAAAAGTAACAGGTTTGCGAAATATTGCAGGACTGTGAAATCTCACAGGAGAAGCGTATTTTATATCATGGAGATGAATACAACATTTATAAATTTTATTATTTTAATATATATCTCTATTACTGGATTACATCTCTATTATAAATATTCTGCTATTATTATACCACAAGTTTTTGATTCTGTTTGGTCCTGAGGAAATTGTGGTTATTTTTCATATCCCGTTCCTTTACCTTCCACTATAATCGGCACAGAAAATATTTACACTTTATAAATCGGGTTCTATTCTAAGAATGGTGCTCAAAAGTGTAATTAATTCATCCGTGACTACGGTTTAAACAGCAGAGTTGCGCCTCCCGAGTTTCGCTTCGGGACCAGAAAAATCTATGATTTTTCTTTTAGTTGCACTGCAAGTGCAACAGCACGAGGTCCTTTCCGCTTCGCTCAAGAAGACTCATTGAGAAATTACGTTGCAAAATTACAGTTTTTTTTCCGCGTTTTCCGCGCTTTCCGCGGTTTAACTTTACATTTAAGATGAGTGGCTAATTTTGGTACTTGATGATAACTTTATCTTCCCCAGTTGTGAAGTGTCGATTTTTACTTTGAGAACTATAACTAAATTGCTCCCTTGCATCCACTTTTTTTCTTTCAGAGCTAAAATTAAATCCGAGAAGCCTTGCTCTCTTACACAGAGTAGGGAAAGAATTTAAATCTTTGACGAAATGTTTATTGGAGATCAAAAGAAGTTGTTTTTCTTTTTGAATGAAATATCGGCTATAATCTACTCATATCGCCGTTATCTGAATATTTTCTCAGTTTATTCATCTTTGTAGGTTTATTTAAAGGTTTATTTAATCTACAGGTAGTTCATTTTAATCTACAGGTAGTTCATTTATATGTTCATTTAATCTAAATTTAATAATTATTTGACCCAGATTAGTTATTATTTAAGCTGGACTTAACTACAATTTAATCTATCAGGATGGGCGAAATAATATATGAAAAGAAAGTGGGAACGAGACTTAGGACTTCAGGGACGGATGCTTTTCACAATGTTTCTTCTGGCGGTAGTTTACCTCTTTTTCCTGGCATTTCTTTCGTACTATGGAACACCTCCGGTCTTCATGATTTTATTCATTGGTCTTTTCATGGGTATTCAATACTTTTATTCGGATAAAATGGTGCTCTGGACAACTGGAGCACATATCGTTTCTGAAAGCGAGGCCCCGCAGCTGCATGGGATGATCACAAGGCTCTGTGCAATAGCTGACTTGCCAAAACCTCAGGTGGCAATTGTCAGCACTGAGGTCCCAAATGCTTTTGCGACAGGCCGGAGCCCTAATAAAGCTGTTGTCGCAGTCACGACAGGAATTCTGGATAAACTTTCACCTGCAGAACTTGAGGCAGTACTTGCCCATGAACTGAGCCATGTAAAGAACAGAGATATGGCTGTCCTGACGATTGCAAGTTTTATTTCAACAGTGGCCTTCTACTTTGTTCGTTACAGCCTTTATTTCGGCATGGGAGGAGACAGAAGGCGGGACGGAGGAAGCACTTTGATTATCTGGCTTGTCTCTATTGCAGTCTGGGTTATCAGTTTTGTACTGATTCGCGCTCTTTCCCGCTACAGGGAATATTCTGCAGACAGAGGCTCGGCCATCATTACCGGGCAGCCGTCTGACCTTGCATCTGCTCTTATGAAAATAAGTGGGCTTATGGACAGGGTCCCTAGTGAAGACCTGAGGAAAATGGAAGGAATGAATGCCTTTTTCATTATCCCTGCAATCTCAGGCTCTTCTATTATGGACATATTTTCCACCCACCCATCTGTGGAAAAAAGGATAGCCAAACTTGAACAGATGCAGCAGGAAATGCGTTAAATATAGAGACAAATTGATTAGATAGGCACGGAGACAAGTTAAGGAATGGTTAAGAAACAACTCCAAGTTTTCACTTTGGGAATGGCTCTATAATTCCATTTCCCCAAATAAACATCAAAGACAATATCGGTAACAGAAATACTTGAAATTATAGTTTCATCATTCCTAAGTAGACAAATTAACACGATAAGTTAAGTAGACAAATTAACACGATAAGTTAACGAGAAAAGTTAACACGATAAGTTAAGTAGACAAATTAACACGATAAGTTAACGAGAAAAGTTAACACGATAAGTTAAGTAGACAAATTAACACGATAAGTTAACGAGAAAAGTTAACACGATAAGTTAAGTAGACAAATTAACACGATAAGTTAATTAGATTAGTTAAGGAGATAAATTAAATGGGTTTTCAGGATTTTATGGATGCGGTGCTTGGGAGGAGCAGGCTTCCGAAAGCAAAAAGCGACAAGCTCTTTGCAATCTCCACAGCCAGCATCACTCTGGAAAGCAATCTAGGCCTGAAACCATCAGGATATGCAGGGATCTGTTTTAAGCCAATCGGCGCTTCAGCCTACGAATCCGCCAGGAAAGAGATCCAGGAGCTTCTAGAGTACAGCTCAAAGGAGACAGAGACTGAGTTCAGAATGGAAAAAGATGAGTATAACTTCCTATGGGCTATTTTCAAAGACCCCGATTTCGACGACCTTGTTGCAAACATTCACCTTGTAAGCGAGACTCTTGAAGAGAAGGGTTTTGGAGAGCAGATTCTCTGTGCCATTTACCGGTTTGACAGCGAACCAGAAGCCGGAACAGCAGGGAGTGAAGGAAAAAACGGCGGCAGAAAAGTAGTTTACTGGATCTATAACTTCAAGCAGGGAACTTACTACCCTTTTATTCCTCTTTCCGACAGGAAGAGAGACAGCCCTTTCGAATTCAGGCTAAGGGCAGACATGGAAAGAGAAATGCCTATAGAAAAAAATGTGGAAAAATGGTATCCTCTCTGGGGAATTCCATTTTAAAAAACTATCAGGCTGGGTTTTCAATCCTTTTTCCATTCTTAATTAAATTCGAGTTCAAATTTTCAAAACTTAACTGATTCTCAGCAGACATCTTTTCAATTTTCACAATTCTTAATGCTATCGTTTTTCTGAAAGCGGTCCGGTAATTCAAATATGTGTTTTTGAAGTGTCCTCCACTTTTCGACCTTACGCCCTTATTGGAGCTTTCAACTCCCATTTCCCGAAGCTTCAGTTGAGATATAATTAAAGATGTTTGAGCAATTATCCAAAAACGATATCAAGAAAAATGTTATTTCTTGAGAACATTTGCAGAACGTCGATTTTATTCGGTTTCCGAAAAAAACGGCTCTGCGGCGGTTATCCTATACGACTCTGAGACTGTTTTCTGAGTGATACCAGGAACTCGGATCTTGAAAACTTGGCTTATTTAAAGTCATTTTACAGGTTGGTTTTTGATACGGAGAATAATGTGTAAAGTTTATACTAGTGTCGAGTCAACAGAAAAATGTCGTATAAAATAGAATACGACTATTCAGAATCATTCAATCCTTAAGGATTGACTCGACACTAGTATTATAGAGTGGGCAAGTCGAAAAGCCTGGTCGAAATTGTTTGGGCGTTTCTTTTAATTTCTCAGGATCTTCCGAAATCAATGTGTAAACAAAGATTCAAAATGCTTATTTTTGGTGATAGACGTACAAAAAAGGTTTCTCTATAGAAGTACAATGTAAAATTTCTGTTTTTCGCGAAACAAAGATTTTTCAGTTTTAAAATAGGCAATGAAGCTAACTCCAGGCTTAATACCTTGACAAGTTCTATTAAACTTAATAGAATACCCATGAAACTGGAAAACAGATTCAAAAGAGTAAATTAAAGGCTTTTATTTATTTAAACGATAAGTAATCCATTTACCATCTGTACTTTTATCTGGGGAGCATTAGCATCAGAATTAACCGATAAATAAAGCTCATTAATCCTTAAAAAAGGAATTGCTTGGTGGAAACCCTATTTGTTCCTCTGTCAAATTAGGTTTATAAAGAAATAAGGCGATATATAGATATAAATGAAGAACAGTCTAGTGCTTGATGCTTCTCTTTGGACATCTAGGCATTACACTTGGGATATTTTTCGGGCTTGGAATTTTCATACCACGATTAAGGACGATAATAGACCCTAAATATCTGGTCATCGGAGCCCTCCTACCTGACTTGGTAGACAAACCTGTAGGTAGAGTAATTTTTGCTTCTAGTGTTGCAAACGGACGCATTATAGGCCATACAATATTGTTTTCTCTTCTTCTCTTGCTGATAGGTTTATACTTGTACGAAAAACGAAGGGATATCAAGGTCCTCACCCTTTCTTCAGGTTCCTTTTTCCACCTTTTTGAAGATCAGATGTGGGCACAGCCTCCAACTTTCTTCTGGCCTTTATTCGGATTGAATTTCCCCAAAGATCACAATGATTACACCGGACTAGAGTATCTATTAAAAATGCTTGAACAATCTTTTCGACATGGATTCTCGCATAGTCACATTACTGAAATCATGGGAATGGGAATAATGGTTATTGTGACTTTATACTGGTTAAAAAAAAGATTGGACAAAAAGAACTCAGATGATATAAAAACACACTTAAACTAAAAAACAGGCTTGAATTCTAGAATAATTGCAATCTGAATTTTCCCAGGTTTCGCAATAGGCACAAAAGGATCGCTTCAATATCCAACAGCGATAAAACACAGATCCGATATTGATTTATTGGTTGAAATATTTATCAAATGCCGCAAATATATCATTTGCGGGAAGTAAGTTATAATGTTACAATGGTTTTTATAACAAAATATCCGCATATTATGAAGCCTATTACATATATTGCGGCTGTTAACGTGCCTGGTTTTTCAGTATATTTCTTCATTCTTATTTCCTCTGTCTTTTCTTATATTTTTTTCTTAGGTGTTGATATATACGCATTCTCTTGTTTTCGGTATTGCGTTTGTGCAATCTTGAACCTGTTTTGACTTCTCCTTGGTTTTTGACTTCTCCTTGGTTTTAGATCTGCTGAAAATTATGTGTTGTGAGAATTATGTGTTGTGAAAGTCTGTATTGTATATTGCTTATCCAGTGTTTATTATTTTTTTGCTATTGTCATTGTGATACAGATACATTATCTAATATGGTGAGCCTTCTTTCCGCAGATATCCTCAAAAAAATCAAGATTTATCTACCAAATGAGGATTTTGCATACAAAACTGATAATTCTGCACAAAAATAAGACTCATAAATTATTTTCATCAATGAAGGTTTAATAATGATTTAACTCTACTCAATCAGGCAATGATTGACGTCCAGTGAAGTATCAAAATTGCGATAACGCCTTCGGAAAATCAGTTCTAATTCTTCGATAAGGTCAGTTCTAATTCTTTTATAAACTTTTTCGAATATTCAGGCACCGAACCCGCCTTTGATGCAACATAGGTTCCAAGAATACAGGCAATTGAAGCGGCTTTTGAAACGCTGTGCCCTGAAAGATAAGTATAAAGGAAACCTGCAGAAAAGGCATCGCCTGCTCCGACTGTATCTGCCACTTCAACAGGAGTGGTTTTTATTTTCTCATAAACTCCTTTATGGTAAACAGCAGCTCCTTCAGGCCCTTTTGTTATGCAAATTACTGAAATGTCCGGGTACTTTTCTGTAAGAAGGCGGCAGAGATCTTTGCAGGAGTGGGTAGTGCCTAAAAGTAAGTCCGAAACAGTGGCAGCCTCCTCTTCATTCATCTTGAGAATCGTGCAGCGTTCGAGTGAAGATAATATCCATTCCTTTGTGTAGAAACCGGCTCTCAGGTTTACGTCGTAGAAGAAATTATTTGCCTTTATTTCCGAAAGTAATTTTTTTAGAGTTCTCCTGTTTTCTTCCGACCTCTGAGCAAGCGTTCCGAAACAAAAGACGTCCCATTTCTCCCCTGAAAGAGCCTTAAATGTCTTTTCATCCGGAGTAATTGCGTCCCAGGCCATACCTTCATTGATCGTGAAAATAGGGATTCCTTCATCCTCCAGTTCGACAGTAACAGTTCCGGTTGGTCTCTTTTCATCGACTAAAATATATGAAGTGTCAATTCCCATTTCTTCGGCCCTGGCAAAGAGAATTTTGCCCAGATCATCCTTCCCGACTGCTGTGATTACAGCCGGCTTTGCCCCCAATTTTGCAAGATGGGCTGCAAGGTTAAGGGGGGCTCCTCCGAGATGAGATGAGCCTTTGATAATATCAAAAAGTGCCTCTCCGAAAGTGAGGGCTTTAATTTGCTTCAACTGCTCCTTTTTCACCTTTCCACTCCATTTTATGAGTTCGTACTCCCAATTTAGGAGTTTTTACTGAAATTAACTCGATTTTAAAATGATGGCTCATAAAGGTGATTCTTTTGTGAGCGGCTCGGCATGAGAGTTCAAAGTTAAAACAAGTATTGATTAAAAAAATATTGATTAAAAAACAAGTATTGATTAAAAAATGGATAGAGAAATGATCATCTGGCACTCATATCGGGCTGCATTATCCCGAATATATTTTTTTCTGTGTCGAGGCAATATGCAAGCCAGCCTATGCCGGGTATAGATCTCTTTTCCATAGTCACTTTGCCGCCGTGATTCTGTATCTGCTTCAGGTATTCATCGATGTCCGGGACGTCTATTGTGCAGATATAGGTGCTTATCGGAGCGTCTATTCCCGGTTCTCCCCCCTGCCTCCTCATCAAGCCTCCATCTATTCCTGGCTGCCCTTGCTCACCGGTTGTTACGTTCCAGTATTCTATGGGACCTTCCCATTTTTCGATCTTCCAGCCGAATACATTCTCGTAGAACTTTTTTGCCTTTTCAGGATCTGTTGCGTGTATCTCGAAATGAACTACTCTTGGCGTAATAATTACCCCCTGTTTTTATTAAATAGTTTAGATGGTATTTATATATAAATTTAAGCTTTGCTTTTTTTAGACTTGTAGTTTCTTCAGTCATATGGAATAACAAAGAGATCAGGTCGTGTACACGAGTTATTTATCAATTCCGAAAAAGAGAGGACATCTCCTGTATTTGAGGAAATGTAGAGAGATTCTTGAGCTTACGGTTTTCAATAACTCACACCCATGATCCGATATCTTGAGAACCATGAAACAAAATATTATTACAAAAATCTCGGTGGCAAAGGAGTAAACTCAGAATCTGGTCTTGAAGCGATGAATTGTATCATTTTTAGTAACTATTCAGCCTACTGAAAAAAGTTATAATTTAATATAAATGCTGCAACTCTCAGAATAATAGCGGCGCTTGATTGAGCGCCGCTAGAATAGCATCCATAGCATTCAAGTCATTCTTTCTAATTGTGGAAATATAGCCTCTAATTCTGCAGAAAGCTACCGCTCCTTGTATGCTTCTGAAAGTTCCGGATATTTTCTGCTGTAGTTTCATCATCCTGATATCTCTTTCTGCCTGATTATTATCAAACGGAACTCTCAGGTCATTGAG
>MDTP02000125.1 GCA_001714685.2 Methanosarcina sp. Ant1 | reverse complement strand
CTCTCGTACATCTCTCGTACATCTCTCGTACATCTCTCGTACATCTCTCGTACATCTCTCGTACATCTCTCGTACATCTCTCGTACATCTCTCGTACATCTCTCGTACATATATGATTGCAGAAGAAATAATGGCAGTAAAATCAATGAAAATGAGAAATTTGCATGGACTTTTACCAGATAATAAGTTATGTAATGAAGTAGAAAATGAAGTCATGCGTATTAGTGGGTGCACTGCCGAAGAATATGCAAAAGCATTAGAGACGCATAATACTGTTGTCGAAATTACTGTTCTTATAGATAACGATATGGAAAAATATCTTTAAAATTTCCATAATCCTTATCTTTTTCATGGTGAAGGTTGAGTGTCGGTATGGATCCGCAAGAACACACTCTCTAGATACAAATTTCATAGGAGAAAAAGAATCATGTTATTAAAAGAAAGAACTGGTCGTTGTAGTTTTTGCAAACGTACAATAATAGGTAAGCCTGTGCTAACTATAAGAGAAATGCCATCAGAAAACTCTATGGAAATTGAATCTATAGAAGCAGAATTTTGCTCCGAAGAATGTCAAATGACTGAAGAAATAGGTTGGCACATTATTGTTTTAAGCTTTTATGATTATGAAGAACTTATTAATCACCTAGTATATGAGCATGGATATGATCCAGAATTAATTGAAAAGGGATTCGAAAGGTATAAAGAAATAACGGATATGATGGACTATCTTTGATTGATTCGCAATGAAGAAAAAGGGCAAACAAGAATCAAAGTTGCGCTGGCGCACCCCGCTGCAAGCAACGGGATATGTTCGTGCCACCGCCCTCATTATAACGGAAATTATTCAAAATCAAGTATTTTCATTTGCTTATATGCTTCTTTTTCTTCCTTGTTTCCCTGATTTTCAACATAGTTTTTGATAACATCGGAAGTTTTTCCATCTCCCACTGTTCCAATGTATCCCCCATCGCTCCACAGTTCGCCACCCCAAAGCTGTTTTTTAATATCAGGATATTCTTTGAAGATTTTCCTTGCTGTGATACTTTTTATAATCTGCATAACTCTTTAAGGAGAATATTTTGGCTCAGCACCTACAAAAAGAAGGACATGATCACCATCAGCACCAATTGCATCAAATTCAAAACAGTACCTTTCACCAATTTCAAAGCATACGTTTTTCAAAAAGATGATAATTTCTGTATATAAAAGAAAGTTTTTACGAGATTTCACACAAAAAACCATGTGATATATGGTGCTTTTTTTATTAACTCTCAGCCAAGCGTTGTAATCCATGAGCCCATTAAGGAAAATTTACAGAAATTACAACACATTGTCATTTATTTTCGTACATATGGTTGCATGTTAAGGTACATCGGGACAAAATCAGTTTTCTGATTCTTCTCTGCAACTTTAAATTCGAATTTTTCATAGAAGCCGGTTGACTCTAATTTGGAATCCACCAAGAGATATCTACAGCCTATATTATCACAAATAGATACCACTTGAGCCAGAATAATTTTCATTAAAAAAGTTCCTATCCCGCGTCTTTCGAACCTGGAATCGATCGCTAGTCTTGCAATTTTAACCGCTGGATATTTTCGATATTGGTAAGATTCCATTCCATCGATTACACCTTTGGCTTCAATTGTGTCGGCTGCTAGAGAATAGAATCCGGCTAGATAACCATTGCAAAAACATAATCGTGTTCGATTGACTAAATTATTTTGATCTACCCAGGCATCAGTCTTTAAAAAATCGTTTAACTCTTCACTTTCGCAGTTAAAAGAAGAAAGGTCGTCAGTTTCATCGAGAGGCAGTATAACAAGCTCATTGTCGAGATTTTCGTGCTCTAAGTTCTCTGACTTTTCGCTCGTTTTTCTCATATAATTCCCTGCCTTCGGCGATCATAGCTAAGACTAAAGGTGATGCTTTTGGGTTGTCATCATATTCGATGAATCGTTTTGCATCCTCTCCTTCGAGGACTAACCCTAATTCAACTGGTTTTGCCATTAATTTCACCTCATTTCACTATTCAATATTCAGCTTTATTTATATATAACTAACTTACCAGAACTTAGGTATTTTACATATCTCGCCAAAATAGGAAATTGATCATTCATGCGCAGGTTTTATTGTAAAACCTCTGCATTTTCTCGATTTTAGCTTCTAATTTGAGAACATTTTACCTAGAAATCGGACAAAATACAGAGCTTTTACTAAAAAATATGTAAAAACTAAAAACCAAGATCTTGCTTTTTATCTCTTGAAAGGGAAGGTGGTGGGCATGATTTATTGAAAACCATAAGCATAAGAATCTCTGTATTTCCTAAATACGGGGATTGTACTCGCTTTTTCAGAATTAATCAGTAACTCACGAACACGACCGGAAATTAGATTTACAGAAAAAAGACCACTGATTCTAAAAAATTAAGTCGAAGGGGCCCTGCCATTTTGCCTTCGACTTTTTGCACAGGTTTTGTGTGAAGAATGCTCAATGCGTTTTTATGTACTCAATCATGCGTGGAGTCAGCAGAGGGAGCAGTTCGGGGAGCATGTTGGGCAGCAGGTTATCCATAGCTTTTGGCAGAAGGTCAGGAAGCTGCTCTCTCATGTGATCGGGCATAGGAACTCTTCTTTCCACTGCTTTAAGCATATCAGGCATGACTTTGGGCATGATCATAGGCATAAGTCTCGGCATCATGATAGGCATCATGGGCTTCATCAACGCGTCCATGCCTGGCACATATTTGACCATCTTCATCATGGTAGGGAGAGGCGCAGGCATTGCTGCCATCATCTGGGGCATGAGTTCCACCATCATGTCAGTCATATTCTCAGGCTGCATGAGGGAGATCATCCTTTCGAAAGGAACCCATGATTCCAGGGTGTAGGATGTCGAGTCCGGAATGTCGTAACCAAGGCTTCTTGCCACCAGCGCTCCCAGATCCTGGGCCTTGATGTCAAGGTTATTTTTCTGCGCTGCCACGCGGAACTGGAAGAGGCAGCATGGACAAAGCGCTGCGATTATATCGGCGTTAACATCAACAGCTTCCTGGAGTCTCATATTCCCCAGTCTGTATGCAACAGGGGGTTCGGCAATCAGGCTTACCACTGAACCGCAGCAGTGAGCTCTTTCCCTGTTATGTTCAAGTTCCCTGAACTGAATTCCGGGTATGGACTTTAACAGTTCTCTCGGAGGCTCGTACACTCTGCCGCCAGCTCTTCCCAGGTGGCAGGAATCGTGCCAGGCAACCACTTTGTCCAGAGGCTTCTTGAACTTTGGCTTAAGGACATCTAGACGCTCCACAAGGACTTCGGAGTAGTGTTTTGTCTCAAATCCGAATTCGATCCCAAGTTTCTTGGCCCATTGGGGATAGACTGTGTGCCACATGAGCCAGCAGGCAGGGCAGGAAGTGATCACGGTTTTTACGCCTTTCCTTTTCATATTCGAGACGTTCATCCTCATTATCTTCTCAAAGACATCCCACCTTCCGGCAACAAGCATTGGGATCCCGCAGCAGGCTTCCTTATCAAAGAGCCCTGTAAACTCTATTCCTGCATCGTCGAGCATGCGAACAGTGCCTACAGCTACATCTTTTTCCACAAAGGATGCAGTACAGCCCGCAAAGTAAGCGTATTCAGCTTCATCCTTCATTTTTGCCCGGATATCATCCGGAATCCATTTATCCCGGTCTTTTCCATAGTATGCCCAGATATTCCGCTCTTTCAGGAGGCTTGCAGCCATTATTTCGAAGGGCGGGAAGGTCATCTTTTTCTCTTCTCCCACCAGCTTTCCGCGCATGGACATCCATGAATGTTCGATTGGCATGTCCAGTTCACAGCGGGAATCACACATCTGGCAGGTTGTGCATCCAAGAAAGGTATTCGTCTGCCTCTGGTCAAGCTTCTCCAGGCCTGCGAGGTATTCCTTTATAAAGAACCATTTTCCCCTTGGGGACTGAGATTCCCATCCCCTGCCGTAATACTGGTCACACTCACTCACACAGTACCCGCACTGTGAACAGGAATAGGCAAGTTCTGCAACCTCTGCAGGGATGTCTTTTTCATCTTTGAAAGATACTTCGCCTATTCCCGACATGTTCCCCACAAGCCTGCCCATGGGTTCGAAGGACGATCCAAGGGATACTGCGGTGTTAAGAAGCCCTTTTCCTTCCAGGGTTTCAGGGTTCATGATTCCGTTGGGATCGAATTCTCTCCTGAGGGCTTCGATTTCTACAAGCCTGTCTCCAAAGACACTTTTTTTCTTGGAAGCGAAGAAAAGCCCTGAAGAATAGGTCCTTCCACCATTTTCTTCCGCAATCTTCAAAATGCTCAGGGAAAGAGCAAAGGCTGTATTAAAGAGTAAGGAGCGCTCGGAATGGCGTATGAAGCAGAGGAGTACGACGTTTCCGTCACTGATAACCATCCCTTCTGTAAGTACCGGGATTTTGATCCTCTTTTTAATTTCTTCAAAAGCACTGTCCATCTTCTCAAGCGGCACCAGGATCTCGGCAGGGATGAAGGAGGGACCCAGCCTTTTAACCTTCATGGATTTGAACCATTCTTCAGTCTCGTGCTTTGCAATTTCTTCCGAAAGGATCGTGCCGTCGGCGCTTTCGATTGCTTCTTTCAGGCCGGAAACGTCCCTGGAGGCTGGGTACATGAAGGTACAGACATAAGCTACGGGCAGCACCGGCCTGTCTTTATCCACGACTTCTCCGTAATGGAGTTTTCTGGGTGATTTATTCTTCATGTCCACCCATTCAGGGTTCAGGAAGGAAATGGACCAGAGAGGGATGTTCTTTTTTCTGATGGCTTCGACAGCTTTTTTCATAGCTGAAGCGTCGGAGAAACTGGCAGAAACAGCTTTTCTCTCTTCAAGCTTCTGGACCGTCAGGGTTATTTCGGTGATGATACCTGTTGTCCCCATTGTCCCTATTAGCTTTTTCAGTTCAGGGCCTGAAAAGTCCCTTATTTTTCCATTTGGGAGGACAACCCGGGCATTTTCCACACTCTCGTAGCCCCAACCGAACTCGTAACTTCCGTAACCGGCTCCGCTCTGGGCCAGCCAGCCTCCTACGGTCGAAGAAGGAGCACTTGAAGGGATTGTTCTTACCGAAAGGCCACTTTCTTTTAGTTTCCTCTCTAACTTTTCCCAGATTATCCCACTCTGAACAACCACTTTCTGCCCTTCGGGATCAACACTTATGATCTTATTCAGTAGGGTTACATCGGCAACTATGCCTCCCTTTGTAGGGATTACCCCGCCGTATCCGGAAGAAGCCCCTGCACGGGGAACGACTGGAATCTTATTCCGGTTTGCAAATTTCAGAAGCTCTACAGCATCTTTTTCCGTCCGGATTTTTACAACAGCCGCAGGGTCCGTATTCCCCATAACTTTTTTGAGAAGAGGGGGCAAGGCTCCAATATCATGGCTATAATAGTGAAGTTCACGTTTGTCAAGGTTAATGTATTCACCGAAAATTTTAGAGAGTTCTGTTTTCTGTGTTGCTGAAAGTTCAGTTACTCGTTTTGTCATGTTCTTCTCCTCCCAACTTTTGGTTGATTTGTGTATACTTTCCAGTATGCGCACTCGATCGTGCTAAAGTCAGATTCCGGAAACGTTTTTCTTTCTCCCTGTATTATTTCTTATTATAAGTTGAAAATATTTCTGCTATCAGGGAGCATTTCTATTTTCTTTCCTAATCAATAAAAGGAAAATAATCAAATTGCAGGGCGTCTTCAGGAAAGGCGCTTCTGAAGCTTCCGCATTTGATGCAGTCGGTTTTTGTCCCAAACTGCGAGTTTTGAGCTGGGCAGCAGACTTTTTCTCATTTGCTGCAGTTCAGCAGGTTAAACTAACCTCCGTTTTCCCATTTCTCAAGTTCCTGACCTAACCGGTCGGCCCAAGAACCAACTACAGTCATTATAATATTTTTTATTTTAGCTCTTGAATGGATTTTATATTTGAAAACATAGCCTCCTCCGTCCAGGTTCTGCTGGGACCTCTGCAAAATTTCTTTTTCATGCAGTTTTTTTACGGAACGCTGGATAGTGGAAATGTCCAGTTTCAGAGCCTTTGAAAGAGAGTCGGTATCAGCCCACTTCTCTGTTTCGTTTAAGAAATACTTCATAACCTTGAGGTCTGCTTTTGTAAGATTAAGGGCACATTTAATCACATCTTCTACTTTGAACTCTTTACAGGCAAAGTCCATAGTCTCGCTCCATCATAATCATTACAGTACTGTAGTATTGCCACAGTATATATATACACTGGCAAGTACTGTACTCTCCAGCCAAAAATACGAAGTACATTACTTTATTCATACTGTTGCATCGGCTTACCTGCGTAAAGAAAACCAAAAATATACAGCGAGGAAAACAAGAGATAAATGCAAATATGTGAATTTTCTGGAAAATATCAATTTAATTATTGATTGGCTACCTGTTGGCTCATTCTTCTACATTTCTAAACCAGATTGTAAATTCTGTTCCATGGTCTCTTTTAAGTTCTATATAGCCGTCTATCTGTTCAACAAGAATATTTACAAGTTTGAGTCCGAGAGAATCTGCGTTTTCGAAGTCGATTTCTTCCGGCATGCCTTTTCCGTTATCTGCTACTCTGAGTATGTAATCGAAGCTATCTTTTTCCATAGAGCATGGACCCGAATCGGAAATATCATGATTAGTAGCAGGAGTTTCAGCTTTGCGAAGGCGTATTTGGATTTCGCCTTTGCTCCCAGCAGGGAAAGCATGCTTCAGGGCATTTGATACCAGCTCGTTTACAATAATCCCAAGAGGTATTGCAGTGTCCATGCCAAGATATACCTGTTCAAGATCCAGATTCAAGCTGATATTATTATTTCCAACATTATACGAACTGAAAAGCTCTGAAGTGAGTTTCCAGAGATAAGCGGCAAAGTCAAAGGTATCAATTTTGTCTCCTTCATATAGCTCTTCGTGAATCAGAGCCATTGAAGCCACGCGGTTTTGGCTTTCCCTTAAGGTTTCAAGCATTTTTGCATCACTGAACCTTTCAGATTCGAGACTGAGAAGAGAAGAGATTACCTGTAGATTGTTCTTGATTCTGTGATGAATTTCTTTTATGCGGATTTTTTCTATTTTTTCCAGGGTTTCTCCTGTCCTCTTTTGCTCGTCGATATCCTGGATAACTGTGATAGCGCCCGTGATCTCTCCAGCCTCGTTGAGGAAAGGAACCGAGCTTACGTGTGTCCATATCCCCCTCTCGTCGTCGGAGGTGTAGAGAAAATCTACCCCGAGAGTTATGTTCTCGCCCCGAAGCGCTCTCTCGCTCGGCCATTCAGATTGCTCTAGTAAACGGCCGTCAGCTCTCCACGCCATCCAACGCAAGCTGTTTTCAGGGTCTCGTGAAGGGATGACCTCGCTCACAAAGCGACGGAACATGTTGTTGATGACCAACCAGCGTCCTTGAGTATCGGCAAGTCCAATGCCTACTGGCAGTTGTTCGAGGAAAGTTGAAAGCAGAGCCTCACTCTGACGCAACGAATCCTCCATCCGCTTGCGCTCAGTAATATCCTGAACTGTTCCTTTCATTCGAATAGGGATATTCTCATCATTAAAAATGACTTCACTTTGTGCATGGACTATGCATTCTTCTCCATCAGCTAGGACTATTCTAAAATCAATACTATATGGCTCCCCATTTAAAGCTGCTTTAACGGCATTATCCACATAGTCTCGATCTTCGGGGTGTATATAGTTTAAAAATGAATCGTAAGTTGCATCGAATTCTAGAGGATCAAACTCAAAAATACGATACGTTTCATCAGACCAATACATTTTATCAGTTATAATATCCCAATCCCAACTTCCAATATGAGCCATTTTTTGAGCTTCATTGAGTCTTATCTCATTTTCCAATAGTGACTTATAAGATTCTTCAAGTTCAGCTGTACGTTCTTTAACTAAGTTTTCCGAATTGTCGAGTGTTTCTTTAAGCTTAGCTTGTGCTTCTTCCGCCCTCTTCCGCCCGGAATTATCTATCCGAGCCCATTTTCCTTCCTTTTTGGCCAAAACGAATTGATGGTTGGAGACTAAGTCAGCAATCCCGATTATGTTGCAATTATCAAGGGAATAGGTACATAGAGCCATCATATGATATTTGCCGATGCCGCTGTCCACTTCTCTCTCGTAACAGACGAAGTCTTCCCAATGTGTTTCAAGCCAAAAAGAGTTCCCGCTCAATCTCAAACCCTCGTATCCACTATCAAGGGTCTGATTGGTTTTCTCAATCCAGCCGTTTAAGATTTTTTTAGAATCTAAAACACCATCTTTTACATATCCGTGAGTGTAGGGAATAACTTCTATTTGCCCATTCTCAAGATAAGTGTCAAAATCAGGAACAGTTCTTCTCAGGTCATCTTTTGCCTCTTCCGCATCTAGAGACTCTGTCAAGATAAGTGTCAAAATCCAGTACTTCACCAACTGGATCAGAAAATCATCTATCCCCATTACGATTTCAAACATTTAACCGAAAAGTATTTTGAAATCGGAATGAAGCTAAATGATTTCTCGATCCAGTTGGTGAAGTACTGAAATCAGGAACAGTTCTTCTCAGGTCATCTTTTGCCTCTTCCGCATCTAGAGACTCTGATGTGACCCACACACAAAACTCGTTATTTTCCAGTCCCGCTTTAAAATAAGGAAGAAGTATATCCATTAAATCTTCTTTTGTCTGGTATAATTGGCAGAAGTGAGTTCCCCAGGGCACATCTCCAACAATATCGATACCGGAATTTCTCAGGTTTTCTTTCATCCCAAATCTTCTCCGATAATCTGAAATAATCCGAAAACTTGTGGCTAATCATCTGTGGGTAATTTAGTTTCTTTTCATACAGATTTATATATAATTAATCATATATTAATGTATTTAAACTACTTTTTCGATTTGCAAATTGTTGTTTAATGAGCAACATTTGCTGTAAGGCGCTCTTTTCCAAAAACAAGAACTGTTATTAGCTCATACTGTTAGCTCATTAAGAGCCTCAATAATCTACAAAAAAGCCGGCAGGTCTCTCTTTTTCCTGCCGGATTAACACACTCTTCTTTAAATACGTTTTTTGTCCGAAAGAGCTAAATTTCCATTTTTGTTTTTCCCATACACCCCATTTTCCAGCATATAGAAATTAGCTTTTCGCGCTCTCAATTTTTAAATTTATGACCCAAAAGCTGTCTGTGTAATTGTGTTTTCAATTTCATTTCTCAGCTCATCCGGAATTCCTCTTATTCCAACGTCCAGGAACCCGCGGACGATCATACCCACTGCTTCTTCTTCTGTAAGTCCCCTGGCCATCAGGTATTCCACCTGGTCTTTAGCAATTTTACCTACGGCTGCTTCGTGGGTAAGTTCGACATCATCTATGTTTGCTTCAAGGATAGGAATTGCCAGCTGGCTACCTTTGCCAAGGACGAGCCCTTTACACTCAAGATGCCCTTTTGCTCCCTTCGCATTGGCTATCATCTCCCCTCTCGCAATTATTCTTCCGCCGATTGTGATTGTCCTCGAGATCAATTCAGCTCTGGTTTCAGGGGCATTGAAAATCGCCCTGCTTCCTAGATCAAGTTCAGAGCCAGGGTGGGCAATGGCTATAGTACTGAGCCTGGTTACCGCTCCTTTACCTTCGAGCTTGACAGTCGGGTAAGCCTGTACAGAGCGCACGGGCTTCAGGCAAATATAATTGCTTATATAAGTTCCCCCTTCCTCCACATGAACAACTGTCCTCGGGCGAACTCCTATCTGCTCAGCCCAGTTGTGGATCATAGTGAAATTCAGGGTGGCTCCTTTTTTCACGTACATTTCGGTAATTCCCAGATGCAGCCCTTCTTCCACTCCTTTTTTGGAAGTACAGCCTGTGATAATATCAAGACTGGCTTCTTCTTCGACGACTATAATATTATGCACTGTCTGGGATACCTTTTTACTGCCCAGCATAAGGCAGGTCTGGACTGGCATGGCGGATTTCTTGCCCGCGGGAACCCGGACAAAGTAGCCATCCGCATCTTCAAGATAGGCTTTTGCCGTGTACTTGTCAGCATCCACCTGCACGAGTTTCCAGGAGTAATCCTTGAGCCATTCATACTTTTCCAGGGCTTTGTGAGTGGACATAAGCTCCACATTTTTATCTTTCAGGGAAGAGTGTGAGACTGTATTGTCCACTACCAGAAAACTTCCTGATCTGCCTTCTTCACTTGGTACTACTCCTACCTGAAGCAGAGTTTTTTTGCTGTCCTCGTCAAGGGTCTGGAGGTTTTCGATAGGTTTGCTAAGCTTGGAACCTTCCTCATACTTTTCCAGCTCAAAGTCCTCCCCGAAAGCAGCCTTTTTACTGGCTGCACTCTCAGCTCTCTTTTTCAGGTTCACATCATCAGTCTGCATTTTATACACTCCTCGTACCCTCTATTCTTTATCTCGTCAAGCATTTTCAAGGGATTTCCGGAACACATAACAGTCCCGTTGCAAAGAATATATCCTCTATCTGCCTTCACATAATCCAGGATTTGACCTGTATGGGTAATAATAAGGGCAGATTTCCCTTTATTGCAGCTTTCGCCGGGGCAGATCCCTTCTTCAAGCAGTCCTTTTATTGTCAGTCCTACCTGTTCTATGCTTACAAGATCCACTCCGGACTCAGGCTCATCCAGAAGGTACAGGCTCGGATCCTGGGCTTCAAGTTGCAGAAGCTCGGAACGTTTGATTTCTCCTCCCGAAAAACCCACATTGACATCCCTGTCCAGAAAACGCTTCATATCAAGTTTTTCGGCAAGAGTTTCGGGATCTTTCTTCCCCTTAGATGCAACTCTTACAAGATCTTTCAGTTTAATCCCGGACATATCTGGCGGGCGCTGCATCATTATCCCAAGTCCGCGACGGGCTCGTTCATCCACTGGCATACCAGTAATGTTTTCGTCATTGAACAGAATCTGGCCTTTTACAACTTTGTACTCGCTGAAGCCCATGATTGTTCTCATCAAAGCTGTTTTTCCAGCTCCGTTAGGCCCAAAAAGCACGTTAGTATACCCTTTTTTGACTTCGAGGTTCACGTCACGAAGCAAAGTTTTTCCGTTGACCTCCACAGTCAGGTCCTCTATTTTCAGCATCGACATTTTCTCCCTTTATCTCATTTTTTGATACGGTTCCCCTATTATTTTCTTCCGTATCGCGAGAAAATAATCATTCAAAGTACCATTTATCCAAAATATATTGATGAGGCAGAAAAAACGGCAAAAATCGGACAATTGTGGCATATTTCCTTGAATTCTGGTTTCTTGCCTGATCTCCGTTATTCCGCACTAATTTGTTTATTCTTTTTAGAGGACATGCTATTTCTAATTATACATTTTCCTCTGAATTTAGTGTGTCTCTTTAAACTTCACTCGTCAAAATGAGAACATTCTGGACTCTAAATTTCAGGGTAAAATATCGAAAGTACAAAAATAGAAATCTTGATTTCCTGTCTATTCATTTCAGATCCAGGCGTAGACCTACTTCGATCTCGATGAATTCCGAAGGAAAAATCTCTTTTATTTTTTCTTTATGAGCAGTACAGTGCCCTAATGCTATGATTTCAAGTCCTTTAAGTCTTTCAAACTCCTCACTATCGTGGAGCCCTCCGAGAATTCCCTTCACTTCCCCGTAAACGAGGGCAGTATCCAAGATTGTGGCAAGACCCGGGTGAGCGCAGCCTGTAAGCACGTAACATCCGTTTCCTGTATCCAGAATGAGGGCCTGTTCTTTTATCTTATCTCCGAGTTCCCCTGTGCTTCTAATACCTTGAGATATTTCTACAGGTTCTTTTACTTCAATAAGAATCGCTCTTTTTCTGATTTCTGTTTTCAGATTTTCCGAAAAAGAAGCAGGGATATATACCTCAATTCCGCGATTTGCCTGAATAATTTCAGGAAGGCCTCCTATATGATCCCAGTGCTGATGAGAAATGATCAGTTTTTTAATATCAGTAGGGTCAATATGAAGTTTCCTCAGATGTTTGAGGAGGAGAGTTCTATCCCAACCTGTATCGAAAAGAAGGGTTTCGCTATATGTTTCAATAAGGGCTGCAAACCCCCAGCTTCCTGTAAAATCTGGACTGGCTGTATTGTCGTAAATTACAGTAAGGCTGAACACCTACTTTCCTCATATTTCTGACATTGTTCTGTACTCTAGAACTGTAGAAACAGGGTTCGTCTCAATTTTAATTCCGGTCTCTTCAAGGGCGCAGATTCCATTAATCCCTCCTACGATCGCAATTCCGAACTTCCCTGTCTCAATAGGCGCCCCAAATAAGGGTTCATCAATTTCTCCAGGGGGGAAACAGCTTCCTAACCCTGCTTTCTCCGCCTGTTTAATGATTTCTGTAACTCTGTCATAAGCCGAGGAATTTATCTGTCGTACATTGGCAAGGATTTTGCCTTCTCCTTTCTCAAGCACTTCGAGAACAGAAGTGGTTTTCCTATTCATGAAAATTTCTATTGGGTCAATGGAAGTTCCGTTGTAAGAAATCAGGTCCAAAAAGCGTACAGGTTTTCGATTCGCTATCTGGAGAATTCCTCCGTATGAAGGTTCAACGGGAATGCCTGCTTTCAGAAGAAGTCCGTCAAAAGTAACACTGCATACGGTAGCTATTCCGATTTTTCCTGGGGGTAGGAAGATAAATTCTTCGTCTTCTTCTATAATTTTTACTCTGGGGCTTATCATATACCCAGAATGTGCAGTATACGAAACCACATCAATAACAGTTTCCAAATCGTCCTTATCAAAGTAAGAGATATTTACAGGTACTACCCCATCACCGGTTTCGGGGTTATAGGTAGTTCTGAACGCCATCTCTTCTATCCGGGATATTACAAAACCAAAGCGGTCTCCGATGAGGGCATCATTCATCTCACTTTCTCCCAGTTCAGTAAGCGTACGTCCTGCATACCCGTGTTTACGTGTGAACCCTCTTTCGTCCAGGATTCTTAGATGGTATCGGACAGCCCGCTCTCCTATATCATAACCCCGGGTATTAAGTTCGTCAGCTATTGCCCTGGCACCTATAGGTTTGTCATTTTCGTGAATTACCCTCATAATCTCAATGAGTTTGCGCTCTATTTGCGGGTCCATCATGTTTAACACCGTTATTCCTTTATCATAACCATCAACTTTATTGATAATCTTGACAAAAGCACAAAAAATGCATGCTACCTTCTTTTTTGGATAATATAATGTTTCTTAGTGGATTCTAAACGAACCTTTCCGAGGAACTAGTCCTGTTCGGAAATGAATCTGAATAATCTTTGAACCCGGCTTATTCCAATTCGGTTGCTCAAAGTTATTTCAGTTGTAATTTAAATTTCAATCATAGTAAATCCTTTCGTACTTAATATAATTTGTCTCTATAATTTGTCTCCGCATCTTTAAAATTCATCTATGGGACGCTTTGAAAAATAGGCATTCCTTCCCACAAAAAAGTTTCACTGGCGACTTTTTGTTTAGTTTTTTCATCTTGGTCGTCCACCATTATGTGGTTGTTGTTTTCATGATTAAGTTTCCAGTGTAAAAAATGCTTGCGTTTTAATTCACTGAAGTAGGTCTGCCCTAGCCTCGCCGAAGGCGGAACAAAAAAGGTTGGAAGATGGCATTAAGGGTGTTTTGGGGATTACAACCTCAAATAATAGAAGGCTACTCTTTTTTTACGTTCAATGGAACATTGGATAATACTTTGCAGCAATCTGCCTTCCGTTTTCCCCTTTACCAAAAAATCCTGAGCACCCTCTTTTAAAGCATGAGATTCGATTTTTCCATCATTAAGTCCAGTTAAGATAATTATAGGAACCAGTGGATTTTTATTGTGAACGCTGAGATAAGTGTTGACCCCGTCGCTATCGGGCAATCCTAGATCTAACAATATTACATCATAAGGTTGCTCTTTAAGTATACTTAAAACTTCATTGAGTGTTCCGACATTTTTAAATTCATATGAGAAGTTGGCAAACTCTCCGAGGTGCTCTTCAATTAGATAAGCATCTCCGGGATTATCCTCGATAAGCAAGATTTTTATATTTTTCTCCATAGCCATCTGTCCTATCAGGATTACGTTGATCTTAGAGACTTTTCATTATTGGATTTTCGCTATTATTTCGAGTGGGTAATTCATAATCACTTTCTAAATATGATACAACATATATAATAATTATAAAGATTTATCGTGAAAAATAACATTCAGAATCAATATTTATACATTTGGTGCAGTTACTTTTCAACTGGAAAATCATTTTCAACCCACAAAAAACAGCGAAGAGCCTTATTATTTTCAGGACTTACGCACTTAAGGATCAAAAAAGCACAATAGTCGTTGTGGTTAAATTGTACTTTTCTTAATACTGGTTCAATTTGATATAATTTTAAGGTAGTTAACTTTTCGATACACTCCCCCTCAGCATATTTACTGCGTGAATATTATTTCACCAATTAATCGTCCAGATTAATTTCTGAAAGAATAGTTTATTGGTAAGTTCTACTCCACATTATCTGCCTATAGGAATGATTTTGAGTTGTATCACCAATTCATTAGTATTCAAACGACATAACATGTAGCCGACATTCCGCAGATGTCCTCAAGAAAATAACATTTTTCTTGCTATCGTTTTTGGATATTTACTCAAAAGTTTGAAATTATTATCTCAACTGAAGCTTCCGGAAATAGGGGTTAAAAGCTTTCATTAAAGGTACATGACCAAAAAGTGTGAGATATTTCTAAAAAATATGCTTGAATAGGAAAAGCAATTTTCAGAAAAAACGATAGCGTGAAAAATTGTTGAATTTTAGCAAACATCTGCGGAATGTCAGATGCAGTTAAGGTTAAGCACATAATTCGATATCAATAGATGTCTATGTGCCTAAAAATGCGGAATCCAGGCTCAAAAGGAATTTGGGGATTCGAACTTAAATTAAAGGCGATCTGGAGACTTCTCCACTAGTGTCAAGAAAATTTAGTTATGGAACATAATATTCGGATAGTTCCTCATCAGTATGTAGGGATTCGGTAGCTTCTCATAGCATAGCGGTTCAGAGCTTATTGAGGAGCCGATCCAAAATTAAATTTTCATGACACTAGCGTTATTAAAAACAGCAGAGAATTCACAAAAATTTAATGGCTTAAATGCAGTAAATATAAGATTAAATTTACAAAAATTATGGCGATGAGATTAAATTTATATGAAATAT
>MDTP02000124.1 GCA_001714685.2 Methanosarcina sp. Ant1 | reverse complement strand
ATAGGTCTTTTCGGGTCGTAATCTTCTTCGTATAGGTCAAGAACGTCGTACATTCTCTTTCTGAACTCAGAATCAAATGGTTTTTCAGCTAAAAACAATATCTAAAGAATTTTAAACTCTTTGTTAGTCAATCTTGTCCATTTACGCCATATCTTCGTTTTTGTGTAAGAAATTTGCACGAAGATTATATAACTCAACACATTATATTATTTTCGATTGTTTTACATTCTTAAAAAATGTAAACTCACCAACCTATCATATTTGGAACTTTTCAAGGAAGATTTTCATCTCAATAAACTATGAGTCGAAACCACAGCCATACGACTATACAAAAAATACTTTCACTCTGCTAGGCTGAGATTGATAAGTATGTGAGGTTATCGTTAACTAGCAACATGAGAATAAAATAAATTGAAATAATAAAAAACTAATTCAAAGCTGCAAAATCTCTGAAAATTGGATTACTTAAAAGTATATTAAATAATACATCTTAATTTAGAAAAAGATGCAACAAATAAAGGCGGGAAGAAAAATTAGAGTCTTTTTATTATTTTCTGGGTTTTTTATTGATTGCGTCAATTGCAAGTGAAAATAATGGTAAATTTTGGCGGTCCCAGAAGATATTAAAAGTCTCCTAATTTTCTCAGATTGAAGCTGCCATGTTCAAGACAATTTCCACATTACGCTTGGGGGAGTTGGATGTACTGCAGAAGGCTCACTTATCTGATATACGGAAACTAGTTCCGAATATTAATACCAACGATTATTTAAAGTTCTGTATGTCAATTAATACTCATAAAACAAGAGTAATTAAAAAAGAATAGAAAAAGAAATAACCTTGAAATAGAAAGGAGAAAGGATAAAAAATGCCCGAAAGCGTATGTGGGGGGACTGGTCCGGCGGGTTCCATTCGAAATGGGGAGTTATAGATATGTGTACTTTAGAATCTATGGAAATCGAAATACTTAAGCACCTATATGAAAAAGGATTGCTTTATATAAACGAAGGGTGGGAAAAGCAATCAGAACTAGATAAAATCGCAGTTGATGAATTATATCACGCTAAACTTGTGGACAAAAGTGTTTCACAGAGATTTATACGCCTGTCAGAACGCGGTGTAGGCGCGGTGCTATTCGGGATGCAAAACGCAGACAAAATTTCAGATCTGCTATAGCCGCATATTTCCAATGGACACCGCTAACGAAAATAATTGAATGGCAAAATCAAATAAAGAACGTTTATATATGACAAATCTTAGAAAAAGTAACTATGCACAAAACATACCGAGAATTTAACAAAAAAACATACATCCTTGATGAGTCGAGTTTTTTCGGGCTTGAACTGGATATAATGCAGCGTTTATATATTTAATAGATGTATAATTACTATAATTTACGCATTTGACGCAAAATCAATCACAATAGACTCTTTGATTAATGCATGACTTCGAAAGCTGAAGGTTTAATGCTGTTGAGTTCTCAGTTCAAGCGCGCAAGTTCTATTGTTAAGGAAATAACTGGGGGAATTTAGGAGAAAGAGGTTTCACATGCAATGTAGCATTATTTAATGTGGGGACTATAGATACTTTTTCGACATCGTGTTTTCACAAAATACTTTAGAAAAGTAGTCTTATTTTAATCTTGCAGCGTTTTCTGATTTTATTTTCTTGACCAACTTTTTATACTGAAGATTTTTTAGACATAAATGTACCGAGCTTTACAAAAAGACTGGATAGATAATTTCTTAGTTATATATTCAATTCGTAACTATAGCTGAACGAAAACAAATCTTTTTGGAAAAAGATATAAGGGATAAACTGAAAAGTAGCGCAGTGATATCGCAAGAAGTTCAATCAAGGTTTTCTTTGAGAGGATAACGGAACTTTTGCCAATTCGGGTCGGTCTCTAGAAAGAAATAAAGGAGAATTGTTTTTTATTATAGAAGCTTCCGGGGAGATGGAATAAAATGAAAATATCACTTATTGATCTGGCGTTTCTTTCAGAAAAAAGAAAAGATGTATTACTTCTGTTAGTAGAAGGGCCTAAAACTGGGGACGAAATCAAAACAGCCCTTAACGTCAACTCAACCGCTATTATGCCCCAGATCAAAAAGTTAAAAGAGGGACGCCTGATAATACAGGATGAGAAAAACACCTACAGACTCTCTGAGATGGGAGAGATAGTAGTCGAAAAAATGGAGCCTCTGCTGAATACGGTAAGGGTTTTTGAGGAAAATTACGAATACTGGATAAACCATGACTTTACTGCGATTCCCGAACATCTCCTTAACAGGATTGATGAGCTGGGAAATTATTTTATGCTTGAGGCCGACCTTAACCGTCTTTTTGAAATACCCGAAGATTTTAAGAAAAACCTCCTGGAATCCAAACACATAAAAATATTTCTTTCATATTTTAACCCTCTTCATATCGAGATCTACCGTGAACTCGCAAGAAAAGAAGCTGAAATCTGCCTCGTCCTGACAGAACCGGTTTTTAACAGGATGAAAAAGGACTACTATGATGACCTAAAGTTTCTTATGGAATCAAAAAATACTGAGATATACATCTGTAACAAAAATATAACCCTCAAAAATGTCGTAACAGAGCGTTTTTGTTCGCTTGTGCTTTTCGACAATAAAGGAAAGTATGACCACCAACGCTTGATGAGTTTTGACGAGAGTGCACTTAAATGGTGTGAAGAACTCTTTTTGTACTATAAAGAGATGTCAATGCGCCTCGATAAATTATAATCTCCTTTCTGAAATTAAGGTGGATAGTCCTCAATTAAGATGGGTGGTCTCCGATTAAGATGGATAATCTCCAAGATACATATCGATTAGAGCTCTGAACTTGTGGATATCAATTGGCTTAGAGATATAATCCACGCAGCCCATTTCTATGAAATGTTCTTCACTGCCTTTCATAGCATGAGCTGTAACAGCTATCACAGGGACATCTGCAGTTGCAGGATTATTCTTAATTCGCTCTAGAACCTCAAGACCGTCCATTTTTGGAAGCTGCATATCCAGCAGAATCAGATCAAATTTGTCTTCAGCAAGGCTCTCGATAGCTTTTATCCCGTCCTCGGCCTTGGTTACACCATACCCATAGAATTCCAGAAGGTCCAGAATCAGTTCCATATTCATGGGATTATCTTCAACAATCAAGATTTTTTTCATCGTTAAGCCTCTTCAGCATAGCTAATTGCTTTATTCTATTAATTAACTCTTTTCTTCCGAAAGTGCCTTTTTTCATAATAGAGATAAGATGCTCTTTAAGCTCACCGTTCAACTCATCGATATTCTTCTCAGTAAACTCTCTAGAAGTGCATACAATAAGAGGAATATCTTTTGTGCGTGCATCTGCCCTCAAGCTGGAAATGATATCAAACCCGCTGGTTTCCGGCATCATAAGGTCAAGGATCAAGATATCGGGCTGTCGTTCCGAAAAGAGCTTCTGTATACCTTCTTTTCCGCCATAAGCCTTGGTCACCTCAAAACCTTCGGGCTCAATCATAGAATTCAACAGTTCCAAAGTGTTCTCATCGTCATCTATGATAAGGACCCTGGGGCTTTCTAACCTGAGCTTACTGCTGATTTTTTTGAGTGAATCCACCAATTCAGCTCTTTTTACTGGTTTTGTGAAAGAGTAAGTTGCCCCAAGAGCAATTCCAGGTTCATTATTATTGGTGATGGAAATAATAAGTACCGGAGTAGAGGCAGTGAGAGGGTCATTTTTGAGCTGCCTCAAAACAAGCCAGCCATTAGTGTCCGGCAGAAAAACGTCAAGGGTAATAATTTCAGGTTTTAGTTTCTTTATAACATTCAACACATTTTTCCCACTGTAAAGGGAGGCTACACTATACCCAGCTTCCCTTAGTACAATAGAAAGAAGTTCGTTGGAATTTTTATCGTCATCAACTACCAGAACAAGCCCTTGTTTCGAATCTACCTTTTCCGGGGGAAAGATTTCAGGCAGCTCTATTTCGTCTTGTAGCGCTATTTCGTCTTGTAAATCTTCGATATATTCCTTTACCGAAAGTGCTTCTGTTTTGTTCATTTCGAATTCTATGAGTATATCTTCGAGTCCTACTTCGCTAGCTTTCCTGGACTCGACCGGTCTTTTGAGAGGAATTGCAAATTTAAAGGTACTTCCTTTCCCACTATCGCTCTCAACCCATATATCTCCCTGATGTAAGTTTACAATCTTCTTCACAAGAGCAAGCCCGAGCCCTGTTCCACAATACTCTCTGGATGCGGAGGCGTCAAGTTGGGTAAAGGGGTGGAAAAGTTTCCCCTGTTCCTCAGAAGAAATGCCTATGCCAGTATCCATTACTGAAATAAACGCTCGGCTTCCGTTTTTCTTACAACAAACGGAAACCTTTCCACCGTCTGGAGTAAATTTAATCGCATTGCTTACAAGGTTGTAAAGGATCTGAATTAGACGACCTTTGTCGGCTTCAAGCGTTGTAACGGATTCTACGTTGAAAGTTATTTCGAGAGATTTTTTCTGGGCAAGGGGAGAGAAAACTGCTCTGACTTCCTCAAAAATAGAATTGATAGAAAATTCACTATAGTGAAGTTCCATTTTTCCGGCTTCTACTTTAGAGAGATCAAGAATGTCATTTATAAGTTCCAGCAAATGCTTTCCACTGGTAGAGATATTATTTATGTACCTCAATTGTTTTTCATTGAGTTCCCCAAAAACTCTCTCAAGCAGAATATCCGAAAACCCTATAATGGAATTCAGAGGCGTACGCAATTCGTGACTCATATTAGCAAGAAATTCACTCTTAGTACGGTTGGCTGCCTCAGCCTCTAATTTTGCCTGAAGCAGCCTTTCTTCCGAACGTTTATGCTCGGTAATATCGAGGCATGTTTGCAGGATGCCAGTAATCCTGCCATTCTCGTCCCTGATAAGATTTGCACAGACCATCCAGGCCTTTCCGTCAGGAGTGGGAACTTCCCCTAACTCTTCAGTTCCTGATTCGAGAGCTTTTTTTATAAAAGATTTGCTGGAACCTTCTTCATGCATAATGAAAAAATTTTCATATTCGTGTCCTACGACATCTTCAAGCTTCGAACTCATGTAATCCAGAAAAGCCTTGTTTGCCCAGACTATTCTTAACTCGACATCTACAAAAACCACGAGTTCACTGAGAGAATTAAGAATTGCCTTTTTCTCATGTTCCTGAGCTTTAATTTTGTCAGAATAGATTTTCTGACGGTCAAGCATCCGGTTTATTCCTTCTGTCAACCTTGAGAGCTCATCATCTCCATCCATAACAAATCGTGCAGAGAAATCCTCGTCCTTTCCAACCTTTTCCACATAACTGTCAATAGCAACTATCCTGGAGACCACTTCCCTATAAAGAAGAAGCTTACAGCCTGCCCCGACCATCAGGCCTGCAAACAAAAGGAAGATCACAATATACTTGAGGGACTTCTGGCCTTCTGCATAGATGTTCGTGTCAGCGTCTGACAGAATAAGGACAGCTGGATTTCCATTTATATCTTCGAGGACAGAATAACCGGCTCCCTTATTCTCGTCGACAGTGCGCGCGAAATTCTCGTTTTTATTTTCTAAAAGGGCTTGCTTGACATCAGAAGGCATGCTATGCGGGTTGTAAAGCAAAACCGAGTTTCCCATAATATTCTGGACGGACTCGATGAAATCAGCATCCAAATTCTTTCCCAGGATAATTGTTCCGACTATTTCTTTACTATCGGGTGCGGCAAGCACAGGACGACAGGAGATAATAGTAGGGCCATTCTCCAGCACCAGGAGCCCATTTAAAGGGTTATTAGCTTCCTTCCGGAGGCTTTTATCAGCTATTTTCCGGTTGATTTCGGAAAGTATTGAGGCATTAGTGGTATTGTTTGAACCAGAAAGCTGAGAGTATATTATATTCCCTGAACTATCCGCACAAAAAATAAAGTCGTACCCGCTTAAGTAAAAAAGATCATTGAGCGCGGTTTCGCCGAGGTGTTTACGATCCTGACTGAGCATAAGAGCCCTGATATCCTCCCTTGAAGAAAGGACATAGTTAGTCTTATCCAGTTGCATAATCTGGAGATCAATTACGTGTTGCGCATTTTCTATGCTTTCATTTTCCTCTTTTTCCTCCAGGTGAGAAAAACTCGAGTCGAGAATGTTCTGGGATGCAAAAATAACGACTGAAGTAAGAAGGGCAAAAATAATATAGATAATAACAAGGACCTTTTTACTAACATTCATACTTTAGTCTCGGGGGATAGATTTTGAGCTGGGGGCACAGGGATGTTTACAACATAATATAGACAGTAATCATAAATTAGAATACTATATAAAAGTTTTCTATGAGTAATATTAGCAAAAAATTGAATCATTTTTGAAGATAAAAAAGCAATAAATATGCCCTTTAGTCAAATAAGAGTATTAAAATAGTTTAAATAAAAGATTAAGAGTTGAATATTTTTAAATAATCACTTAAAAGCAAGAAAAGATTCCAATCTGATTAGACAAAAAATATTGAAGTAGTTGTTTGAATGTTCTAGACCCAACAGAACATTTTAGTCGCGGTTTTAGCAATCGACTGGCTATACTTTAGCCGACGTTTATGTTTTAGCCCAATTGTGTTTAAATTATGATTAGTCCAATCACATCATTCCATAAGTCTTGATTACCTCATCCTTAACCGTCATCAAGTTACCACTTTAAGAATCTAGCCGCCCAGCCCACATCTCTTCTCAGTAAATATTTCCTTAACTCGTCGATTCCAAGCAGGAAGAGTGCAAAAGGAATGGAAAGTAATATGTACCTGAGGTCAAGGGGCGAAGTGTTAAAAATAAGATTGGCAAACGGATTCCAGACAATGAAAGCGAGAATCAGTAATTCACTTGCAATCCCTAAAAGAATCATGCGGTTGCTGAACAAGCCCATTGTGAAGACCGATTGAAATCGGGTTCTGGAAGCAAAAACATTCGCTATCTGGCAGATAATCACTGCTGAAAAGAAAGCGGTAATCGCCTGCATATAAAGGGGATTATTGTTTGCAAGCTGTTCGCCGAATTTCCAGCCCCCTTCAAAAAGTACGGCAAAATAACAGAAAAAGCCCGCGGCAGCTTCTATAGGTCCCTTTATTCCATAAGCTGTTAAAAGCAACTGAGGCGTTAATAGCTTTTCGTCTCTGGCCCTTGGAGGCCTTTTCATAATATCTCCTTCTCCTTTTTCCTGTCCGAGAGCAATAGCAGGTAACATATCCGTACCCAGGTCAATTGCCAGGATAAGCTGCACTGGCATAGGTAGGGGCAGGGCAAAGAGAACAAAGGCTATGAAAGGCAGGATCTCAGGAATATTACTGGCAAGGATGTATACAATGAACTTTTTTATATTATCAAAAACGGTTCTGCCTTCCTCTACGGCATTTACGATCGTAGCGAAATTGTCGTCCAGAAGCACCATATCCGCAGCTTCGCGAGCTACGTCCGTGCCGCTGCCCATTGCAACCCCCATATCTGCGTTCTTAATTGCAGGAGCATCATTGACCCCGTCTCCGGTCATGGTCACGATCTCCCCTTCAGCCTGGAAAAGCTGTACAATCGTCAGTTTTTGCACAGGAGAGGTACGGGCAAACACAATGCTCGGGCTTTTCAATCTTGAAGCAAGGTCTGTACGTGAGAGTGAAATTAGCTCATCTCCGGTAATAATTTCAAGCCTTCCGGAGTCTGAAAGTCCCACTTCCTTTGCGATTGATTCTGCAGTGACAGGGTGATCACCGGTGATCATGACAACTTTGATCCCGGCTGCATGGCATTTCGCAATAGCTTCTCTGGCCTCAGGGCGCGGAGGGTCTACAATCCCTATAAATCCAAGGAAAACGAAATCTCCGGTATACTCCCGAATCTCTTCTGCCTGCCTGTATGCAAGGGCAATAATCCGTTCTCCTTTTTCTGCAAGCCTCAGATGCCGGTCAAGAAGCTCTTTTTGCTTAGTTTCATCCATCTTCCTGATGCCTTCTGAATCTATGGCTGAACTGCACATTTTCACAACCACTTCGGGAGCACCTTTAATGTATGCTTCAAGTTTTCCTTCAGGAGTGCGACAGATAACTTCCATCCTTTTGGTAAGCGAATCAAAAGGAAACTCTTCCAGCCTTGGATAATCATTCTGGAGCTTTTTTATATCTTCTAAGCTATTTGCAAAAACAAGAAGTGCTCCTTCGGTCGGATCACCAGTATACCCTGGAGGAGATTCACGAAGCTTTGCATTATTGCAAAGCCCTGCAACTTTTATGAAAACAGATGGCAATTTTTCAGGAGCCCATAAAGGCTTTTCTATAACACAAACTCCTTCTGTACTTAAGCCTCCAATTTTTTCCGCAACATCTTTGTTTGTACTTTCTCCTGCCTCCTGCCCTGCATTTGTACTTTCTCCTGCCTCCTGCCCTGCATTTGTACTTTCTCCTGCCTCCTGCCTTGCATTTGTACTTTCTCCTGCCTCCTGCCCCGCAGTACGTTTTTTAGAACTGAGAGGGTTTTCGAGAACGAGACATTCAAAACCGATCATGAGAGAATTCACTGCCATCTTGTTCTGGGTAAGAGTCCCGGTTTTGTCAGTGCAGATAACAGTAGTCGAACCCAGGGTTTCTACCGACTCAAGCTGCTTAATAAGGGCATTTCGCGAAGCCATTCGCCTGGAAGCCAGACTAAGGGCAAGAGTAACAGTGGGCAGAAGTCCTTCAGGAACATTTGCAACTATAATACCAATAGCAAAGATGAGGCTTGCAAGAAAGACATCCTGAATAAGAAAAGCAAGAATAAAGAAGGTTACTCCCAGAAAAATCGCAATTGCAGAGATGATTTTTATAAATCGATTGAGTTCTTTCCGGATGGGAGTGTCTACGCTTAAAATCTGTTCTGTGAGTATTGCAAGGTTTCCAATCTGAGTATTCTGTCCTGTTCCGAAGACGACAGCCTTTCCATTCCCGCTCTGTACAAGCGTCCCTGAGAAAACCATATTCCTGCACTCCAGTATATTTGGATGAGTGCATTCAAGAGACCGAAGTTGAGGTTCTGATTCGCCTGTAATAGTCGAATGATCAACTTTCAGAGAGTTTGTCTCAATTAAGCGCCCGTCTGCCGGGATCTTATCTCCTTCTTGAATAAGGAAAATATCTCCCACAACAAGCTCCGAAGCCAGAATGTCTCTGATTTTACCGTCCCTTAAAATCTTTGCATGAGGAGGGAGAAGCTGCCGAAAACTGTCCATCGTTTTTGCAGCCTGGTATTCCTGGACGAACGTGAAAGTCGAGTTAAGGATAACGACCAGACCAATAGCAATCCCTATATACAGATTTCCTTTCCCGGGATCGAGATATTCCGCAAGAAAAGCCAGAAAAGCTCCTATAATCAGCAAAATAGAGAAAAAATTCCAAAACTGCTTCAAATATTTTATTAATATGCTCTCCTTTCCTGTCTCCTCGAGAACGTTGGGTCCACATTCCTGAAGTCTCCTTGAAGCTTCCTGCTCGCTAAGCCCGCTATCGTCTACTCCCAATCTTTGAAGAAACTCAGGAAGAGGAATTTTATACTCATCCCCCTCTGGAGAGCATATCTTGCTTTTACTACCATTCAGCTTCTTCTCCATCGAATACCCTATGACTTCAATGTGACATGAGAATAAGAAACTTAACTTGGGCTTCAAAAGTCGTCTCTAAATCAAAGATAAGAGATTGCAGATTGATTTTGATGGCATTATCAGGATGCGGAAATAAAGGCCAGATAATCATGTCAAAATTTATGACCATATTTATCAGAAACAGAGCAAAAAAAAATTTCCAACAATTAGGTTTTATAATTTGTTAACTAAAAAAATATTCACATTCCGACGCAATCGTAAGGAGCTTGAGAACTGTTTTTTACCACCATTGTTCTCATCTCTGTTCATGCGAAGCCAAAAGGAGATTCGGAAGGTATGTCGATCCCCCAGGCACAATCTATAATTTTCTATGTTTCGAAACTCCGGATACTTTAGTTTGGATTTTGGAGCATTCTGGATTAAGAATATATTATAAATTGCCAAGTAGACTATAAATTTGTGCTAAAAAATAAATGTGTAAAAATAAAATTAAAAAGGTATGACCTATGAGCGAATTTACACTAAAAACAAGACTCTTAGCTGCACTTGAAGGCAAGCCCGTTGACAAAATACCCGTCTGTTCCGTGACCCAGACAGGAATTGTAGAACTCATGGATGTGGTCGGAGCCCCCTGGCCCGAAGCCCACACCAACCCCGAACTAATGGCAAAGCTGGCAATCGCCAACCATGAACTCAGCGGCCTTGAAGCTGTAAGGATCCCTTATTGCCTTACCGTTCTGGTTGAAGCAATGGGATGCGAGATCAACATGGGTACTAAGAACAGGCAGCCTTCTGTAACTGATCACCCCTATCCCAAAGACCTTGAAGGCGCAGCTATTCCAGCAGACCTTCTGCAGAGAGGCAGAATCCCAGCCGTACTCGAAGCTATTAAGATCATCAGAGAAAAAGTAGGTCCAGATGTACCAATTATTGGCGGTATGGAAGGTCCGATCACAGTCGCTTCAGACCTGGTAAGTGTAAAGTCTTTCATGAAATGGTCCATCAAAAAAACTGACCTTTTCGAACAGGCTCTGGACCTTGCTACAGAAGCTGCAATCATGTACGCAAACGCAATGGTCGAAGCAGGTGCAGATATTATCTCCGTTGCAGACCCTGTCGCTTCTCCTGATCTCATGAGCCCTGATTCCTTTAAGAAGTTTCTTCAGGCAAGATTACAGAAGTTTTCCTCCAGCGTAAACTCCGTTACCATCCTCCACATCTGCGGAAACGTGAACCAGATCCTCAGCTATATGGCAGACTGCGGCTTTGAAGGTCTCAGCGTTGAAGAAAAGATTGGCAGCCCAAAGAAGGCAAAAGAAGTCATTGGGAACAGGGCAAGATTCGTAGGAAACGTCTCCAGTCCTTTTACCCTTCTGCCTGGCCCTGTTGAAAAGATAAAAGCTGAAGCCAGGCAGGCCCTTGTAGAAGGCGTCGATGTGCTTGCACCTGGGTGTGGGATTGCCCCCATGACTCCCCTCGAGAATATCAAAGCCATGGTCGCAGCAAGGGACGAGTTCTACGCGTGAAAAGGCACGAAAATTTGGTTTATTTTTTCACGGGCATATTCCGGAACTCTGATCTTTAGAGTTCGGGTATCTTGTCCCGTTTCATTTTTTATTTTGCCAGCAATGAACCTCAAGAATAAGGATTCCAAAGCAAGATGCTGACAGACTGTAAGCTAAGAGATTCAATCCAGGCAGTAATTCAGCATAGCTCGCAAAGATAACTTATTCAGCATAAAACTTATCGAAATTTATTAAATTTGGATAATGTCTGACATACTGGTTGAATGAGTCTTAATTTTGGAGAGGCTAATAAAATGAGAACAGGAGTCGCAATTGACCTTGGAACCAGCGGTTTTAGAGCCCAGAAAATCGACCTGGAAAGTGGCAAGATTAAGAAAACTGTCATAACTCTGCGGAACCCCCTGCCTGGAGCAAACGTAATGGACCACCTTGACTTTGCAATCCATTACGGGCTTGATAAGGCCCACATGCTCTCGGTAACAGCGGTAAAGAATATCCTCACTGAACTGGGAGTAAAAGTAGAGGAAATGGAAAAATTCTCAATATGCGGAAACCCCATCCAGCTTTCTATTTTTCAAGGAATCCCAATCGAAGACCTGGCATATGCCGGAGAGCGGAAAAAACAAAAATACCATATTGAAGAACAGAACAGGGATGCTCGAATTATACCTATGGCCGAAATAGAGGGGTTCGAAGAAGCCAGGAATTGCAAACTACTTGTGCCACCTTCAATTAAACACGAAGTTGGAGCCGATGCGCTTGCCCTGATCATAAAGGCAGGCATGATAGAAAGCAATGAGATTGCGATTGCAACGGACTACGGAACAAACGCAGAGATGGCTCTTAAGGCAAACGGGATTATTTACACCGGATCAGCTGCTGCCGGGCCGGCTCTGGAAGGTCAGGAAATAGAATACGGGTCCATTGCTTCTCCACACACTATCTGCGATGTGGAATTTGAAGGGGAGAACCTTCGTTGTTACGTTCTTGACAGGGAAATGAAAACAACCATAGGAGACCTTGTAAACCCAAAGACAGGAGAGGTAGTAGAAAAGGGAGAGATAACTGCAAAAGGCATAACAGGAACAGGAGTTATTGCACTTATAGAAGCCGGGATCAGGAACAAACTGATAGTTCTGCCAAAAATCAAGACTCCTGAAGGCATTATCCACCTCCAGAACGGGATCAAGTTTACAGATAAAGATCTTATCGCAGCCGGAAGAGCCATAGGGGCACTTCGGGCAGGACACATTACCCTCTGTGCAGCTGCAGGCATTGACATGGAAGATCTCCAGATCGCCTACATGTCAGGAGCTGCCGGAACTTACATGGACGCCGCAAAAGCTCATCATGTCGGGATGATCCCCTACAATGCGCATTATGTCTCCCAGATAGGAAATACTTCTCTGGCCGTTGCCCGGGAAATCCTGCTTTCTGAAGAAAGGCTCTGGGAACTACAGGCAATTGCAAAAGAAATACTGGGTACCCACGTGATGTTTGCAACCTCCGAAGCCTTTAAAGAAGCCTATTTGCTGGAACTTGCCTACTGGAACGAAGGCATGGATTTCAAGATGCTCCAGAAGTTCCTGAAAAAGAAAAAACTCCCTATCATAGGTGAACCTTCCCCTATCCTGAAAATCGACCGTCGGGTTGAAAGAGACATTCCTGAACTCGGGGAAGAAGGACTTGAAGTGCTTGAAAAAGTCGGTACCTATCTGACAACGGTTATTGAGGATAATACAGGCTGCCGCAAGTGCGTAAAGGTTTGCCCCAACGGAGCTCTCAGGATGGAAGAAAACGGGATTGTGAGAATAAGGACCGATCTATGTGACGGAGCAAACTGCCAGCGCTGTCAGCACGTCTGCCCTGATGACAGGTTTAAATGGGAAAACCTGACAGTAGCAGGATACTAAAAAGGGAAGAAAAGCTTATTGGAACTTAAAGAAGAATAAAGAGAAAACAATAAGCAAAAAAGCACCAGAGAGAGGAGAAAAACTTGCAGGTTATTGTTGTTGGTGGCTTCCTGGGAAGCGGGAAGACTACCACTATTATCAATATGGGGAAATACCTGGCAGAAAAAGGGAAAAAAGTTGCCATTATCGTGAACGAGATCGGGGAAGTCGGGATCGACGGAGACGTGATCAAACGTTTCGGATTCGATACCAAGGAGATCACAAGCGGATGCATTTGCTGCTCCCTGAAAGTAGGGTTAAGGACAACAGTTACCCTCCTTGCAAAGGAATACAAACCCGATATCATGATGATCGAACCCACAGGAATTGCCTTCCCACACTTGATAAGGAATGAAATCGAGCTCATGAACCTTGGCGAGCAGGTAAAAATCGCCCCTCTGGTAACCCTGATAGACGGCAGCCGCTTCAAACACCTGATGAAAGAAGTAAAAGATTTCGCTATGCGGCAGATCATAGATGCGGAAATCCTGGTGATAAACAAGGTGGACCTGATCGAACCTATCCGGCTCCCAATTCTCGAAGCTTCTGTACAGCAGCTAAACCCGAAAGCCAGAGTGGTCACGCTTTCAGGAAAGGATACTGGCGAAAAATTCGAAAACTTCATGCGGATAGTGCTCCCGGATATAGATGAAGTGCCAGAAAAAACCCCACAGGTCACAATAGATGAAAAGCCCAGACCCGCTGCCCAGCAGGAAACCGAAAACTCAATCGAAGCCTCAGGAGTAGGCACTTATTCTGTAGAATTTGCAGTTGAAAACAGAAATCTAAGCACTGAAGCTGCCAGAGAAATCACAACCGAATTAATGAACATAATAAAAGAAAAGGTGCTTAAACTAAACCCTGAATTTGTAGGGCATATCAAGCTCTTCCTGGACACCGGGTCAGAAACTGTAAAACAGAGCGTTACTGCATATTATGAAGAGCCTCAGGAAGAGATCATCAAATCCGAAGAAGGAGCAGTTACTAAATTCAAGATCCTTTCAGCGGTCTCAAACGCTAATAAGGCAGCCCTTAAAGACGCTGTAAACAGCTCAGTGCAAGAAATTTTTGAAAAGGCGGGAATACGGATACATAAAACAGAACAGGGCCATGAGCACGAACATAAAGAGCACAAACATATGCAAAAAATAGTGAATATTTCAAGGCAGGAAAGAAAATAACTGAATTTCGCGTAGATGTGAGAAGGAAATAGAACCAATCATTGCAATTATTTTGGATATCCAGGTCAAAAACCTGGACACCGACAAATTCCAATATTGTTTATCTGTCAAACTTATTTGCCTTGTTTGATCATTTCCTGGACCGCTCGGATGTTTTCTATAGCTTTTTTCTTTAGCGCGATCATCTTTTCCATTTCATTTATTTTTGTTTCCATCCATTGTATATTCATATCCATCTTCATTAATGCAACTTTCTTTTTCTGTTCTTCAGTCAGAATTTCCCAAATCTCAGGCATCGCTTCAGAATGCATCATTGGATGTGTTCCTGTTGATTGTTCATGGTGCATGTTTGACTACCCCCTTTCGTGTATATTCAAAACACAAAATTTGATAATATCTGTGATACAGTTGAACATCTTTAGAGAACCTTTAATATTTTCTGGAATCTCCAAAATTTGCCATTAATCCCACCGACAATTGACTGCAATCAATCAAAAATCCTGAAAATAATGAAAAGTCTCTGATCTCAAATTGTATTGCAAAGAGATGTGTTATTCCTGTAATATAATAAGTTAAGAAATATAAATTAGAAACCAATATTAATTACAGCCTGATGTTACCTAGTCGATTTTTCCAGATATATCTCAAAAGATATTTTTTAATACTCCAACAAAATTAGTGAAAGCTGCTTTGCAACGTTTCAAAACGCTGTTCAGGTGGAAGTGGAAAGCAAGTTTCAATCCTTGTTTTAGTGGAAGCTGTTTTGATACATGGCTTCAAAAAGTTCAATTATGCTTTTGTTTTCAAAAATAGTATTTTCCGAGGTATATTTTTGGCGTTTTCCGCTGATCTCCCTGTTACACTATGACATATGAAGATCAGCGGGATATAAATTTCTCTAAGAGGCTGTCTTAAAATTCATTTTTCTCATTTCTTAAAGATTTGATCCGACCCAGTCGTCTAATCATAATATGTATC
>MDTP02000123.1 GCA_001714685.2 Methanosarcina sp. Ant1 | reverse complement strand
TTTCACCTCCGCTTACAGCGGATAGTCAATAGTTTAAAAATAAGACTGTATATAACTCTTTGATTAAAAACAGAAATTAGTTTTTAATAACAGATTATACGCCTCTTTATTTTTAACGTCGTTACTATACAGTCAAATTATATAAGTCTTACTCATAAAATTAAGAATCGCGCGAAAAACGGTTTATACTCTCAGAGAGAGGCTGTCTTAAAATTAAAACCATTATCTACAATTGGATAATAGGCAGTGTTAACTTCAAATTCCGATATTGAATTTTTACTAAATTCAGTACACATTGACCATATAAGATAATATTTAGGATAGTATTTTATCCCAATTGTAGAATCAAATTTAATTTTAAATCATCCTCTTAGACTACTTATAACACTCCCTCCCCCTATCTTTTTATGCATATCTCCAGGCATCCCTGATATGCATTGCATTCATCCCAAGGCTTTGAGGAGGATAAATATCATTTTCCGGCGTATCCCCAATTGAGAGCACTTCCCATGGCTCAAACCCAAGGCGGTCGAGGGCCATGCTGAAAAGTCGGGTGTCAGGTTTCTTGATACGGTGGTCCGAAGATATGATTACAAAGTTAAAGCGATCATATAATCCCAGGAAGCGGAGCTCCTGTTCCGTAAAAACTCTCTGTGCATTGGAGACGATACATTTAGGAACATCTCTGTATTTTTCAAGCAGACGCAGACTCTTTGGATAGGCTTCCAGTTTCCTTAAAGACGAGATTCTGAATACTTTGGCAGTTTCAATCCCAAGCCAGTAAGGATCGATTTCCCTAAAAGCATTTTCTGCACAGATCTCGGCAAAAATTTCTTCTATACGGATATCCGGATATTGTTGGCCCGAATTGCCCAGCCTGCCTATAATTTTCCACCTGTATTCTTCTCTTAGCCTGTCAGGTTCGATCCGCACTCCCTGATAGAGTAACCATTTGCTTACCCTTTCGTTTGTCTCCCTGCTTCCCTCATCGGTCTTGATGTCAATGAGGGTTTTATAACAGTCAAAGATTAAGCCTTTAATTTTTCCGTTTTGGAGCATAGGGATTCTCCTTTTTAATTTATTATAAACACTTAAGGATTTTGGATTTGTCTATGATATTTCTCAGTTACTAATTAGATTAGTCTTCTATTATATAGATATTGTGGCAATAACCATATTAGTAATAAATATGAGTATATAGTTTTTTATTTCTATATAATACCCATTTAATATAATTAGAACTCATTTGTATTCGGTTAAGAGATAAAATGCATGAAAGTGTTATTTTTTATGCTAAAATCTCAACATTCAAGTCGGAAAATCACTATACGTGGTATTCGAAGTTGTGCATAAAATTCGTTAACCGATGACAAATGAATTAGAACTGAATGCATCGATTCCAAAATAGACGCATAATTCTGTAGATAATTTCGATTTTGAACGGAAATATCTACATTAAAATTACTCGAGATAAGCACCGTCATCAAGAGCGGGCACAGAAAAGCTCGCTTCACACTCTATAACCACTGAAAATGAGGAAAGCATGGGAAAAAACTATAAAGCTGTAATTATTCCCCTTGGGCGAAGCGAAAAGGACCTATGATGATCAGAACTCAGAACCATTAATTATTCTGGGAAAACTCCAAAAATTTGAGAATGTTTAAATACTCTTCAAGAAATAACCCACAAATATCCTGAGACTCGCGTTCGTAACACAAAAAGAAGAAATTTCAGGTCTTTTGGAAATCAGTCTGTCAGACCGAAATGTTTCCATGCTTCTTCGATATGCATGGAGCGCATTCCCAGCTTTCTGGCAGGTATTAATTCATTTTCGTAAGAATCTCCTATAGATATGACACATTTGGGCTCGAGTTCAAGCCCCATTCTTTTGAGGGCAGTCATAAAAAGCCTGAGGTCAGGTTTCTTGTACCCTAGATCCGATGAGAAGATAACGAAATCGAAGTAATCGTAGAGTCCCAGGAACCTGAGTTCCAGTTCGGAAAAAACTCTCTGCCCATTGGATACTATGCATTTGGGAACATTTATACAATGTTCTATTAGTTTTACGCTCTGAGGGAAGGGATGGAGTTTCCGTATAGAAGCTGCTCGAAAGACTCTTGAAGTCTCTACTCCAAGGCTTTTTTCATCGATTTTCCAGAAAGAATTTTCCCTGCAAATCTCGGCAAAGATTTCTTCTACCCTGACTTCAGGGTATATTTCCTCGGAATGCATCATTCTATCCTTTACTTTAAACATGTAAGTAGCCCAGAGCTTTTCCGGCTTTATTTTTACACCCTGATAGGCAAGCCACGAGCTTACGACCTGATATGTTTCCAGACTATGTTCTTCAGAATGGATATCGATGAGTGTCTGGTAGCAGTCAAATATAATCCCTTTTACTTGACAGCTTTCAAATTTGTCTCCTTCTTCTCCAGCAGGATAATTCAGAATTGTGACCTTACTTTCACCTGTCTCAGATTCGTGATTTGAAATGCTCTTACCTCCCGTATCCCCTTTATTAATTGCATTTAACCTTTATTAATTGCCTTCAAACACTCAAATGCTTCTTTGATTAGATAATTCCTATAGCTGCCCTGGTGAATCCGTGCCGAACGAAGTAACCCTATACTCATGAAAAAAGGCAAAACTCTGGTAATGCTCGTGAAGTCCTTTTCATCCTTGCTATATTCCCATAGGAAATTTCCTATGTACGGTTCGGCTTTCCAGCCTCCACCTTTATGCAGTTCGAACTCATTCTTAAGTTCTGCAGTGAGGATCCCGAGATCTCTTACAGGGTGCGCCTGGAACCAGGAGCTTTCAAAATCAAGTGCATAGGGCTTCCCTTTAGAAAATATATAATTGGAAGGAGTAACATCCCTGTGAACCATACAGCCGTGCTCCCTGTCGAGCCACGAGCTATACCACCATTCTCCAAGTAATTTATTGAAACTCTCTCTGGTATCATGGTCCAGCTTCAGATGATCCAGCACTTCGTGGTAGTTTCCGAATTCGTTTTCCTTTTTGTAGGAGGATTGGGTATTTTCGTGAAGCTGCCTGAGCATATGCGCCACAGCAGCAAGCCGTTCGTAGAGCCCTTCTTCACGCTTGATATACCAGCGCAGAGATTTCCCGGGTATGTGTTCGGTCACAAGGACACAATTGAACCTTTTATTGACTGCAAGTGGCTTTGCAACATTTATTATGGAAGCGGCTTTCTTCAGGTTCCTGTATTCATTCATCATGCCTTTGTAAGCGTTGTAATCTTTCATGCGTCCGGTGGGTTCGGAAAAAAACTTTGCCATTACACCTAAGTGTTCGCCCCTGAATTGATACCTGCAGACAGTATGGGATGAATTATATTTAAAGACGTCAACCAAACAATGCTTATTCCTGAGCCGGTGCCCCACAACTTCTTCAACGAGCCAGTCCCTGAAAGGGTCCTCAGGGCTTAAAGTATTAACATGGTAATATGCCATCTCAAACTACCCTCATTTCCCAGGAACATTCCCACAATCTTATCTTTTGTCCAGCAGTCATATTTTTCATTTTGAGACCTTTATTATCATAAAAGAGCTGAGTTCACTTTTTATTCCTCAATACTGGTAGCAGTATACTATATCTTGGATATATTATATTGTTATTGGTGTTTAACTTTAGGCCCTTTCTCAAATTCTCTCGAACTCAAGCCCACCAACGTCAGCTGTATTATTATATCCTCTCTGCTCCCAGTATCCCCTATAAGGCGAGTCGCTCAGTTCGATTCTGACGACCCACTTTGCCCATTTGTACCCGTATTTGCTTTCGGCTACGAGCTGGAGAGGAAAACCTCTATCATGAGGCAGGGTTACATCATTGAGCCTGTATGCAAGGATAATGTTGTTTTTTAACAGATAATCCAGATCAATAGAAGTGGAATACCCATCAGCGCTGTAAAAGATGACAGTTGTGGAATTTTCAAGAGTTCCTGTTTTATTAAAAAGGTCAGCTATTTTCACTCCTGTCCACTTTGCAGTAAAACTCCAGCCTTCTACGCAGTTCAGATCCACGATTTTCGAAGTCTCAGGTAATTTGAGTATTTCTTCATAGGTGAAGTTTAGGGGAGTCTCGACAAGGCCGTCAATCTGCAGCCTGTAACTCTCCCTGTCAATATACTGTGCCCCCTTGATATCTCTACTGCGCTGCTCTGAAATGGGAGTTAGTGATTTCCCCTGGTAGGAAATATTTTCGGTCTGGTTGTCATAGACCCCTGGTCCCTTCTTCTCTGAAACGCAACCTGAAGGAATTACAAAAATCACTGAAATAATCAGGAATAAATGGATTAGTTTCATGTATTTATTCTGCCCCCTCACTCTTCCCACTCTTATTATTACTATCAAATCTTTTTCTTATTGCTTTTAGATCTGTAGTTCTTCAGTGCTTTTAGATATGCAGTTCGTCCATTGTTATTCGGTTTATGCTTTAAAAGACTTAAATGTAAGAAATATCATAAAGTCCACTTTTTGAACTCCTGTAATTCCTTACTAAAAGTTATGTCCTATTTTACACGTAAGCTTATCGATATCTTATTTTGTTTGATATTGTTACAAAATGCTATTCTCTGAGCAATCTTCTAAATCTTTCCCTTTTCTGCCACTTTGACTACCTATGCATAGTTCGAATAGCAGAAGGAACAAGCTTTGGATTTGGTAAACTGCCCGTGTAATTTACTTAAGGTGTGGGCTGCTGACGTTAAATAAGATCTTTACGGAAAATATTACGTTGTAGAAAATAATGGTAGTAAACGTTGCATTAAGAAAATTAATAGAAGAATCATACAAATAAGAAGGAATAAATGCATTAATGCTGCAAGGACTACATCCGAATTCACATAAGGTTGATCTAAAAGTGGAACTTTTTTTTTCAACTTGGAGAGAAAATTATCAAGAAAGCCTGCCATAGTTATACAATAATTTTCCCCCATATATAGAATTATAGTTTTGAAGTTAATAGCAACTCTTAGGGGAGTGACTAATTTTGCTTCCTTTTATACCTTTGTCTTTCTTGTATTAAACTCCCTCAGTCCCCTACAAAACAGATTGCATAGGATATATATCGTTAAAACTGCAATCCCAAAAAAAAGTATGAAAAGAAGTGCAACATTGAAAGAATACTGAAAACTCCGATTTTTTTTCAATCAAGCAATATCAGGGTATAAGGCGAAGGAGCTGCATCATCCATTGGAAACTTCTGAAGCGGAGTGCCAAGTTTATCGAGGGTTTTATCCATCCTTACGCCGAGCCCCATCAGGCACGGCCTGCGGAGGGTCGGGTGATGGCAGGGTCCTCTATCCCCGGCACAGTTTACGCCGGAATAGTCGCTTGTGGCACACCAGGTGCACATGCCGGGAAAGGTAGCAAGAGCAGTATTATAACCAAGGGTCCAGGCGAGCTTTTCAAGTTCCAGAACGCCGGGCTGAATCGTTTCTTTGCGATCTTTTATTATTGTTTTAAGGTTATTCAGGAAGTGCTGTTTTACAGCTTCGTCTTTGGGAGGTTCTACACTATATTTCAAGAAATTCTCACTGACTTCCCGGGAAAAGACGTTTTCGGATTTCCATTCAACAAGAAGTGCCAACTCGTAGTCTGCAAGCATCTTTTTAAATTCTTCTACCGTAGGAATAAATGGAGGGCATACTCGGCTTCCGTAACCGTTGCATCCGAAAATGCACTTTAAAACAGTCCGGTCTTCAACCACAATATCCGCAGCATCAAAGAGCCTTAAGCTCTTTGCCCCCAGTTCTTTTGCCTTCTCTTCAAGCTTCCTGTAGTTTTCGTCGCTTATCATATCTTAATTCCATAGTTTCACAAGGAAAAATAGTTTTGCTGTATAAAGTGATTCTTCAGGTCAACTGAGATTTTTCACTTCCTAAATCAGAATACTGTTATATTTCTTGCATGAAAATTAGTAATTGGAGATTCTGCATGGGGAATGTTAATTTTAAGAAAATAATGATTGCAACCGACGGCTCTTTCTGCTCAAGGATGGCCGCAAACAAGGGAATAGAACTTGCCCGATTGAGTGGGGGGACGGTTTATGCTGTGTATGTGGTGTCCACGGAATACTTTTCTTCCATGGGTGTGGATTTTTATTGGGGAAAAATGTATGAGGCGTTAAAGAAAGAAGGACAACAGGCTGTAAATTACATAAAAGATTTAGGAGAGATGGAAAAGGTCAATGTGGAGTCCGTCCTGCTTGAAGGACACCCTGCAGATGAGCTGATCCGGTATGCTGAAGAGGAAGAAATGGATATTGCTATTATGGGCAGTCTCGGAATGACAGGACTGGACAGGCTGCTTCTGGGCAGCGTTGCGGGGAATCTGGTCAGGCACTCAAAGGTGCCTGTTATGGTTGTCAAGGAAAAGTGTCAGTCCTGAAACAAAAGAAAAATGCAAGTCATGAGACTGAACTCAAGCAAACCATGAATTGAAACCTCCGGATTTGGTCTTTTCTTCAGGTCTGCACCGTTATTCAGGTCAGCCCAGTTATTCTGGCAATTTTTCTAGAAGGATAATTCAGTCTCTCGGTTATCTTTACCTACATCTCAATTTTGCGGAATTCCTTCTTCATTTTCAGCTTCTGTATTTAAAGCTTTTACTTTCGTATCTTTTTGCCTTTGGCCTTCCATTTTCTTTTTTACGGCTGCAGCTGCGTTTTCCGGGGAGTCCGTTTCCCAGAGTTTCCTGACCTTCGCACTCTTGAGGGCTGGCATTAAGGCATTTATTTTTGCCTGCACGGCTGCAAGCATTTCTTCGTTAACGCCTGGAGGCTCTATGCCCAGGAACTTCTGACCTTTAAATGTCTCGGTTTCCCTGAATACTGCCCTATCAACCCCTTTTCGGACTCCTGTTTTCAGAGACTCGATTGCATCTCTCCATTGGGCAGCCCAGGGGGTGTCCGGAATATCTGTGTGGTGGACATCAGTCCTATCCACTTTGATAGCTGCCAGATGGCAGGCTTTTACGCAGGCTCCGCAGTAAGTGCAGAAATCCTCAGCAAAAGCAATCTTACGCGGGTCCTCTGGGTCTGTTGGGACGTACCAGAGTTTAGAGGGGCAGACATTAAAACAGCCGCGACAGCCCTGAGGATCACATTCTTTCAGGTTAACATCTATAAGGCTCAGTTTCCCTTCCATAGGTTTTTGCAGTTCCACGGCTTCATAGGGACAGACAGCCTCGCAGCGGGCACACTGCGTACACTTCAGTTCGTCTACCTTAACTTTTCCTTCAACTTTTGGGGCTTCACAGGGACGTTCCCCTTTGACTTTTATTGCTTCTTCCGGGCAGATATCCTGGCAGAGGACACAGTAGTCGCATTTATCCTCATCCACAAGGAGCTGCTCGAAGGGCACAGGGTTATCAGGTGTGGGTTCACGTTCAAGCAAGACAAAGGCGTCGCAGAAACGGGCACAGATTCCACAGAAATTGCATTTCTCAGTGTCAATTTCTATCTCTCCTTCTGCTCCCTCCTTAAATGGCGCTATCTCTTCTTTTTTCGGGAAAGTGAACTCCACTTCGATTGCATCCTGAGGGCAAGCTCCTTCACAGAGAGCGCACGGGAGGCATTTTTCGTTTATTTTAACGTATGCATCGAACTTCGGGTACTGCTTCTCATCCGGGACCTCCCCAACAGCTTCAAAAGTAATGGCATGCACAGGGCAGAGATTTGAGCACATTCTGCAGAAAGTGCACTTCTCAAGGTCTATCATCACTGGAGGAGCATCGAGCCCGGTTGCAATTTCATGTATTGGGCCTAATTCGAGGGCTTTTGTGGGGCAGATTTCTACACAAATTCCGCAGCCGTTGCAGCGCTTGTAGTCGTAATCCAGGATCTTGATTGACTTTTCGGTTGCCTGGTTATAGAGAAAATGAGTGCCCTGCAGATCCATGCTATTGGTAACTGTGATCTTTTCCTGGTTTTCACTCTCGCTGCTTTCGGGCACTGCAGGTTCCGGTTCCTCTGAGTCAAATTCTCCTGCTTCTAATTCTTCTGTTTTGGTTTCTCCAGTCTCAGATTCTTCTGTTTTGGTTTCTCCGGTTTCGAGTTCTTCAGTTTCGATTTCTCCAGCTTCGCAGCACCCGTTACAAACGTGAGCTTCCTTTTTGGGACACTCCTCGCTCACTGTGCCACCTCCTCAAGTTCGGTTCCGTTTTCATCTAGCCTGAGTTCGGTCCCTATAGGCCCGATTTCTTCGAGTTCCTTTACAAACTCGGTTATCGTGTTAGAGAAACGTTCTCCTTCGGCAGCTGAGATCCAGAGGGTTCTGAGCCTCTTCGGGTCAAGCTTTATGTCCTTTAGAACTTCCTTTAAGACGTCCATCCGCTGCTTTGCATCAAAATTCCCATGAATGTAATGACATTCATCCAACCTGCACCCTGCAACAAGTACTCCATCGGCTCCGCCTTTGAAAGCTTCAAGCACAAACTCCGGGCTAACCCTGGCAGCGCACATTGTACGGATTACTCTGATATTTGTCGGGTAATGAAGCCTGGACATCCCGGTCAGGTCTGCGCAGGCATAACTGCACCAGTTGCAGAGAAAAGCCACAATAAAGGGGCTCTGAGACTTATTCGCAGTTGCAGCCCGGATCTGTGCCAGGATCTGTTCGTTTTCGAAGTTCCGCATCTGAATTGCTCCTACAGGGCACGCAGCACTGCAGTCTCCGCAGCCGTGACACGAGACTTCATCTACTATAGCTTTTTTGTCCTTAATGCTGATTTTCCCGAACTTGCAAACTTCTACACAGGTCTTGCACCCTATGCACGTATCAGAATCGATATGAGCCCCCATTGGATCTGCTTCAAGCTCGCCTGTGCCCAGCAGTTGCATAACTTTGGAAGCGCATGCACTGCCCTGGGCAATCGATACCTGAATTTCTTTGGGTCCGGAGGCGCAGCCTGCCAGGAAAACCCCACTTACAGGCGCATCAACAGGGCGCATTTTCGGATGCGCACTTGCAAAGAATCGGTCTGGCCGTCTTGAAAGGTTTAGCATCCTTCCTATGCCTTCTGCGGCTTTGCTTGGCTCGGAACCTGTTGAAAGCACAACAAGGTCATAGGCCTCTTCCTCAGGCCGGCATTCCAGGGTGTTCTCATAACGCATCACAGGCCTGCCATCTTCGCCTGCGTAAATTTCAGCAACCTTTCCGCGGATGAAGTCCACGCCCATTTCCTGAGTCCTTATGTAATATTCCTCATACATCTCCCCTGCAGCCCTGATGTCTATGTAATAGATCGTTATATCAGTATCAGGATAGCGTTCCTTTACCATCTGGGCGTTCTTGAGTGCTGACATGCAGCAGACTCTTGAACAGTGCTCGTTGCCAACGGTTTTGTCTCTGGATCCAACACACTGGACGAATCCTACGCTTTTAGGTGGCTTGCCCGTAGATGGCACAACCACTCTTCCGCCTGTAGGCCCTGCAGAGTTCAGCATGCGCTCAAGCTGCATGTTTGTAATAACATCCGGATATTTTCCAAATCCGTATTCTTTTTTCCTGGAAGCGTCAAAAAGTTGATAACCGGTTGCAACGATTACTGCTCCTACTTCAAACTCGATCTCCTCGGCTTTCTGCTCGTAATCAACAGCATCTGCAGGGCAGGCCTGTAAACAGAGTCCACAGCCAACACAATGGTCAGGGTCGATGAGTACTACCTGAGGGACAGCCTGGGGAATTGGCATGTATATGGCTTTGCTCTTTCCTATCCCGTAGTTCATAGGGTTTTCGATTTCCACAGGACAGACAGTTGCGCAGAGATCGACACAGCCTTTGCATTTGTTTTCAAGTACAAACCTGGGTTTGCGTTTCACTGTTACGTGGAATTTTCCCACAGATCCGGAAATATCAGTAATTTCGGAATATGTATAAAGAGTGATGTTCGGGTGGTTCTGGACTTCCGTCATTTTGGGGGCAAGTACGCAGATTGAACAGTCATTGGTAGGAAAAACCTCATTCATCAGGGCCATTTTGCCACCGATTGTAGATTCTTTTTCTACCATTATTACAGGAAAACCGGTATCTGCAAGGTTCAGGGCTGCCTCGATTCCGGCAACTCCTCCACCTATAACAAGGACATTTTTGCTGGCTTTCGAGCTTATTGCGCTCAATTCCTTCAGGAACCTGGCTTTTGCAACTCCCATTCTTATCAGGTCAAAAGCCTTCTGAGTTGCCATCTGGGGGTCGTCTGCGTGCACCCAGGAGCACTGCTCCCTTATATTTACCATTTCCATAAGGTAAGGGTTTAGACCGGCTTTTTCCATTACATGCCTGAAGGTCTTTTCGTGCAGCCTGGGGGAACAAGCGGCTATAACAACCCTATCGATTTTGTTTTCTTTTATATCCTTGATGATGCCTTCTTGCCCGGAATCGGAACATAAAAACTGTATTTCCCGGGCAAGCACCACATCTTCCAGTTTAGCTGCCATTTCCTGCAGAGCCGCCACGTCTATCACTCCAGCAATATTCAATCCGCAGTGGCAAATATATACTCCGATTCGCATATTAGTGACTCCATATACCTATGTATAATGTTAACAACCATGCTCTATGTGATTTAGATGTGATTTACTATATAAATTACAAATCATAAATTGTAAAATTACAAATTATAGTTTTATATCATAATTCAGGAAGTGTATTTCCGAAACATTTCTGCTAACAGAAAAGTAAAGTTCGGTACACATTCCTAAGTAAAAGTTTTTTCAACCTGAAAATTCATTTTATTCCTAATTTGACAGAAGCATAGATATCATCAGGTATGGATAAGCTCCATGCTTGTGTTTTCCCCTTGCAATTCAAAGTTATATTTGCGTTTTTTATTTATGATACTCTTTATTTTTTCAAAAAACATTATGTTGATACGATACGTTTTTTGTAACAAAAATCTGTATCAATTAGCAGGATCTATCAAACTTAGGTTTCATCTTTTTCCAAACTTATGGATTTATTACTTTCATGTATCTCTACACTTTTCTCCTGAACTGAATAAAAATACAGACGTTTTGCACAAAATCAAAACCTTTATTTCATAACGTTTTTCTAGATTTTTATTTAAATCTAGTTTTAATACTCAGGAATGAAGATGTTTGGCTCTTCGCTATTCCTTATGGATAAGATGCTTTTTCAATTTACCCGCATTGGTTTTTGTGATGATATCCACACGAAACAGCGGAGAGCCAGATGTTTTTCTATGAATCCTGCTGCTGTTAAGTTGTACACACCTTATAGATTAATAAAACGAAATATGTGAATCAAGGCTTACTAAATAAAGTTATCAATGACATTCAATTTATATAATAGAATTTATATTTATTGATATATTAACTTTCTGATCCGTTTGACTGTCCAGTCAAATTACCAATATCTCACTTAGTAACTTGAATCTTACGTTTTGATTGCGCTTTACCCGATACCTGCTCAATTGAGGATCAACCTTCATGTCTCGAAACAGCATATTATACTGTATTTTACCAATTGATTTATAGTTTGAGAACTTAGTTCGTAATCGATAAGCCAATTTTAGACTGATATATGAAAAAGGTTACAATTGGAAAATTTTCATAAGATAGTGGACGAGATAACTCCTTAGTGGATGAGATAACTCCTACCAAAAGTTATATTTCTTGCAATTCATTAAAAAATTGAAATTTGTACTCTATTGAAATTATTCGTATAATCATTCGTATAATCATTCGTATAATCATTCGTATAATCATTCGTATAATCATTCGTATAATCATTCGTATAATTATTTGTATTATTTAACATATCCCTGTTTTATAAATGACTCGGGTATATTCTTCTCATCGGTAAGTCGGGATTATTTCAATTTGAGAGCAAAAGGAGCTTTTGCATGACTGAACATAAAGAATTAAAACAGAAAATGTATGAATGGACTGAGAAATACGCGAACAAAGCAGGCTACAGGCTTAATCCGGATAGAGAGGCTCTTGATTATGTACTTGACGGGCTTGCAATAAAGCTTGAAAAGTTTGGAAGGCGTTACTGTCCCTGCAGGATAGTCACTGGAAATGAGGACGAAGATAGGAAGATCGTTTGTCCCTGTATTTACCATAAGGAAGAAGTCGAAAGGGATGGAAACTGCCATTGCGAACTTTTCTTTAAAGCGAATTAAATCGATCTTGCTTATACTTAGCTCGCCTGTTGAGAGGCCCTATAGCATTCATTTCCAGAGATCAGGAAATTTGATCCCAAAAAATATTAATTCTCCCTTAGGTATCTCGGAGATTAAAATATCTGCATTTCAGATCCAGAGGATTTGAGGGCTGAATTTATTCAGTAGACTACGCAGAATATTTACAACTGCGACCTAAAACCAACACTAATAATTAAAAAGCGAGAGTTTAAGGGACTTAAGCAACATTACTTTAGATGCGTTTTAATTAAAAGATTGTTTGATTGGGTTCTTCATGATGTTCTCAATTTCACTTTTTAATCATATTACTTAACCGCTTCTTAATTAAGTTTGACACAAGTATAAATTTGACTCAAGGGTGACCTGGAATGACAAATGCAATGGAACTCTATCAGATGCTTCCAAAAACCAACTGCAAAAAATGCGGAAAAACCTCATGTATGGCTTTCGCAGTAGCCCTCATGGCCCGTGAGCTCAAACCCGAGGACTGCCCCCCCCTCATGGATGAGCCGAAGTACAAAGAAAATTACGAAAAGTTAAGCAGCATCTTCAAACCATCTGAAGGCGCAACCGAAACAGGCCTTATAGTGCATGAAGACCTGTGTTTCGGATGTGGAAATTGTGTGGTTGCCTGTCCTCCTAATGTAGCAAATGATCCTTATGGAGTAGGTTCGGGAAATGCTCCCACGAATATTAATAAGCTGGTCCTTACTATAGAAGACGGCATTGTAAAGGCCCAGAACTTAGGGGAATGTCGCCGTTTCGGAAAGAACAAAATTCTCTGTAATGGCTGCATAGTAACCTGCCCTGTAGAGGCAATAGAGTTTGTGTGAGGGAAGTGGATATGGAGAAGAACTATCACGTATGCACAGGCTGTAGCCTGCTCTGCGACGATATCGAGGTCGAAGCTGAAAAGAACAAAATAAATAAAGTTCATACAGCCTGCAGAATAGGGGTAGCCCACATGAAAGCAGGCAAGGAAGAAGCAATTTTCCGGGTTGATAACAAGCCTGTCGACGAGGCAACAGCAATAAGTGAGGCTGCAGCGATCCTGAAAAATGCAAAAAACCCTATGATCTTCGGTCTTGGAGCTTCCACCAATGAAGCACAGAAAACAGCAATCGAGCTTGCAAAAAAAATCAACGCTACTCTTGACGATACCTCTTCTTTTTGTCTGGGCAGTTTGGTTGAAGCCCTTATTAGTGAAAAGATTAAGACCTGTACTCTTGACGATGTAAGGAATAAAGCTGATGTTATCATATTCTGGGGGACAGACCCTTCGGATTCCCACCCTCGCCATCTTTCAAAATATTCCTACTTTCCCAGAGGAAGCGAAAAGCAGAGGGGCTGGGAAGAAGAAAGGACAGCAATTGCAATAGATGTCCGGAAGTCCCATACCGCAAAGATCTGCGGGAACTATTTCTTCCAGATTCCTCCTAAAGGAGATGCAGAATTTACCGATGCTCTAATTGCAGGACTTTCCGGAAAGCTTCCCAAAACTTCCTACAATTACCCCCCTAAGAAAATCCTTGAGCTGGCAAATATCCTTAAAGGGGCAAAGTTCGGGGTAATTTTTGTAGGACGTGGGCTTATCTACTCGCTTGAAAACCTTGAACCTCTTTTCCGGCTTATGAAAGCCCTGAACGAAAAAGCAAACTTCCACTTGATGCCAATGGTAGGAAACTATAATACAATGGGCTTTAACGAAAACCTTTTTGCAGAAACGGGATATGTGAACAGCGTAAAGTTCGAAAACGGCACTGTACTGCATGGGCCCGATTATTCAATAGTTGAAGCTCTTAAAGAAAGAACTGTGGATGCAGCTCTGATTGTAGGTTCTGACCCATTTTCAATCCTTCCCAGATCTATAGTAAAAAACCTGCTGGAAATTCCTGTCATCTCAATTGACCCTTATGAAACCCTGACCTCCAGAAACTCAAAGGTCTACATCAATACCGCGATCAGCGGGGTAGAAGCAGGAGGAAGTGCCACACGCATGGACGGGAAAAAAGTTAGCTTTGAACCTGCCATTGAGACAAATCATCCTTCGGATGAAACAATTCTCAAGAAAATAATGGAGGCTCTCTAATGGATTTCGGATCATTTCTTGCAACCCCTGAAATAAAGGTCAAAGTTATAACCTACAGGGATATCTTTCAGGATAAAGCTATGATAGAAAACCGTTTTGGCGAAGAGTACAGGAACCTATCTGCTGTCATAAAACTGGACCCAGTAGACCTCAAACAGCTAAACGTGAAAAAAGGTGACACTGTCATCCTGAAAAACTCCTTTGGAAGAATTGTGGTTAAGGTTGATGAATCTGGATACGAGACTCCTCACAGGGGCGTCGCATATATGCCCAAAAGCCCCTGGTCCAATATGCTGGTTTCGGATGAAACCGGAGGCACAGGGATACCTAAATTCAAGGATATCTCAGTAACCATTACCAGTGCAAAAGGGGAAAAAATAACCGAAATTGAGTTCTAAACCCCGAGTTTCGCTTCGGGACCAGAAAAATCTATGATTTTTCTTTTAGTTGCACTGCAAGTGCAACAGCACGAGGTCCGTTTCGCTCGCTTCGCTCTCTCAAGCGGACTAACTTACAAAATTACATTTTTTTTCCGTTTTTTGCTTGATTGTAGAGCCTAAAGTGAGTTTATCCGTGTCCTCACGTGCTTTCAGTTGTTATAGAACCTCGAATGACTTATAAGTAAATATTTACGTTCGAACTCTAACGGGATTTTAACCTTGTAATTAGTGAGTTCATTACGGATGAGAGTATGGCTGCTGTACTCCTGAAATTTACCAGAGTCTTGAAAAACGGAGCCGTTTTCTACCTTTTTGAAGGTTTTGAAAATGTTAAATACAGATGGGGGCTGCCTTGTGAGTACCTTTCAGGCTCTCATTTTGCAGCTTGGGACAGAAACCTCCTGTATTCGGACGGAAGAAACCTCTTTTCGCTTGCTCCGGGAAGTGAGATTTCAGAAGATGACTATTACAAACTTATGTATCTTGTTGAAAAAGGGAAAGAAAGGCTAAAAGAAATAAATGGCAGAAATGGTTATTAATTTTCATTTCTCAGGCTTGCAACTGGTCTTCTGGCTGAAATAACAGCAAAACTCCATATCCTGCATCCATCGAAGCTCTACACGTTTTATTTTCTCAGATATGTGTCTATTTTCTCAGATTTCTTGAATATTTGTTTGAAATTTTGATAATTCTGCTCTTTTTTGAACCCAAATTCTACAAGACATTTCGATACTTATGCTGCCGAAAATGCGTCTCTAAAGTAAATCTGCTTTCTTTTCTTTCGTCTTCTTTCCTCTTCTTTCCTCTTCTTTCCACTTCGAACAACTATCCAGAGGGCCATCCCTATAAAGTATTCCTGCAATAGTCGTCGGTTGGATTTAAGACCCTTAGAACTTTCCAGAGTCCTGTTCCGTGTCTTTAAAGCAAATGCATTAGCAATTAAAACGAGTGAAAAAATATGTCCTTTAAAGGACAGGGACTTAGCAACGCCCCGAACCACCTCAATATCATTTTTTTGCTATTTTTGCCATAGGCCTTGCAGGTTCAAATCCGAATCGGATCCCGAAGTGTGGAAATAAAATGCGGAATTAGAGTATAGATTTCTACAACAGAAGAAATGGTTTATCTGTTATAGAGGATTCTTGCGGTGCTAAAAGGGCGCTGCTAACCTTACAGTGAATATTTAAATAAGTATTAATAAGTG
>MDTP02000122.1 GCA_001714685.2 Methanosarcina sp. Ant1 | reverse complement strand
TCGGAAGCGTTGGCATCTGTCATGAGTTTGAACTTAAGGACAGCTGCATCGTTGTTGTCCTGCCGTGCATTCAGGTAGGCAATACTCTTTTTAATAGCTTCTCCGGAAACCTGGCTGAAAGGGTATTTCGGTTCGACTGCGACAGTAATATCTTTCAGGTCATTGTTTCCTATATTTTGCACGCTAAAAGTGAGTTCAACAGGTTCTCCCGGGCGGGCAGCATCAGGATTCTGATTAGTTAAGTTTAGCTGCAAGGATGCGGAGTTTATATTTCCGTTTGAGCCAAGCGCTGTTCCTGCCCCCATGCATATGAATGCTGTCGACAGCAGTAAGAGTGTTAGAAAAGAGAAAGTTTTCATTTTATTCCTCCTGTTCGTTTTTCTTGCTTTTTTCTATTTTTTCTACCTCACCATCTCTAAGGTACACGATCCTTGTTGCATGTTTTACAATTTCCAGGTCGTGGGTAACAATGATAATCGTCTTTCCTTCCTTTTCATGCAATTTATCAAGAAATTCCAGAATGTAGTTCCCGGTCTTAGTGTCCAGGTTTCCTGTAGGCTCGTCAGCCAGGATTATAGGTGGGTTCACAGCAAGGGAACGAGCTATTGCAACTCTTTGCCTCTGCCCGCCTGAGAGCTGAGATGGCAGGTTTTGTTTCTTGTCAGACAGTCCAACTATTTCAAGCAAATAATCAGCTTTTTTTCGAGCTATACGCGCATCTTCTTCCTGAAATTCCATAGGTAGGAGCACATTTTCCTGGGTGTTCAGAGTGGGAATGAGATTGAAGCTCTGGAAAATGAATCCTATCATTTGCCCCCTTATCCGGGCAAGCTCCGATTCTTCAAGCTTTGAGATATCCTCTGAGTCAAGGAAGACTGCACCTTTTGATGGCAGGTCAAGGCAGCCGATAAGATTCATGAGTGTGCTTTTCCCACTCCCGCTGGGGCCAAGGACTACCAGAAACTCCCCCTCGTAAATCTCAAGGTTTATCCCCTTGAGAGCTGCAAATTCAGCTTCCCCCATCTGGTAAGTCTTCCAGACATTAGTCAGTTTGATAAAGGGTTCATCTGCATTTTGAGATATCCTTACCGCGCTAGAACTTTTAGCAGAGTTAATGACTGAATTGCTGTACGGGTTGTTTTTTAGATCCTCCCCTGAATCATTTCCCGCGGAACCATGATCTGATGCATCGTAAAAACTCGCTGTTTTTTCGAGCGAATTCATAATTTTTGAGGGATTAAACTTCATTTTAAATGTATCTATAATTTCAGTAAGTGTCATACATAGCCTCTAAAAAGTGATTTATCTATGAGCTTAACCATTTCAAGGTAGCTTGAGTTTGGTTTCCTGTTTGCTCATATCTATCTCGTTCCCACAAGTGATTTCGTAATGTAGGCTAAAAATTTTTAAATGAATTACAAGCTGAGAGTAAATATCTAACTTATATAATTTAGGGTCACTGTTGGTCTAGTATCACATTTAGTTTAGTATATATGTATGGTCTAATTAGACCCGACAGTGTGGTCCAATTAGAACGGATGTGGTTTTGGTAGGTTTGTGAGGCTGAGGCACCTGCGAGATGCGCATAGCCTCATTTTTCTGGAGTGGCTTTTTCTTTGACTGCTTCTCTCCTTTTCCTTCAATGGGGAACACCTGATTATCGAGTGAAGGACTCATGATTTTTCTGATGGCGAGTCGCCAGGTTCCTGCTCAGGTGTTCCTTTTCCATTATAACCCACCGGATTACGATATATGTCAGCCGTAGGACGTCTATGTGGGGACATCTTATCTGCCAACTGCTTAAAGAAGGATTGAAGCAGTCAACCTCCTAATTGGCATTTAATAATAAAAGCATACTTAGATAAAAACAGGGAATATAAGGAATTAATTTCGTAATGAAGCTTTTCCAAGTACTATTTGTTTAATTTATTCTTTAATTGATTTTTAAAATTGAATTGGAGTCTCGATAAAGTATTATTTTCTTTGATTCTTTTGTTTAAAGAAGTTGCAGGTTTCCCCGGAGAGCAACTTGCCCTGATAAAAGCGGGATATAATTGTTGCTTTCTAGTGTTTCTGCAACTTCAGCAATCCCACCTGACGCGAAGAGGCAAGAATTTTCCTGGAATCACGAAGCTAAACAAGATGCTTAAAAGATGGAATAACTTATCAAGGTTTATTTGTAAAAATTTAATGGAAACGTGGACGTAACAAAAGCATTCCAGTCTAAGAGTCCGAAACTCCTTATGGAAAATATGCGGTTTCAGCTTCAATTGACAGTACATTTAAAGTCTGGGCTCTTAAGGCCAGAGATTAAATATCAGCCTTTGGTGAAGATATTCCTTTACTTAATGCTGTTTTCTCTCCAGATGGTACAGCCATCAGTCCCACAGAATTACAACCTTACCGGCACAGAATTACAACCTTACCGGCACAGAATTCAACCTTACCAGCACAGAATTCAACCTTACCAGCACAGAATTCAACCTTACCGGGTATCTGCCTGGACTTCTCAATTAGTTCTTTCCTATAAAGGTCGGAAGCATTGAGCTGCCTTTCCTTCGAATTACTAAGCCTGCTTCAAAGTTTTTTTCTGCATGATCATGTCTACTGGGATATCATCTTGCAGATAATTGACAAAATGGAGATCAAAAGCAAACATATTAAGGATTAAATTCAATAATAAAATTTCATCTCTGTTAAAAAGCTACCTTAAGCCTTTAATTTTAGAATTAATCTCGATTATAGCTCCTGCTCTACGAGTATCTTTATTTCTTTGTCTGGCAATTTAGGAGATATGCAGAGGTAAGCTGGAAAATGTTTAATTGCGGTGGTACATGGCTCATGAAGCAAAAATCAATCAAATGAAATTGGATAAAATGAATTGATAATCTTATAAAGTTGTAGTTGTAAACTTACAATGGAGAATAAATGAACAGAGCAAAACTCATCTATTTAGTAGACTTGGCACTCTTCTTTCAATTTATCTTAGTCGGGTATTCAGGTCTTATTATGTATTTCAACCACCATGCTGCAGGCCCTCTCTTGAGGTTGATCTATGATAAGATTGGAATCCTGATGTTAGTCTTCTTTTTTGCTCACATTGTACTTAATTGGAGATTGATAGTATTTACTGGGAAGAAATTTTATAGAAGAGGAAAGGAGGTAAAAGAGGGTGAAGTTATCGAGGCAAACTATATGCCTATAGATTAAGGTCAGTAGATAAAAGGAAAAATCAAATTTATAGAGTATATAAATCAGTTATCAGATGCGCAGATATATAAAGTATACAAGTTGAAAAAACAGTGCGAAATGCCAGATACTGTGATCTTTAGCGTTCTTCATCTCTCAGGATCACTACGTTTCCGCGTCCCCTTTTGAATTTCTCAATGAGTTCTCTCCTTTCAAGGTCAGCAAGCATGAGGCTAACTTTCCCTTCGGAATATTTCAGCCTGCTGCGGAGATCTTTCTGGGTAATTCGCCCTCCTTGGCCTCGAATTATGTCCATGACTTCCAGGAGGTCTGCTGGAAGCGGGAGCTTCTTTTTAGGACTAGGGGTTTCAATTTTGGGATTATCTGCAGATTCTTCAAGGGAATTATTGTGGTTCTCTTCTTCTGATCCGGATTCTGCAAATTCTATTTCCTGCTCCAGATATTTCTCTTTACTTTTTACCGGCGCTTTTTTTTCCGATATTCTGGATTCGAGTTCTATTACTTGCCCTGCTGTGGGTATTTTTGATTCTGATTCTATTTCTGGCTCTGTTACGGGTAGCTTGGCTTCTGGTTCTGTTACCTGCTCTGTTAAGGGAATTCTGGATTCTGATCCTATTACTTCTGTTACGGATACGGTTTCCTCAGTGTTTACCTGGGAGTCTTGCCTCACTTCTGGATCAATGCTTTTATCCTGGGCTTTTACCGAACGCTCTGGTATGTTTCGGAGTCCGGAGGAATCTCCGGTCATATATCTCCTTTTTTCTTCATGCGGTTCTTTTTTCTCTATCTTTTTATGCTTTCTGGAAAGGCTGTAGCTGGCTGCGAGCAGGAGAAAAACCGTAAGGGCTATTATAAGGTAATTTACTTTTGAAGAATAAAATCCACTTTGTTCGGTGATATTCGCGCTATTAGTAGTGTTCGTTTTATCTTTGGCTGCTCCTGTTATCGGGTTTACTGCACTGGAAGTTGAGTTTTTTGCAGACACTTTTACTTCGGACCCGCCCATAAGTTCTTCGGAATAGACGGGAAGAAGCAAGAGGTCGAGCACATAACTTCCTCCCACTCCTTTAATTGTGATAGTTTCTGTTGCTGAATAAGTAGTGGTGTTGTTCTGGTAATACCTGGCTTTTATAGAATAGTTTCCAGGCTCCAGTTCAAAAGAATACAGGCCGTTTTTTGCCACCATGGATTGGGTGGGAGTGGAATTTACATCAACAACAGCGTTTTCCAGGGGTTCAAAAGTATCCCAGCCATACACTGCCCCGTGGACTGTGGCGGTGCTGTTGTCTGCTACTACAGGTACAACTAAAGCGAGTACAGCAGCAATGCAAATAATATAGAGCCTCAGATTCATTCTTATCCGTAAATCCAGAGTTGCAATTTGGATTTTCTTATCTTTCCAGGTAGTTTATTATTCTTATATTTTTTTTCTGGACAGCTTATTGATTTCCTTTGATAAAGCTTCTCTTATCCTATGCCGCCAGATCAACTCTGTTTTCTTCGGAATATATTGCTCCCTGTGCTGTTCTCGGTTGATTTATCATTATCCTTTTCATCAGGACCGTATTTCTCTGGGTTCATTCCTTTTTTTGGGAATGGATCAGCCCAGTTTTGTTCCTTAATTATTTCACCTGCATTTTCAATCCTGTATGTGCCGTTCCCCCGGAAAACTGCATATCCCTCACCATCTGCAGCAGTAAGGCTAATGTTTGAACCTCTGAGCAGTACTGTCTTACGCGAACCGGAAATTTTCACATCAGCAGAATGTATATGGTACAGGCGCAGCACATCATCCTGCATTTCGCTTCTCTCTTCAAAAAAGTAATCCCCTGTTAGGTAAATTTCGGAATCCTTAGACAGATCCGGTATTACGATATCTCCTTTTTCAAGGTGCATGTTGAGGGTAAAATTACCAATGAGAGAAACTTTTCCTTCTCCTGCCGCACTGAGTACGGATGTCTTATTGATCTCTTCGCTCCCAGGCATCAGGCGCTGGAATTCATTGAAAATTTCCTTCAGGACAATGTTAGCTTGAATCATACTCTTCTGAGACCTGATCAGATATTCCCTTTTCGTATTTTCGAATGAGCAGTTTTCTAAATCTGAATTTATAATTGAGCTGTTGTTTTCTTCGTCGACAGCTGTATCTGCCAGGGATCTGTATTTTCTTGCTTCCTCTACAAGGAGATTATATTTTATAAGTAAGTCTTCAAGTTTGCTAACATCCTTTCCTTCTGCTTTTGAACGCTGAATCCCTTCCTCAAGTCGCGCGGAAATAAACTCTGCCTTCTCTATATTTCTGTCGAGAAGGAATGTTGCATCTCTCAGATTATGGACGGGGTCACAGTCTGGCTCTTCAGAAGAGTCATGGCGACGCTCGTCTGGAATCCCCTGACCTCCATCATCCTGGAGTTCCGCATTAGGATAAAAAATACTCCTGTACAGGTTTTCTGGAGCTTTAGAAGTAAGGGGCTGGTCTTCCCTATCAACACAGCCTGAGATTATGATAATCCCTGCCAGTATAATAAGCAGGGACAGAAATTTGATTTTCATACTGGGCCACGTCCTATGAAGAGAACCTAATGCTGGACTGTACTTTTTATCAGAATGCATATATATTAAATTTGGTTAAATTTTGGAAGTCGATCTTGAAAAATGAATTTACCGCAAAAAAATCTGAGGTTTATAATAAATTCCCAGATCATTAGGAACTTCCTGTCCCCTCTGTATTATCCGGGATGTTTTGCCATAATTTCGTAAAAATGGAAAAAGTATCCGGGTTCTTTTTTCCAGGTAGCAGGATGATTACCTTTTTAACTGCCTCGTAAATCTTTATTTCCCTTCCTTTCCGGCTCCATTTTATCTGCCTCACTCTGATCAGTCCGGCCTCGAGAAGAGAATCCAGGTTGTATTTTAGAGTGTTCAGACGAACCTGAAGCTCATCCGCAAGGTCGCCTGCTGACATCGATCTCTTATCAAGCAGTTTGAGGATTCTGATTGAGGTCCCATTCGAAAGGAGTCTGGCAATTTTCCTGCAATCTTCTGAAAGCTGCAGAATCAGCAATTTTTCCTCCGGATTATCAGGCATTTTTAACCCCCTTGCATTTTTCTGAGTATTTATAAGAATATGTTTAAACGGATGAAGTGTACGGTCAGGAACACACCGAACTGATATTGCAGGCCTGTGTATATATGGTTTCCTCGATTCTTTGAGCGTTTTTACCTGTACAATACGAAATTGTACGGTACCACAGTATTTTGGGGTTTTTGAGTGGGTGTTACTAAGCGATATGTTCCTGACACAAGACGCTCTATTTGGATTTAAAGATAAAAGCATACTTACTTATTCAGTTAGATTATGGGATTAGATTTTTTATTTACCCTTTAAGAGATTTTATTTTTGGAATTAATCCTTTATTATTCTTAAATTTTCGCTTTTAATACTTTAAAAGCTTTTCTTGATGTATTTATCCTATTATGAGCCACCTTCAGAACCTCAGAAAGCGGTCCTTACTTTCAGGTTATATAAATGACTAAAGGATTTTTAGGGGAAATAAAGGCATTGGAAAAAGCCTTAACCCTGAAACTCACGTGAGATTACGTGATCTCATGTGATTCATGTGATTCATGTGATTCATGTGATTCATGTGATTCATGTGATTCATGTGATTCATGTGATTCATGTGATCTCACGTGATAGTAGATAGGTTCACTACTTCTGTTCAAAGATATAACTTTTAAAGAGCTCAAAAAGCATTATAGGAATTAATTAAGGTTTTTTAGTATATATTGAGCTCAAAAAAGCTTATTTTTTGAATTTGATTCTATTAATCTCTTTGTTCCTGAAAGTAAGCTTATATTTAAGCCAGTTAATATCAGGACTGTCAACAGGCGACTGCCGACAAGACGATCAAAAAAGAAAAAACAAGGTCATTAAAACAAGGTCATTAATGGAGATACATTATGAGAATAAAACCATTAAAATCAATTTCGCGTATTGCGGTGGTGCTGATAGTGCTAAGTATCATCCCTTCATGCGCTTTTGCTTCAGAAAATGGGACTCAAACAAATTCGACCAATCAGACTTATGATCTTAAATTTGGTCATTCATTTGGTCTTCTAGGGAAGATCTCCGAAGAAAATTTTGCTGATGTTCAGGCAGGCATACTTGAATCGATTAGTAAAAAAATTACTGAGCTTCAAAGCCTCTATACTGATGTAAGCAAAGCTTCGAATGCTTCCGACCTCCAGGGAGTTTTATCCAGTCATAGGCCGGCAAATGAGTGTATGGGACCTGATGGAATGAACATGGGGCCTGGTCAAATGCGCATGGGACCCTGTGGAATGAATGGATTTAACCTCAACCTGGTTGAGAACGTAACTGACGAAAATTTCACTGACGTTCAGTCTGAAATGCTCGGTTCTCTTCAAAATATGACTGAAATGCTCAAATATAAGCAGAACCACACAGAAATTGGCCAGGACAACAGGACTGAAGAACTTAATGAAAGAATCACTGAGCTTCAAAACTTATCCACTGAAGTGAGTAAGGCTTCGAATGCAGCAGGTTTGAAGGAAGTTGTATTCACCTTTATGCAGACTCAGGCTGTTGACGCAATAGAAAAGAAAATTGAACATCTTCAAGCAAAAGTAAATGAGAACGAGAACACAAGTGATGGAAACACAAGTAATGAGCAGCTCAGCAGCAGGATCACAGAACTTACCACTCTGAAAGAAAATGTAAATGGGGCCAAATCCCTTGAAGATCTCAAGAAAATCATGTCCTCTTCCCGCGGAATTCATGGGGTCGGAGAAAATTCGAGGCATCATGGAGGGCATGGTAGATGTGGATACCATATGGATCGCCATCACAGAATCCAGGACAACACTGCTGATAAGAGCACTGATAACAGCACCGATTAACAGCACTGAGATTAGCCTTTGACAAGTTTGAACGCTTGATAAAAATGAAATGGGAAGGTATAAGGGAGATGACATTAAGCTGTTTTTTCACATCTCTCTTTTCCAGATAAATTATAGAGTGAGCTCGTTTCAAAATTGCTCCTGTAGCTTTTCCCAGTAAATGAAAAAAGTTGTTATTACTACTAACGCCCGGAATATTTGTCAAATTTCTCATCTGAATAAACAGGACACACCTTTCTCGGCAGCCATCAGACTGAAATGTGGGGAAGGAATGCGTCAATACTCCAGTATCAACTTTTTCACCTCCGTAACTACATTCTCAGATTGGAATTATATGTTCGTAAAACCGATAGATGCCCCACATTTCAATGAAGGGAGTAGTAACTTTAAAAAATCTGATATTTTTATATAGAAATTTGGAGGGAGAAAGGACTTGAATACAAACACATAGACCCAGCTAATATTCTGTCAGCATCCCTTTTCGGCCCTCTATTCTTAAAAAAATAAAAATTGTCCGTCTCAGAGATCCACTTTTTCCCTGTGCCCGAACTCAACACTGTAATCCAGATAATAGATAACTTCAGGCACAATTTTTATCATGACTGTATCCGGATCAGGCGGCATGTCTGCGACAAGAGGGAATTTGGCCATCATTATTTCTCCAAATTCACGGAGTTCATTTTCATCGGTAACTATTGATGCCTTACCTTCCACTTGAAGTGCCTGCATATCAAACCAATCGGGGTCGTCCTCATCAACAGTGTACGCAACATGCGGATTGTTCATAATATTCTGGACTTTTCGGGTCTCTTTATTGGTTGCCAGATATACAACTGCGTTTTCGGATACATATGCCACTGTATGGGCCATCGGACTGCCCTGAGGGCTTACGGTTGCAAGATTCAGGTAATAATGATTTGCAAGGTAATCGTATATCTTATCTTTGAGCTCTTCTGCCATGATCCCCACCAAAATTTGTAATTCCAGCTAAAACCCCTTTTGATTGGATTTTATGCTAAATCTATCAGGATACCGGAGATATCCTCAAAAGTTCTTCCAACTCCGTGCTGTGAAAAGGGAAAAAACTCCATCTACATTTAATGTCTTTTCCCCATACAGTTTATAGTAACAAAAGTTATAAATTTTACTTATAATTTGGGAACCGGTAGCCCACCATTAGTGATTGATATAATTACCATAATAATCGAAATACAGTTTCCGGCTCTTTCTTTTCCCATATTTTTAGCGCTACTGGAGCCAGTTTGTTGTATGAGCATAGAAACTTAGGAAAAAGCCTTGTTGGAGATCATTCATGAAAACATCAGTCACGTATTATTGGACGCCCATATATCCGCTTAGTTTTTCAGTATGACATATCGGGTCTTTTTCACTATGTCGCACCCCGCAGCGTTTTTCACTTTTAGGCTTACAGTGTATCCTCCCCGTTTACAGTATTTATGTACAGGATTCTGAGTTGTTGAAGTGCAATTATCGCCAAAGTTCCAATGCCATGAAGTGGGTGAGCCTGTACTCTTGTCTGTGAATTTCACTTTTAAAGGCGCTTTTCCAGAGACGGGACATGCAGAGAATGCGGCAACCAGAAGAACCGGGTTTTCTCCTATAGGAATTTGTTTTATTCCTATGGATTGTCCGAAAGCTACAGGACCGTTTCCTACATTCACCGTGGCTGTAACCTTATTTGTAGCTGTGTCAATTACAGATACGTTGTTGCTGTGGTAGTTCGCCACATACACCTTTGTTCCGTCAGGGGTCACTGCAACTCCGTGAGGATTGATTCCAACATTCACTGTGTCCATAACCCCGTTTGTTACTGTGTCAATTACAGAGACGTTGTTGCTGCCCTCGTTAGCCACATATACCTTTGTCCCATCTGGACTGACTGCAACTCCCCTAGGAACACTTCCTACATTCACCGTGGCCATAACATTGTTCGTGGTGGTGGTGATTACAGAGACTGTGTTGCTTTCTTCGTCAGCCACATACACCTTTGTGCCATCTGGACTGACTGCAATTCCGTAAGGCCCATTTCCTACACCCACATCTGTAACGGTGTTTGTGGCTGTGTCAATTACAAAGACAGCGCCGGTGTATAAGTTCGCCACATATACCTTTGTTCCATCCGGGTTGACTGCAACCCCCCTCGGAGCACTTCCTACATCCACCGTGGATGTAACAGTGTTTGTGGCTGTGTCAATTACTGAGACAGTGACGCTGTGAAAATTCGTCACATACACCTTTGTGCCATCTGGACTGACTGCAATTCCGTTAGGACTACTTCCTACATTCACCGTGGCTATAACAGTGTTTGTTGCTGTGTCAATTACAGAGACAGTCTTGCCGTAGTAGTTCGCTGCATATACCTTTGTGCCATCTGGACTGACTGCAACTCCAATAGGATTGCTTCCGACTGGTATAGTGGCTGTAACAGTGTTTGTTGCTGTGTCAATTACAGAGACAGTGTTCTCGTATTCGTTTGTTATATACGCATATGGACCTCCACCTATACGTATCGGTACTTCAGCAATGTCTGATTTCGGATCCAGCTGATCCGAATAAACAGTTGCTATGTTTTTGATTACCCCGTCTCCTCTGCCATTACTGTTTATTTTTGCCTGAGTAACCGTGTAATTTTCGGTATAAGTCCAGATTTCTCCTACTTCTAGAATTCCATCAGGAGTTTTTGACTCTATTGGTTCTTTAAGGTTAATCAGAGAATCAGTGATCCTTACATTTGTAAGGTTAATGTTTCCATCGTTTGGCACTTTAATCTGGTATCTGATTACATCTCCAGCTTTTGTTACATTTCCCGAAGGTCCTTTTCCGGCAACATCTATAATGGTCTTGTCAATGGTATAGGCAGGAACTGGTTGTTCTAAAGCAGCTATTGTGACAAATGTTGAATTCTTACCGTTTTCATTGCTTACTGTCAGATTCACGGTATAGGTTCCTGGAGCAGAGTAAGTATGCGTTGGATTCTGCTCGTTTGAATTAGCTCCTTCTCCAAATTCCCAGTTCCTTGATGTTATATTCTGAGAAAGGTCAGTAACATTAAGTGTGAAGATACTTTCCTCGCCTGTTTCTTCCGCCGTGGGTCGTTTGTATATTCCTTTTACCTGCTGGCTGCCTTCAGTCACTGCTTTAATAATCCATAAATGAGCTCTTGGAACACCCGTAAAACCTGGGGGAGCTGGATCCTGGGTATAGTTGTCGCTGAGAATGCTGAGTCCCTGGCTCAGGTTGAGTTCCCAAGAATAGCCTGTGGACGGGTTTTCTTTAAGTTTAAGGTCAAAAGTCTCTCCATTTTTGAGACTTATGCTTTTTCCGTTGTCACCCTCGGTTATCACTTGTTGTCTCGGTGGTATAGAGCCATTAGGCTCATTCAATATGCTATCATCCGTAAACTGGACTGAGAGAGGAGCATAACCACTAATTACGTTGGTAGTGAAGTTTGCAACAGGAAGCACTGGTTTTTCGGGCACTGCTAATGCAGTGGACGATATAGCTATCAGAGATAGTAAAAATAAAGCCATTAATAGAATTTTACTTTTAATTTTTATTCCCCCACTTATTCTATAGAGGACTTACGCACTTGAAGTAAAAAATCAAATCCAATAGACGTTGTAGTTAAATTTGCATTTCAGACAGTTAAAGCTAAAGGTTTAATGATTTATTTATCAGTTCAACAGCTTAAGATCTCTTTTATTCCTCATTATAAAAATTTTAATATAAACAACCTTCTTCATTATCTTTAAACATTTCCTTTAGAATTGTGGCTTTAGAAAAATCCTTATCGAAACCAAAAAAGTGAGTCTGTTGTGAAATTCGAGCCGAAAAACCGTTTGCAATAGAAATTAGGTTCTTCGCTATTTCGAGTGGGTAATTTAGAATCAATTTCTAATGCGATCCAACTCTATAATATTGAAAACATTTCTTGTGGGAAATCCCATTCAGGATCGATATTTTCTCTATGGTGCGGTAACTTACTAACTGAGCAATTATTTTCAACCCACACAAAACTACGAAGAGCCATAAATTAACACATGCCTTTCTTATTCCATTTCCCAAAATGAAAAACATTAAGGAATGGTTAAAAAACAACTTCAAGTTTTCACTTTGGGAATGGCTCTATAATTCCATTCCCCCAAATAACCATCAAGGACAATATCGGTGACAGAAATATTGAAATTATATTTTCGTCATTCCTAAGTGGCGCATGCATATCCTTTCAGTTTGAAATATCGGCCCCATTTATATACAGATTTGTTCGCTTCCGTTATCGATCGAAACAATAAGTTTAATAAGATTACTCGAATACGATTCTCACGTACAACCTCTGTGCCAGTCTGTCCAGAAATCTGGGATATGATTATCAGCGCGCATTTGGAAACCTGGCTCAACCGTTGCAAGTGGCTTCTGGATAGCCAGATACAGTACGGACGGAATTTGCATGTCAAGTCTGTCCAGAAATTATGACAAAGATGGTGAGCTTACACGGCTAAAATACGGTGTTGAAAATCTTATAATACAGGGCTTCCCGAAAGCTGGAGGATAATAAATGCCTTGGAAGTGTGTATAAATGCCTTGGAAGTGTGTATACGAGGGCTACAGAAGCTCCTAGAAATGATATCCATATATGTGCTTGGTTAGGTATGTGAAAGGTTACAAAAAAGAAGCTATGCCTGGTTCTATCTGGACCATCTATCCAACTTTCGGCAGGTAACTAGTTTTTTTCATAATATTTTTACTGATAGCTTTTTGCTGGAAAACACATTATCCCTGACACTAAACATTATTGCAAAAATGGTTAACTGTTTATATATGTCGTGAGATGTGGGTCATATGTTAGCTAGTTTCAAACCCTATATAGGTGCATAATGTTGAAAACCCCCATCATTAAAAATTCTCAAAATTTAATACCGACCTGCTGAAAGTAGAATTTACATTAATACACAAAGCAAATATGTGGCCAGGATAAAGACAAAAGATATTGGAAACAACAAAGAGATGTGAAAATGTTATCCCAGACTTATGCAGCAAATGTTGAAAATTTAGGACAATTATACCCAGACGCGGATTTCGTTGCTGTCATGCGTGGCAAATCAATATGTAAATACAGTTACCGCGAGTATTCTTTAGTCCCTAGCAAGAAACTAATTGCCGAGTATGAAAAAAGTCAACAGACTAGAGATGACTGGGAGCAATTCGCACTAAGATTCTCCGAAGAAATGAAACCGCATGTCCCCAGCGTGGCAATCCTTCGAATAGCCAAAAAAGCGCAATCAAAAGACATTTTCCTTGTGAGTCATGAAGGCCCCGGATGGGGAGAACGTTGTCACCGATTTTTATTATTGAATTTAATTGGCGATGTTGCAAAAGAGAACGGTTTTGAAATAAAGATCAGACGTTAAAAAGTAAATCAGATAAATCAAGTTGCACTGGCGCACCTCGTTGCAAGAAATGTATGTTCGCGCCAGCGCTGCCATTTCCGAAAGCACGGAAGCTAACAAATCGCTTTAAACTGCGTATTCTTCTATTGTGAACACAATTTTCATGCTATCAACTCCCCTCATAGCAGATCAAAAATTTTGTCTGCATTTTGCAGCCCGAATAGCACCGCGCCTACGCCGCGTTCTGACAGGCGTACAAATTCCTGCGAAACGCTTTTGTCCACAAGTTTAGCGCGATATAATTCCTCGACTGCATTTTTATCCAGTTTTGATTGCTTTTCCCACCCTACGTTTATATCAAACGTCCCCTTTTCATATAGATGCTTAAGTATTTCTATTTTCATAGCTTCTAAAGTACTCATATCTATTAACTCCCCATTTCAAATGTAACCTGCAAGATCAGACTCTGCATATCTCGTTTCGGGCATCTTTTATCTTCTCCCCTTTCCATTTCAAAGTTATCCCTTTTTCTATTCTTTTTTAATTGCTCTTGTTGTATGACGATCAATTAACATACAGGACTTTAACTCGTTGGTAGCATAAAAATTTCGGGAACAAGTTTCCATATTTTAAATAAGTAAGCTTTTCGCAGTACATCCAACTACTTTTATAAACAAAATTTACTTTTCAATCTTCAACATGTAATCTGCAATGTGCAATCTGCAAAATCACACAAAGGGATCCGACAGTATAAATGCCTTAACTGTACTCTATTTCCTGAAAACAGAATCAGCATCCAATAAAACGATGCCTGCTACCACTTGGAGTCATTGCCCGGAATGAGAACACCAAATACCCTTAACAGACAGCAACAAACCAGGCGCAACCAGATATGTATCTACTGCGACCCTATGAGTACCCTGGGATATTTTAAAAATACAATTATTTCGTGTCCTAGAGCCAGGAGTCCTTCTTGTTACCTCGGTTACAAGTTACTATTGGCAAGACTATATCCAGTCTGTGTTTGTTGCTACGCAGATTGCCGCACATGCGAGACAAATCCACCGGATATGAGTATTACACGGACATATCACAAACTACCCAACAACATCTAATTTAATTTTCAGCTTTAGTCCGCAATTCGCTACCGGAAGTAAATCGGCAATATAAAGCATAAAAAATTACCAATAAAAATAGTCAACCAAGCAGTTAGCAAGAATATAAATATATGACCAGCCTCAGAAACCCATCCACCAGGCTTAGGGCTCGTTATGAAATAATTTCAGCAACACATAATTATTTGGAACAAAATCGTTGGAGCTGCTTATGAAAATAGTTAAGTACAGTGTAATAATGTACTTAAGTTATTTTACGGTGTATACTTAGTCAAAATAGCTACATTTTCTTTATGGCGTTTAAGTGTCCAACCAGAAACGACACTATCTTAGACTTCCCGTTGTAACTTATCTTTCGAAATTCGCTTAACATTAACATTCGCCATGGTATCGAATTCCTTTTGAGATACATATCAGGTTATGTCCGTGAGTCGTTGATCAAATGTGAATAAACGAGTTTTCCCCCATTTTTTGAAAAAATGTAGAGAGATTCTGATCTTATAGTTTTCAATAACTCGCCCTCAAGACCGAAAATGAAACCAAACCAGAAAAATTAAAAATACTCAGAATTTAACCTCTTGTTCAATTTACTTCACTCAACTGTTCACTGACAAGCTGCCTGACCGTTTCTCTTTTTGATATCCCGCGTTTACTTCTTTCCTTTTCGAGCGTCAGTTCAATCATTGTATTTATTTTTTGAATATGACCATAACTGAGATCTATCTTGCTCAGTTGCACACCCAACGCGGTGCACATTATATCCCGCATTGTTTGCGCATGTGAGCGATATCCTCTGTGTCGATCAAATTTATAATACAATTCCTTGTCCACAGGAATTTCCTGAGCTGCGAGGTATATCAAATATCTGACCGTCATTAATTTTCTCCATATGCTTTGAGTATAAGAGTATCAATAGCAGTACTAGTGGCACCTGACTCCGAGCTTGGTCTATCAGGCGCAAAATGCTAGGAGAAATTATGGTACTAACTGGCTCTTTTTTACTTGGTGTTATTTTTTAGGACATTTAATTATCAATGGCATATACGTTATAAGTGCTATATATTATATCCGACATAAAATATTAAAAACAAATAATATAAATACAATCCATTTGTCATCGGTTAACGAATTTTATGCACAACTTCGAATACCACGTATAGTGATTTTCCGACTTGAATGTTGAGATTTTAGCATAAAAAATAACACTTTCATGCATTTTATCTCTTAACCGAATACAAATGAAATACAATCCATTGGTCATCGGTTAAGAAATCCTATGCGTCGTCCATTACTGTTTTTTCATTTCTCTTATTTTTACTTACTCAAAC